>DATJMR010000186.1:0-2066 GCA_035508595.1 Dyella sp.
GTCTTGTAGTCGGCGCCGGTCTTGCCTTTGGCGGCGTGGCTGCAATCGGCCATTTTCTGCTGGGATGAGGACATCGTCTTGCCGGACGCGGACGTGCTTTGCGGGGTGGTGGCAAACGCGGCGGTGGCGAAAACCAGGGCGGCGCTCGCGGCGAGCAGGCTCAAACGCATGGACATGATGCTTCCTCCTGAAGGTGGGGCCGGTGGTGGTCCCGGCCGACGCAGTCTATGTCGTGTGAAGAGGCAGGGGAACGGGGATGGCAAAACGGGGAACCTGGGCGTTTCGCAGCGCTTTATGTTCCCCGTTCCCCAGTCCCGGTTTTCCGGTCAGGCTGCCTGGGCCTCGGTTTTGCGCGGGCCTTCGAGCAGGGCGTGGCGCACGTGGTCAATCACCATGTCCACTTCCGCACCGGTGATCTTGAAGTGCGGGGTGAAGCGTAGCGAATTGGCCCCGCCGTGGATCACGCCGATGCCGCGTTCGCGCAGGTATTCCTCGGTGGAGCCCGCGCCGTAGCATTTGAATTGCGGCGCCAGTTCGCACGAGAACAGCAAACCCGTGCCCTGAACCTTGGTAATCAGGCCACCGAGTTCGTCCTTCAATGCATTGAGCTTGTCGACGAATTCCTTGCCGCGGACACGGATGTTGGCGCGCACTTCGTCGGTGAGCTGATCCATCGTGGCCAGCGCCACATCCAGCGCGCGCGGATTGGCGGTCATGGTGTTGCCGTAGATGCCCTTGCGATACAGGTTCGCGACGCGATCGCCAACGGCCAGCACCGACATCGGATATTGGCCGGCGTTGAGCGCTTTGGAGAACGTTTCCATATCCGGTGGCGCCAGCTTTTCAAAGCCCGGATAGTCCACGATCGACAGCACGCCGTGCGCGCGCAAGCCCGCCTGGATGGAATCGATCAGAAGCAGCGAGCCGTGCGATTCGGTCAGCTCGCGTGCGGCTTGATAGAACGCCGGTGTCACCGAACGTCCCGGATCGCCTTCGCCCATCACCGGTTCCAGGAACATGGCTTCGATAAACCAGCCGTGCTTGTCCGCATCGGCGAATGCCGCTTCCAGCTGCGCCAGATCGTACGGCGCGACCGTGATCACGGAATCTTCGTGGCGATAACTCGCCAAGTGCTGCACATACGTACGGCGCGAGGAATCCGAATACAAAGCAGGTTTATCGGTGCGACCGTGAAAAGCGCCTTTGACCGCGATGCGTTTGATGCTGCGGCCCGCATAACGACCACCCGGATCGGTCATCAATTTGGCATTGACGTCGGCGATGCGGCACGCCAGACCCACCGCTTCCGAGCCGGAATTCAGGCACAGATAACGCGTATACGGATTGTTGCCGCGATGGCGGCCGAGTTCGCGATTCATCGCTTGCGTGAAACGCATCTGCGACACGCTGGGCGTCATCACGTTGGCCATCACTTGCGGACGCGCGAGCGCTTCGTCGATCGCCGGATTGTTGTGGCCGAAACCCAACATGCCGTAGCCGCCGTTGTCGTGCACCACGGCGCCTTTCATCGTGATCACCCACGGGCCGCGCGCGGTGGCCGGCAGATACGGATTGATCGCATCGTCCGGATAAAAGTTGACGAAATACTGCTGCGCTTGCGTCAGCTGCTCGGCTTCATCCCGTTTCAGGAAATCGCCGAGCTCGGCGCGCAATTGGCGATGACGCGCCACCGCTTCGGAAATCGCTTGTGCGAGTTGCGGGTCCAACGCGGCCATACGCTCGATGGTGGCATCGTCCAGGCCGGTGGTCCGCGGCTTGCCGCCAAATTCGCGCAATTCGCGCAGCTGATCGGTGACACCCATGACTACTCTCCTCGAATCTGCCAGCGCCTCGCGCCCAACGCGAAGCAGGCCGGCAGGATGTTTTGCGTGCGTTGGAGGGCTAGGCGCCCAAGGGGCGCGATGCGCCCGCCCGCACTGCGCCGCGTATGGGAAAACGCCGGCGCACGCCTATCAGGATACCCTGGGGGCGGGGGTGCCCGGTACCCCCTGGATGACGTCTGTCATGCCAGATCGCTGACGTGGGCTACTGAAGAAAGCGGCTTG
>DATJMR010000187.1:0-5230 GCA_035508595.1 Dyella sp.
CAATCGCCGCGTCGGTGAAACCTTCCCACCCTTTGCCCTGGTGCGAGGCAGCCAGGCCCTGCTCCACGGTAAGTACCGCGTTGAGCAACAGCACCCCGCGATCCGCCCACGGAGTCAGGCAGCCGTGATCGGGGGGCGAGATGCCGAGATCGCGCTGAATCTCTTTGAAGATGTTCACCAGCGACGGCGGCGCAGGTACGCCAGGCCGCACCGAAAAGCACAAACCGTGCGCCTGCCCCGGGCCGTGATACGGATCCTGCCCCAGAATCACCACGCGCACCGCCTCGAAGGGTGTGTGGTGAAACGCGTTGAAGATCTCCGGGCCCGGCGGATAAATCACCTTGCCGGCGCGTTTTTCCGCACGCAGAAATTCGGACAACGCGCGCATCTCGGGGCGTTGCAAGTAATCGCCGATGCGGCTTTTCCAGGATGGCTCGAGTTTGATGCGTTCTTCTTCGCTCATCGGCGCGGGGTGCTGTTCGGTAGCCATTTCCGAATCATAGCGATTAGGTTCGCCGTGCGTATGCGAACCTCCACCTATGCGAAGCGTCGGCCTGAATCGATCAGAGCGTCCCGGCGCGCTCGCGAGCGCGCAGATGTTGCGCTACGCGCAACTGGAACAGCAGCTTGGTCACCAGCAATTTTTCTTCAACGGGTTTTTCCACCAGATCGTTCGCGCCCGCGCGGATCAATGCGGCTTGATTGTCCGGATTCTCGTCGCCCGTCATCACCAACACCGGCAGCTTGCCTTTGCCGTAGCCGAAATCGAGGCGGATGAATTTCAGCAGATCGCCGCCGGTCAACTCGCCTTTGAGGCTGACGTCGGTGAGCACCAAGTCCGCGCCAACGGCTCCTTGCGAACGCTCGGTTTCCAGCAGCGCCAGTGCATCTTCCACGCTCACCACATGGCGCACGGTGAGTCCGATTTTTTCCAGCATGCGCCGGGTCGCCAACGCGACGACGCGACTGTCTTCCACATACAGCACTACACCATCGGCCATGCTTTCCGGGCGCACATAACCGCGGATAAATTCCGCCAGCGCCTGGAAGCCGAGCGATTTGTCGAAGTAGTCGGTAACGTGTTCGCCCAAAGCGCGCCGATGCAGGCGATCGTCCACATCGCCGGACACCACCACGATAGGCACGTAGATTTGCGGTGCGGATTCGCGCACGTAACGCGCCAGCTCCAGACCGTCCATATCGGGCAAGCGCAACGCGATGGTGATGAAGTCGAACACACCGCTCTCGAGCAGCCGATGCGCTTCGGCACCGGTGCCGCAACCGACCACTTCGGCCTGCGGCAATTCCGTCTGCAGCACGCGCGAAATCAGCTGACGAACCACTTTGGAGCCATCGACCACCAGCACGCGCGGCGCGGTGCTCAGGTCACGGCTGCTGATGCTTGAACTCATCAAAAACCCCACCGTCCCGGTTTTGCGTGGCTTCCGTGCTCCATATGTCGGCAAGCGCCCCCTGCGCCTGTAGGCACATCATTCTATCCGGTTGTGAGGAAACAGCCGCGTCACGACGGTGCCGCCAGCCCTCGGCTATGGTGAATCAGACAGGCACCGGGCTGTGCGAACGGCTTCACCGCTCGCCACATCCGCGCTTGGATACCGGCCGATTTACGCCGCCCTGCGCAACTGCCAGGCGCTCACCAGGCGTGCGCCCAACCAGCCCAAAACAGCCGCCGCAACAGGCACCGCCAACAGCAACCACGGCGGCAAGCCGCCGGCCTGGAATTTCCCTTCGTAAACCTGACTGAGCCGTGCGACCGGTTCGGCCAGGGCAAATTCGATGGCGATCGCCAACCCTACCGCCAAAATGCCGCTGAACAGACCGTACCAGACACCCGCATAGAGATAGGGACGCCGCACGAAGGCGCGGCTCGCGCCGATCAGCTTGAGCACGCCGATTTCTTCGGCGCGGCTGGTGATATCCACGCGCACGGTATTGCCGACCACCAGCAACACCGCCAGCGCAAACAACGCCGCCAGAATCAGCACCGCGCGATTGCCCACGCCAAGCAAGGCATCCAGCCGTTGGCGCCAGGTGCCGCTGTCCTGAACCATATCCACGCCTTGCATACCGCGCAGATCGTCCACGAGATGGCCGGCCGCCTCGGCGGAAATGCCGTCCTGCGGTTGCACCTGCAGCACGAAAGGCAGTGGATTGTCGTCGAGCGCATGCAGGGCATCGGAGAAGCCTTGCATCTTGCTCAATTCGTCCATGCCCTGCTGCGGCGATTTCACCGTGACATTCGCCACGCCATCGTGCTGGCCGATCTGCTTGGCCAGCATCTGCGCATTGCCGGCGACCTGATCCGGTTTCAGGAAAACATTGACGACCTGATTGCGCCCTAGCGCGTCGCCGAGCGTTTGCACGTTCGACAACAGCATGTAAAACGCCAGCGGCAGCGCCAGCGCCAACCCCATCACAGCAACGGTGAGCAAGGTACCCACGGGCTTGGAGGCGAGGCGGCGCAAACTCGCACCCGCGCTCCAGCTGTGATGCTCGCGCCAACTCGATACCGGGCGACGATGGCTGCGCTCGCTGCGCGCGGGTGTCGGCGTCTGCATGTCGGTCGATGCGCTCATAGCACCTCCTCCGCAGAGACGTCCGCAACCAGACGCCCATGATCGAGCACGACCACGCGTTTTCTCATTCGCTTGATCAGTGGCAGATCGTGGGTCGCCACCAGCACGGTGGTCCCGACCTGTTGAAATTCGGCAAACAATCCCATGACTTCGAAGGCGAGCTGCGGATCGAGGTTGCCGGTCGGTTCGTCGGCGATAAGCACGCTCGGCTTGGCGACGATGGCGCGCGCGATGCCCACGCGCTGCTGCTCGCCCGTGGAAAGCGATGCGGGCAATTGCCTTTCGTAATCGAGCAAGCCCACTTTCTCCAGCGCGGCACGCACGCGACGGCCACGCTCCAGCGGCGCCACGCCGCCGATGACCAGCGGCAACTCGACATTGGCGAATACGGTGCGATCCATCAGCAGACGGTGGTCCTGAAACACCATGCCGAGGCTGCGGCGCAACTTGGGAACGCCCGCGCGACCAATCTTGGCAAGACTTTGCCCATCGAGCGTGATGTGCCCATGCGAGGGACGCTCGATCAGCGCGAGCAATTTGAGCAAGGTGCTCTTGCCGGCGCCGGAATGGCCGGTCACAAACGCCATCTCGCCTTTGGCGACTTCGAATGTAAGCTGCGAAAGGGCTTCATGCCCCCCTTCATAACGCTTGCTGACCTGATCGAAGCGGATCACCGCGTTGCCCATCCTAGAAGGTGATTGGATGGGCGCAAGGATAAGGGAAGCGTTCGCGTTGTGCGCACCCTGGCCGGATGCGTTGCCAAAAATTTCGCCGGCAACGCACGCGTTGGTTCAGCGGCCCGTAAACAGGCGCGCGAGCCGCCGGAAAAAACCGGCCTTCTGCGGCGCGGGATGTTCGCCCGACGGCGATTGCGCCACCACTTGCCGCGAAGGGCGGCTAGCGCCGTTGGAAGCGTTTTGATTGACCGTCATCTCGGCGACCGGCGCCGCGCCCGAACGTCGCCGACCGCGACCGCCGCGACGACGGCGGCGCTGGCCTTCCCCTTCCACACGCTCCTGCGCGACGGCAGGGGATGGGAGCGCATCGGCGCGTGTTTTGCCGCTTGTTGTGACGGGCTTTTCTTCGCGCGGCTTGCGCGGACGATCCTCGCGGCGCTCGCCGTTGCGTCCGCCGCGACCGCGACGCGAGCCTCCCGACTTCTTGCTGTCGCCGTGCGCCACCACTTTGTCGCCGAATGCCGCGCTATCGGCCGCCGCATCGGCGGCAAACTGCGCATCGATCTGCTTGGGCTCGGGCATCAGCAGCAACGCCGGATCCATGGTTGCCACGGGAATCTTCTGGCCGATGTAGGTTTCGATATCCGGCAGCGACATCGCATACAGATCGCAGGCGAAACTGATCGCATCGCCCTCGGCGCCCAGGCGCGCGGTGCGTCCGATGCGATGCACGTAGTCTTCGGCGTCTTGCGGCAAGTCGTAGTTGAATACGTGACTGACGGCCGGAATGTGCAGACCGCGCGCCGCCACGTCGGTGCAGACCAGAATATCGAGCTGACCATCCTGGAAACGCTGCAACAGTTTCTGGCGTTTGAGCTGCGGCACGTCGCCGGAAAGCGCGCCCACGCGATAACCCTGCCGTTTGACGCGGTCGGTGATGCGCTCGGCAGCGGCCTTCGTATTCACGAAAATGATGCTGCGCTCGGCCTTGGTTTGCTCAAGCAAGTTGAGCAGCAGCGGCATCTTTTCTTCCTTGGCGGGGAAGTACACCTGCTGACGCACGCGATCGGCGGTGACGTTGTCCGTCTCCACCACCAGCTTCTCGGCGTTGTGCATGTGCTCGTAAGCAAGCTCCAGCACGCGATGCGACAGCGTGGCGGAGAACAGCAGCACCTGGCGTTGTTCGCGCGCGGGCAAGCGGCGGAAGATGAAGCGCACATCCTTGATGAAGCCCAGATCGAACATGCGATCGGCTTCGTCGATCACCATCACTTCCACGCCGTTGAAGCCGAACACGTTTTGCTTGTAGTAATCGAGCAAACGGCCGGGCGTGGCGATGATGATGTCGCAGCCATCCTTGAGCTGCTGGCGCTGTTTGTCGTAGTCCACGCCGCCGTAGATCAGCGCGGTACGCAGGCCGGTGTAGCGGCCGATGTTCTTGGCGTCCTTTTCGATCTGGATGGCCAGTTCGCGCGTGGGCGCAATCACCAGCGCTCGCGGATCGGCATCCTTGCGCTCGGCCACGGCCGGTTGCGTCAGCAGCCGATTCATCATGGCCACCAGGAAGGCGCAGGTCTTGCCGGTGCCTGTCTGGGCCTGGCCGGCCACATCGCGGCCGGTAAGGGCCATCGGAAGGGTTAGCGCCTGAATCGGTGTGCAGCGAGCAAAACCGGCCTCGTCGAGGCCTTTTTGCAGCAGCGGATGCAGGTCGAATTGAGTGAAAAACGTTTCAGTAAGTACGGTTTGGGACATGAATGGGGATCTGGTACGGGCCGGCAACCAAGCTCAGGGCCCGGTCCCGCAGTCAGTCAGGCAACCTTGGGACAGGTGGATGGGTGCGATGCGCTCACAAATGGCATCGAAAAAGCAGCTAAAGCCCCGCCAGCATAGGTGAAACGGCTCGTGAAACGGCCTCACCTATGCCAGCCGGACACGCTGTGGGGCACCCTTGAATCG
>DATJMR010000188.1:0-4522 GCA_035508595.1 Dyella sp.
TGAAACCTCGGATCGACGACACGACCCTGGGCTATCGACCCGAGCGCTGCCGGGTCGACGGATAAAAAACACGGGGAGATTACGACCCCTGCACCTGTTTTTAATGTTTTCGGCTTTCAGATGCAAATCTGTAGCGTTGAAATCTGCAGTGCAGTTCTCACTGCAAGATATCCGTGAGAGGCGGTTGTTTGGCTGCTGGCAGCGAAATGCCCAGAATTCGCGCAATCGTGGGCGCAACGCGCAAATTGCTGATCGTGCCCAGATCGACGCCGGGCCGAATATGCGCGCCCGAAGCGATGAAAAGCGCCTGCATGTCTGCTTCGCTGTTGAGATAGCCATGAGCCCCGCGGGCCGGCTTCACATCCGTGACGAGAGGTTCTTCCGTGCCTTCCATGAAGGCGTAATCGGATTTGGCGACCAGATACAGATCCGGCGCTTGATCGGTGGCGTCCGGTGTGGGAATGCCCAGTCGCTTGGCGTCGTCGCTCGTGTAAACGGCGGCAACGCCCGGCAGCGTTTCCAAATACTGTTTGAGCTTGGGTGTCAGCGTTGCCCGCTTGGCTTTGTCGCGTATATAAAGCGACGCTTCGCCGCCTTCGGGTTGAATCCACACATCGCCGCGATAATTGCCCTGGCGTTTGTGCAGCAAGCCTTCGCGCACCAACGCAACGTTGGGGTGAATGATATGCGTGTAATCGGCGAAGCCGTGATCGGAGGCGATGACGAACGTGATGCGATCCAACAAGCCCGATCTGCGTGCCGCATCGATCAGTCTGGCGATGCTCGCATCGGCATACGCGTACGCGGCATAAGCGGCTGGCGAGAGGGCGCCGTATTCGTGTTGCAACGTGTCCGTTTGTAGAAGATGGAACAGAAGCAAATTTGGGGTATGCCGCGTCAGAATGTCGATGGCGGCATCCGTCCAAATTTGGTCGCGCCATGCAGGCGTGCTGTCGTCGCCAAAGGCCGCGACAGCGTCGTGAGTGACGAGATGTTGTGCGATCAGGTCGCGCGCGATGGGTTCGTCGGCGTCGGGTTGCTCGGCAAACGCCCAGCGCACGTTTTTGGCGCCGTAGATGGCCACCCAATCCACTTGGCCGGTACTCATGCCTTTTTCCGCCAATGCATCGTAAAGCGTGCGGGCGTGCACCAGTTCGTCTTTCGGAGTCCAGGGTTTTACTTCGGGCATGCTGCCGTCCGGCGGAAATGTAATGAGGCCATTGGCCATCACATGATGTTCGGCGGCGTTCACGCCGGTGATCAGCGCCGTATGGTTGGGCCAGGTAACGGTGGGATTGATCGGCTGCATCGCGACGGCCGAAGCGCCATGGGCTTGCAATGCGCGCAGTGTTGGCATCGGCAGACGCGGGTCTTTCAGCGCGCGCGCGGGGAAGCCATCTATCGTGATGAGCACCACGATGGGGCCATGATCGGCAGCGGTACCATCGTTTGGTAAAGAGGATGCTTGGCTGTAACCACTACCGACCGCTGCAAGCGTGAGCGTAAAAACAAGGGCAAGACGTTTTCGCATGAGGCACCGGGGGCGAATTGACCGGACGAGTTTACCGGACGTCTTTTTTAAAATGGCCAATTGCCGTTCGGACTCGCCGACTACGGTTTCGCTCCCTGGACTTCGATGGTTTCCCTATGAATGGTTTTGTCGCCGTCGACGACAAAGCTCAATTGATAGTGTCCCGGTCTTAGATAGAGGACGCTGGAAGGTATGCCCTGTGTGCTGCTGTAGATAGGCAATTGCATTTGGGTGTTGGCAAGCGTCAACGGAAGCAAATCGATCAGCACGCGATCGGCAGGTATTGCGTCTTCGCCTTCGTCGGCATAACGCGCTTCGATCAGGCAAGGATAGCGGCCCAGACAATGATAGGCGCTGACCAGGTGCGCCCGGCGCAGGCCGCCCAGACTCAACCAGGTAGGGCGTCCGTGATCCAGTTTTTCAGGCGGAAAAAATACCGTCACGTCATTCGCAGAGCGCAACGACCACGGCTTGCCTTTCGGATCGATGAAAACAATGGGCGAGTCCGGCTGCAGCTTTTTCATGACTTCGGTGTAATACGGATGATCGTTCTTGCCGAACGGATGCGGATACATCGCGGTCTGTTCCACCGAAAGCATGGTCGCGCCGGTGAGCTTGTGCAGATGCTCCGCCATGGACGAACCGTTGAGATAGCTTCCCGATGTCACGATGTGTTCGTAGCCGGCGTTGATGACCAATCGGGCGTGCGGATCGTGCGCAAAAACGTTGTCATACAGATGCTGGGCCTGTTCGGCCTCGCGCGCCTCGGTGCTGGTCGATGACGACGTCGCCTCGTAGGCGACAACCTTGAAGCCCAGTTTCAACGCCGTTCGTATCATTTCCGCATAGATGGGTTCTTCCGTATAAAAACCGCTTTCATCGGTGGGATAACCGCGCGTGGCAAGTTGCGTGTCGCTTTGAACCAAGGTCTCCGCGGCGAAATAACGGAAGCCTTCGGCGTATAAGCGGCTCAGCAGCGGCACGGTCAAGCTGCGCGTCATTGCCACGTTGTGCGCTTCGTTGAGAAGCACGATTTGATCGTTCTTGGCGATTTCCGCAATGGCATCGATGGCTGGGCGCGCGACATATTTTCCCGATGTAAGCGGCGAGGGGTTATCGCCCGGCTGCAGCGGCTGTCCGATCGAAAAGCTCTTCACCGCATCGACGTAGTCGCCCAGAAAACTTTGATACCAGGCGATGTATTGCCCGAATATCAGCCGGAACGCCTGCGAATCGTCGCTGGCGTAGGCGCGGTGAAGTATCAGGTACTGAGCCAGCAGCCCTTTGTGTCGATTGGCTTGCGCCATGATGCCATCGGCTTTCGCTGCGGCTGCCGCCTGCTGCGCCTGCCAACGTGCTTGCGATTGCGCAGGGATGGCCGTTGCGGCGCTTGCAAGCCACAGCATGCAAATCGTGGTGACAGTAGTGCGGTATACGGTCATGGTTTGCCAGGATCGCAACCTCGAATGCCGTAGCGATCATGCGCCCGTTGGGACGCTTGACCCAATAACCATTTTCACCGGGCGCAATACGGCCATTTGCCATCATGGCTTACCGAACGGTTGCGGAGTTTTGTGTATTTCGATTGCCGCGGAGCATGGCGGATAATCGACGTTTGCCGTTCGACCATGCAGGAGCAAGCCGATGAAATCACGAGCCGCCGTAGCCTTTGGCCCGGGCAAACCGCTGGAAATCGTCGAGATCGACGTGGCGCAGCCCAGGGCCGGCGAGGTGCTGGTAAAGATCACGCACACCGGCGTGTGCCACACGGATGCTTTCACGCTCTCCGGCGACGATCCGGAGGGTATTTTCCCGGCGGTGCTGGGCCACGAAGGCGGCGGTATCGTGGTGGAGGTGGGCGAGGGTGTCGCCACGTTGAAACCCGGCGATCACGTGATTCCGCTCTATACGGCCGAATGCGGCAAGTGCAAATTCTGCCTTTCCGGCAAAACCAATCTCTGCCAAGCCGTGCGCGCCACGCAGGGCAAGGGCCTGATGCCCGATGGCACCACGCGTTTCTCGTATCAGGGCCAGCCCATTTACCACTACATGGGCACCAGCACCTTCAGCGAATACACCGTGGTGCCGGAAATTTCGCTTGCGAAAATCGATCCGCAGGCGCCACTTGAAAAGGTGTGCCTGCTCGGTTGCGGCGTCACCACTGGTATTGGCGCGGTGCACAACACCGCCAAGGTGGAGCCGGACGCGACCGTGGCGGTGTTCGGCTTGGGCGGCATTGGGCTTGCGGTGATTCAAGGCGCTGTGCAGGCCAAGGCATCACGCATTCTCGCCATCGACGTCAACCCGGCCAAATTCGAGCTGGCGCGCGCGATGGGCGCCACCGATTGCATCAACCCCAAGGATCACGACAAGCCGATCCAGGAGGTGATCGTCGCGATGACCGACGGCGGGGTCGACTACAGCTTCGAATGCATCGGCAACGTCGATGTGATGCGCGCGGCCTTGGAGTGCTGCCATAAAGGCTGGGGCGAAAGCATCATCATCGGCGTGGCGGGCGCCGGCAAGGAGATTCATACGCGACCCTTCCAATTGGTCACCGGCCGCGTGTGGCGCGGCAGCGCTTTCGGTGGTGTCAAAGGGCGCAGTCAGTTGCCTGGCATGGTGCAGCAGGCCATGCGCGGAGAAATCCGCCTGGATCCGTTTATTACGCACACCTTGCCGCTGGAGCGTATCAACGAAGCCTTTGATCTGATGCACGAAGGCAAGTCGATCCGCACCGTCATTCATTTTTGAGGCGTCATGAACATGGAACGCATCGAACATCGCGCGTGCTTCGGCGGCTGGCAGGACGTTTATCGCCATCGTTCGTCGACGCTCGATAGCGACATGCGTGTTGCCGTTTATCTTCCGCCACAGGCGGAAAAGCAGCCTGTGCCAGCCCTGTACTGGCTATCGGGGTTGACTTGCACGGAGCAAAATTTCATCGCGAAAGCCGGTGCGCAGCGTTACGCCGCCGAATGCGGGTTGGCC
>DATJMR010000189.1:0-3872 GCA_035508595.1 Dyella sp.
GCATGGGCTGGGTTGCGCGATGACGCTCGAAGGCGCGCATCCCTATGTCGCGGTGGATGCCATGCAACGCAGCAGCATCGCCAACGTCTACGCGGCCGGTGAACTTTGCGGCATCGGCGGACGCGACACCGCCTACCTTGAAGGATGCATCGCAGGTTCGGCCGCTACCGGCAGGCCGATCAGCGCTTCGCTGCAACGACGACAACGCCACGCACGCGATTTTGCCGTTGCACTGCGCAAGCACTTCGCACTCGATCCATGCCTCTACGATCTGGCGGAACCCGATACCTTGATCTGCCGCTGCGAAGACGTATCGCTGCAAGCACTCGACGGCCACACCGACGCACGCAGCGCGAAACTCGCCACCCGCTGCGGCATGGGCGCCTGCCAGGGACGCCTATGCGGCACGGCCCTGGCCGAACTCGGCCGCTTTGTGCGCAACGGCCAACGTCCACCTCTGTTTCCCGCCCGCCTCGCTACGCTGGGCGACCTCGCTTCTCACTCCGATCACCAAGGATTCATCTCATGAGCACCGCATCGATGTGGCACGGCGTACTGCCCGCCATCACCACGCCCTTTACCGCCGACGATCAGGTCGATCATGCGTTTCTCGCCAACCATGCCAAGCACATGGTCGATGCCGGCTGTCGTGGCATCGTGCCGCTGGGTTCGTTGGGCGAAGCGGCGACGCTAAGCTTCGAAGAAAAGCTCGAGATACTGCGCACGTTGGTGCGCGCGCTGGAAGGCCGCGCACCGGTGATCCCGGGCATTGCCGCGCTCTCCACCGGCGAAGCCGTACGCCTGGCCAAAGAAGCCAAGGCCATCGGCTGCGGCGGCCTGATGGTGTTGCCGCCGTACGTGTATTCGACCGACTGGCGCGAAATGGGCGCGCATGTGCGCGCGGTCATCGCCGCCACCGATCTGCCGTGCATGCTCTACAACAATCCCGTCGCCTATAAGACGGACTTCGCGCCCACGCACATCGCGGAACTGGCCGCGCAATTTCCGAACCTGCAAGCCGTGAAGGAATCCTCCGGCGACGTACGCCGCTTCGCCGGCATTCGCGCCTTGCTCGGCGATCGCCTGCAGCTGCTGGTAGGCATGGACGACGCCATCGTCGAAGGTATCAGCATGGGCGCCGTCGGCTGGATCGCGGGCCTGGTGAATGCTTATCCCAAAGAATCGGTAAAGCTGTTCGAACTTGCTCGCGATGGCGGCCCGAGGGCGGCGCAGGCCCTGTACAACTGGTTCTTGCCGCTACTGCGCCTGGATACCGTGCCGACCTTCGTGCAATTGATCAAGCTGGTGCAGGAAAAAACCGGCACGGGCAGCGAGCGCGTGCGCGCGCCACGCCTGCCGGTGGCCGGCAGCGAGCGCGAGCAAGCGCTGAAGATCATCGATCATGCGATCGCGACCAAACCGAGTGTCTGACATGAACACGTTCGAGCAAGTGCTGATCGGCGGCCGCTGGTGCGCATCGCTGGATGCGCAAAGCGGCTTCCGTGCCGAGGATCCTGCCCAAGCGCAGGCCATCGGCGGCGCCTTCCCTATCAGCGGCAGCGCCGATATCGAAGCGGCGATGCAGGCAGCCATCGACGCTGCCGATGCATTAGGCGCGACATCGCCCGCGCGCATCGCGGATTTTCTGGAAGCCTACGCCGCCGCCATCGATGCCGACGCCGATCGCCTGGTGGCGCTGGCGCATGCGGAAACCGCGCTGCCCGCGGAGCCGCGTTTGCGCTCGGTGGAATTGCCACGCACGAGCAACCAACTTCGTCTCACCGCGAAAGCGGTGCGCGATTTTACGTGGACCGATCCGGTCATCGATACGAAAGGCGGCTTGCGTGCGCATCGCGCGCCGCTCAACAAGCCCGTGCTCGTGTTCGGCCCCAACAACTTTCCGTTCGCTTTCAATGCCATCGCGGGCAGCGATTTCGCCTCGGCCATCGCGGCGCGCAATCCGGTGATCGCCAAGGCGCATCCTTCGCATCCGGCGACCAGTCAGCGCCTGGCGCAGCTCGCGCACGCGGCGTTGCTCGAAATCGGACTGCCGCCCGCGGCCGTGCAGATGCTGTATCACTTCGACAACGCGCTAGGTCTTGCGTTGGCTGGCGATACACGACTGGGCGCGATCGGATTCACCGGCAGCCGCGCAGGCGGACTGGCGCTCAAGCGCGCCGCGGACAAATCCGGCGTGCCTATCTATGCGGAACTTTCCAGTGTCAATCCAGTGTTCCTGCTGCCGGGTGCACTGGCCGAGCGCGGCGATGGATTGGCGCAGGAATTCTTCGCCTCTTGCACGATGGGTAGCGGACAGTTCTGCACGAATCCCGGGATCGTGATCGTCCCCGCAGGCGAGCACGGCGATGCATTCGTCGCGGCTGCGACGAAACTGTTCGCCGAAGCCGAACCCAAAGTGCTCTTCTCGCACGGTGTACAACAGAACCTCGTGCACGCCGTGGCAGGTTTGCGCAACGCCGGCGCACAACGGTTGACGGGTGGCAACACGGGCGAGGGTTATCGTTTCCAACCCACACTGCTCAGCGTGAGCGGCGATGTCTTTGTGGCGCGCGCACCAGAACTGCAAGCCGAAGCGTTCGGACCGGTCAGCCTGATCGTGCGCGCCGCCGATACAAGGGCCATGCAACGGATCGCCGCATCGTTCGAAGGCAATCTTACCGGCACGATTTATCGGGCCGCCGACGGCGGCGATGACGCGACATGGCAAGCGCTCGCACCGATCCTGCGCACCAAGGTGGGACGCCTGATCGCCAACAAGATGCCCACCGGCGTCGCCGTCAGCGCGGCGATGAATCATGGCGGCCCCTACCCCAGCACCAGTCATCCCGGTTTCACTTCGGTAGGCATGCCGGCATCCATTCGCCGCTTTGCGATGCTGCAAAGTTACGACAACGTGCCGGAAGCCTTGCTGCCGGCCGAGTTGCGCGACCGCAATCCTGGCGGTGTGCAGCGGCTGATCGACGGAACGTGGCGCGATGACGATATTGCATAAACCCTACGTCATCGCCTGCGTCTTGCTTGTGTGCGTGACGGCAACCTGCCCTGTGCACGCGACAGGCAACGCCGCCCCGTCCTTCCGCGATCTCTACACCCGCGAATGGCAATGGCGCCAGCAACAATTCGCCGGCGCGGATGACGAAGACAGTCAAGGCAAAGCGGCCGACCATCTTCCAAAAGTGGACGCGGCAACGCAGGCCATGCGGGAAAAATACTGGGCCGATGTGCTCGCCAAGCTTGACGCCATTCCCGAGGCGCAGCTCGACCAGCAAGACCAGGTCAATGACGAGGTCTACCAGCAGCAGATCGAAACACTGTTGAACGATCAGAAGTTCAAGACCTGGCAGATGCCGTTCAACAGCGATACGGCGTTCTGGAGCGACCTGGGCTTCAGCGCGCGCGGCCACTTCGCTACCGCCAAGGATTACCAGAACTATCTCGGCAAACTGCGCGACATACCACGCTACTTCGACGAAGAAATCGCGAACATGCGTCTAGGTCTGGCACGCGGCTTTACCCAACCGAAGGTCATCCTGCAAGGTCGCGATCAATCCATTGCCGCCGTTGCCAATGCGCCAGGCGAGAAGAATCTTTTCTATACGCCGTTCGAGCGCATGCCATCGGCCATTCCGCCCGCGCAACAAAACGCCTTGCGCAGCCAGGCGTTGGCGGCCATCAAGCAGGATGTCATTCCCGCGTACGCAAAGCTGCTCAATTTCATGCGCGACGAATACATGCCCAAAGCGCGCACCACCATCGCCGCCGAAGATCTGCCGGATGGCAAAGCGTTCTATCGAGCGTCGATTCTCCAATTCACCACGCTCGACATGAGCCCTGATGCGATCCATGCGCTC
>DATJMR010000190.1:0-6180 GCA_035508595.1 Dyella sp.
CGCATCGAGCACTTGCGGATGGGTGGCTGTGTCGCGCGCGGCGCCAATCACCTCGGCAGGCGCTCCGGCCAGCCCTTTGTTGAAGTGAAACTCGACATCCCACAAGCGCGAACACGCGAAGATCGCTTCGGCCAGCGCCGCTTGTCGATCTTTACGCAGCAACGACGCCGGCAACCACGCCGATTGAAAACCGTGAATAAACCAGCCGACCTGTCCTTGGTCGCCCGCCCACAACACGTGGTTGCGCGGCGCGCCGTCGCGATCGTCGTCCACCATGGCACCCGGAACATGCTTGCGGAAAAATTCGGCATCCCAGAAATGCTGTGCGGGCACCGCGAGAGTCTGCACAGGCTGAACAAAAGTGTAATCTTTTCGCGCGCGAACCCAGTCCAGAAACGGTTGCCATGTCGCCTGCGCCTGCTGCTGCGTCAAGCCCTGAAACACCATGGAAAGACGCAACACGTTGTCGCCGGTAAAAGCGATTTGCTCGCCCCAATGCCGATTGAAAAGATCGCTCTGATAGAAACTCACGACCTTCGCAATCAGCGCACGATACGCCTCGTCCGATGCCGCTTTGATTTTCCCGAAAACACCGCCGAAAAATTCCGGCAACGCATGCGTGCGCAACGTCAAGCGCGTCACGATGCCAAGACTGCCGCCCCCGCCGCCTTTGATCCCCCAGAACAAATCCGGATTCGTGCATGCGTTGGCGATGCGCGCCACGCCATCGGCGGTGACGATCTCCGCCTCGATCAACCCGGATGCCGCCGTACCGAAGTTCTTGGAGAAACTGCCGAAACCGCCGCTCTGAATCAGCCCGGCTACGCCGACGGTGGTACATCCGCCGCCTTGCACGTAGCGGCCGCCGTGCGTGGTGACCGCGTCGTACGCGTCGATCCACATCGCACCCGATTGCACGCTCACCGCCGGTTGCGGCGTATGCGAGCCTTCGCAGCCCTGCCCCACGAAAGCGTCGTGCAGCGTCACGGCGTTCATATGCCGCGTCCATACAAGCAAAGAATCGGGGGCGTCCGATGTGCCCTGGTAACTGTGACCGCCGCCTTTCACGACCAGACGAAGATGGTGCTCGCGCGCGAAATCGACAGCCGCAACGACATCCGCCGTGTTTTGCGCCGCGACGGCGTATGCGCTGGGCTGCGATCGCCAGGCATCGACCCACCCGCTGGTCTGGGTCAGTGCCGGCTGATCGCCGATGTAGAAGGGATTTTTGATGTGCTTGAGTGCTTCGGCGCACGCGGCATCGGAAGCCGAGCAGCGCGCAAACGGCGACTGCAACGTCTGCAACCGCCCGCCGACCGCTTGGTTCAGCTCGTTCCACTGTGCGGGTGATGGCCAGCCGGGTTCGCCGGGCCGCACCCGGGAACGCAACACGCGGGATACTTTCTTGCCAGTGGCCGCCCAGGCCGAGCCGACCCCAGCGGCCATGACGCCCGGCAGAAAGGGAATCGCCAACGCCGCTTTCAAAAGCTCTCGCCTGTTCATGATTGCTCTCCCGGACGGAATGGCCACCATAGTGGAGCCGCGCAGCGCCAGCGCCAGCGCAATGGGATCGATGGCAGCGAGCGTGTGACGAACGGAGGAGCCTTAGGGACGAAGCAGCGGTTCTTAGCTGGACCGATCGCGCCTGATCTCGTACGCCTTCAAGTTTGTGTAAGCCAGACGCAACATCGGCAACGCCAATCCTGCCCCTTCGCCGCGCGCCAGCAGATCGCCGATGACGTGATCGGCTTCTATGGGGCCACCTTGCTCCAGATCGCGCATCATCGAAGCGCTCAGCGTCGAGCCTGCTTCGGTCAGCATGAAGCGGGTGCGTTGCATCACTGTCTCGCCGGGTGTGTGGCCGTTCGATTCGGCAACACGACAGCAATCGTCCACCAGATCGAGCGTTGCCTGCGCTCCGCCCGGCGCGGCGACGATGTCGCCGATGGGAGCGCGCATCAAGCAGGTAATCCCGGCCAGGGAGGCCAAGAACACCCATTTGTTCCACATGTCTTGCAGGACGGTCGTACTCGCGCTCGAATCGAAACGCGCATGAGAGAAGGCTTGCGCGATACGCTCGATGCGCTCGGACCGGCTGCCGTCGCGCTCGCCGAACGTCAAGTTGTGCCAGGCGCTGAGATGGCGCACCACGCCTTCGGCATCCAGCGTCACCGGAATCGAGCACAGACCGCCGAGCACACGTTGCTGGCCAAAGCGCGTATCCAGCAAATCCAGGTGTTGCATGCCGTTGAGCAACGGCAAGACCGCCGTTTGCGCGCCGATGGCCGGAGCCATGTCCTCGATGGCCTGGGCCAAGTGATAAGCCTTGCAGCTGAGAATGACCAGATCGAATGTTTCGCTCAATGCATGCGCTTGCACCGTGGGCGGTGAAGGTAGCGTGACATCGCCGGCAGGGCTTCGAATCGTCAGCCCGTCGCGCGCCAACGCCTCGGCACGCGCTTTGCGGACCAGAAATGTGACGTCTTGCCCGCTCTCCAGCAGACGACCGCCGAAATAACCACCGATGGCGCCCGCGCCTACCACCAAAATCTTCATGGCTCTATCGCCTGTGCATGAACGAATCTACGCATTATCCGCCATTCGTTCCGCGCTTTACCGCACCGACGCGCGAGGCAGCGCGTCACACGACGTTTTCGCTGTTTGACGTCGTCATTCTTGGAGCCTTTGTCCGGGCTTTTTCCGCACCAGCGATATCTGGCGTGTACAAACACGCCGTGTTGGTCGAGCGTCGGTGTCTTCGCCGCATCAAACGGGTCCGCGCTTTTCTGCGACTAGCGTCGGAAACGCAGGGTACATGACAGGCACTGGCAAACCGGCGCATGCTTCGCCCAGGGCCTGATCGGCATGAGTCCTCTGTGGAGGCCACTGTCATGTTTATTTCACGCATCGTCCTGGCTGCGCTCGTCGCGGCTCTCGGCTCGACCCAGGTCGCCCGCGCATCGAACCCGGCCTCCTTCAACGTGCTGGTGAACGGCGACGACGGCAAGCCCATCATGTTTCAGAGCACTTCCGCGCTGAAAAAAGGCGACGTGATCGTGGTACACGCGTTCAATGCGCGCCCCGTGATGATTCTGCAGGTTGCAATGTGCGATGCCGATTGCCCGCATATGCACTTGGTGAAGACGATCCCGCTGTTTCCGTATTACGCCGGCGCGTCGGGCGTCGCGAATCATCGTTTTGCAATTCCCGAAGACGGCCGTGTTTCGTTTTGGGTGCAGCAACTCAGCGGTGCGATCAGCACGCCGGTCATCACGATGAACGGCGCCTGGAGCGTCAACTTCGTCAATCGCTTTATGAGTTTCCAGACACCCATGCTGTATCCAGACTCGCAACCCATGCATGCCAATGCGTTGAGGCTTGACGACGGCACACTGCGTGCCCGCTATTTTCACAATACGTTTGTCACCGTCAGTCTCGCCCGTTCGAATGGCTGACTGAATACGCGTCTTCCCTCTCCCCGCCACGCTTGGCACCATGCGCGTACTTCGATCGTCGCATCGGTCAGACGGGAACCAAGATGGATCGCACTTATATCCTTGCCATCGACCAGGGCACGACCAGTTCGCGTGCCATGCTGTTCAACCGCAGCGGCGCGATAGCGGGCCTAGCGCAACGCGAATTCGGCCAACTGTTTCCGCAACCCGGGTGGGTGGAGCACGACCCGCGCGAAATTCTCGCGAGCGTGCGAAGCACCATTGTCGAAGTACTCACCAAGACGCAGGTCAGCGCCACACAGATTGCCAGCATCGGCATCACCAACCAACGCGAAACGACCGTCGTGTGGGATCGCACCACAGGACAGGCGATCTACAACGCCATCGTGTGGCAATCCCGTCAAACGGTGGGTATCTGCGAACAACTCAAAGCCGACGGCTACGAACCGCTGGTGCGCGAACGTACGGGCCTGCTGATCGACGCCTACTTTGCCGGCACGAAAGCGAAGTGGATACTGGATCGCGTCGAAGGCGCGCACGAACGCGCGGCACGCGGCGAGCTGCTGTTCGGCACCATCGACAGTTGGTTGATCTGGCATCTCTCGGAAGATCGCGCGCACATCACCGATATCACCAATGCATCGCGCACGTTGCTGTACGACATCCACCAACGGCGCTGGTGCCCGGAGCTGCTGGACATGCTGGGTATACCGGCAGCCATGCTGCCTGAGGTCCGCTCCTGCAGCGAGGTCTATACCCACACCGATGCCACGCAATTCTTCGGTCAACGCCTGCCCATCGCGGGTGTCGCGGGCGATCAACAAGCCGCGTTGTTCGGCCAGGCATGTTTCGAACCCGGCATGGCGAAAAACACCTACGGTACCGGCTGCTTTTTGTTGATGAATACCGGCACGGAGGCGGTGCGTTCGGAACACGGCCTGCTGACAACGATCGCCTGGGACTTGGGCGGCAATGTGGAATACGCGCTGGAAGGCAGCATTTTCGTGGCAGGTTCAGCCGTGCAATGGCTGCGCGATGGCTTGCGCATGCTGGACACCTCACCTGATTCGGAAGGTTACGCCGAACGCGTAGCGTCTACCGAAGGCGTCTATTGCGTGCCCGCGTTCGTGGGGCTGGGCGCACCCTATTGGCGCAGCGATGCGCGCGGCGCCATGTTCGGCCTGACCCGTGGCACGCGCAAGGAACATTTCGTACGTGCAGTACTGGAATCGCTCGCCTATCAAACGCGCGACGTGCTCGGTGCGATGCAGGCCGACGCCGGGCTCACGCTCAAAGCGCTGCGCGCGGACGGCGCCGCTATCGCCAACGATTTTCTCGCCCAGTTTCAGGCCGACATCCTGGATGTCACCCTGGCCCGCCCCAAGGTTTACGAAACCACGGCACTGGGCGCGGCCTATCTCGCCGGCCTTGCGACGGGTTTTTGGGAAAGCCGCGAACAAATTGCCCGGCAATGGCAGGCAGAACGCGAATTCGAACCTCGCATGCCCTCAGTGGAAAGAGAGGCGCTTTACGCCGGCTGGAAGCGCGCGGTGCAGGCCACCCTGGTGTTCGGCGATCCTGCCTGATTCTGTCGAAAATCGCTGGCTACCATCGCCAACGCTGTTCTAGACTGACTCAGCGCATCGGGGGATGCGCCACAAAGGGGATAAGGAAATGAACGAACTCGTCTATAGGAACGAGACGACGTTGCGCACGATCGCGCTGGTGTTGTCCATCGTCATCTGGTTGGTGCTGCTGTTCGGCACCTTCGGCGCTCTGCTGATTTACATTCTGATTTTCGCGCTCTTTGCCTTAGTCGCGCACTCCGCGCTTATTGCGCATCTTCGCGGCAACGCCATCCGCATTACGCCAAAACAAATGCCGGATTTATGCCAGCGCATTTATCGATGCGCACGTAAATTGAATATGGACCAAGTTCCGGAAGCTTATCTGGTCAACGGCAACGGCGTGCTCAATGCCTTCGCCACGCGCTTTCTCGGCCGCAATTTCGTCGTACTGTTGTCGGACGTGGTCGACAGCATGGAGGACCGCCCCGGCGCTCTGGATTTCTATATCGGTCACGAGTTGGGCCATCTGCGCCGGCACCATCTGACGTGGTCGAAAATCCTGGCACCGGCGCTTTTTCTGCCGTTGATCGGCGCCGCTTATTCGCGCGCACGCGAATACACCTGCGATCGGCATGGCTTGGCCGTTTGCGAAAATCCGGAAGATGCCCAGTACGGATTGGTCGCTCTGGCGGCCGGCAAGCGACGCTGGCGTACCGTCGATCTGGAGGAATACAGCAAGAGCGCCGCGACGACGCCCGGCTTCTGGATGTCGTTGCACGAACTGGTGGGCGACTATCCATGGCTAAGCAAGCGCCATGCGTGGATGCGCGCGATGGCCGAACACCGCATGCCAAAGCTGGGGCGTCGCAATCCGTTTGCATACGTCATCAGCATCTTGCTGCCGCGCGTCCCTGGACTGGGCATTGGCGGCGGCGTGGTCGTGGTGGCTTACATCGCCATTCTTGCAGCCATTGCGATTCCCGCTTACCAGAATTATCTGGAACGCGCCGCCTTGACGACCGCAATGACCGATAGCGCGCCCTATCGGCAAGCCATCGCGCAATTCGGCGTCAGCCGCCAGCAATGGCCGACAACCATGGAACAGGTCGGCATGACCACGTTTGCAGGCGACCGCAGCGTTGCCACCATCGACCTTG
>DATJMR010000191.1:0-22795 GCA_035508595.1 Dyella sp.
GCTTCTCCCGGGCAGGATCCGATCCGTTCCATCTATGGAGTAGGCTACAAGCTGGAAATCGAGTGACGATGGCGCGCCGCCGTGCGCCGATCATCATCGCGAGGTAAAGGACATGCGCAGCGACGTTCTGATCGCCGGAGCAGGACCGACCGGGCTTGTGCTTGCGTTGTGGTTGACCAAGCTGGGCGTCAACGTACACATCTTCGATAAAACCTCCGCGCCCGGTACGACATCGCGCGCATTGGCCGTGCAGGCGCGAACGCTGGAACTGTATCGACAGCTCGATCTGGCCGATGCCGTGGTGGCGAACGGCCACCGTGTTCCAGCCGTCAATTTGTGGGTGAAGGGCGAAAAAAAGGCGCATATCGAGTTCGAATCGCTCAGTTCGGATCTGACACCGTTTCCGTTTATGACGATCTTCCCGCAGGATCAGCACGAACGGCTGCTGATCGACCGGCTGGAGCAGCAAGGTGTATCGGTGCATCGGCAGACCGAGTTGTTGCGCTTTGTCGACGACGGAGAGCGTGTCGTGGCGCATCTGCGCGGCCCCGACGGTAACGAGGTGGCGTGGGAAGCGCGTTATCTCGCCGGCTGCGATGGCGCGCGTTCGCTGGTACGCGAAACGATCGGCACCGGCTTCCCGGGCGGTACGTACAAGCAAGTGTTTTACGTGGCCGATGTGGATGCATCCGGCCCGTCGCTGGACGGCCAGTTTCATATGGATTTGGACGAAGCGGATTTTCTCGGCGTGTTTCCGTTGTCCGGCGACGGCCGTGCGCGCTTGATCGGTACCGTTCGCGACGAGCGCGCCGAACATGCCGAAACGCTGCGCTTCGAAGACGTGAGCCAACGCGCGATCGATCACTTGAACGTATCGGTCAAACGGGTGCACTGGTTTTCCACGTATCGCGTGCACCATCGCGTTACCGATCATTTCCGCAAGGGACGCGTGTTCCTGCTCGGCGATGCGGCGCATATCCACAGTCCCGCCGGCGGTCAAGGCATGAACACCGGCATCGGCGATGCGATCAATCTCGCCTGGAAACTGGCTGGCGTCGTCGCGGCGCAGGCGCCCGATGGCCTGCTCGACAGTTACGAAGCCGAACGCATCGGCTTTGCACGCCGGCTGGTTGCCACCACCGACCGTGTCTTTACGTTTGCCACATCCGATGGCCGCGTGGCCGAAGTGGTGCGCACGCGCGTGGCGCCGCTGGCCATTCCCAGCGTGATGCGTTTCGAACGGGTGCGCGAGTTTCTCTTTCGCACGGTGTCACAAATCGCATTGAATTATCGCGCCGGTCCGCTGAGCTCGGGCTCGGCCGGTGGCGTGCACGGCGGCGACCGCCTGCCTTGGGTAAGAACGGCCACGGGCGACAATTTTTCCAGCCTGGCAGCCATGACATGGCAAGTGCACGTGTATGGCGAAGCCAGCGCTGCCTTGCGCACGTGGTGCGCCGAACAAGACATGTTGTTGCGCGTATTCGACTGGGTACCGGACTATGAAACCCAAGGTTTTGCGCGCCATGCGCTGTACCTGATTCGGCCCGATGGCTATGTCGCGCTAGCGGATGCGTCGGGTATTCCCGACACCGTAGACAATTATTTTACTTCCCGTGGCATTAAGCTTCCGCCATCGCGCACGATTTCATCGACACGATCGGAGGTCGTTGCGCGTACGGGGGAAAATCGTGAATCCTGAAGAATCCATGCGCACCAAGCGGTCCGCGCCGGCACGCGATGATGCCATCAGCACGACGATGAAGGCGGCAAGCGTTGCCGCGGCCATCGCCGGATGGGCGGTGGGCATGTATACGGGCGCGATTTTGCTGTGGCCGCTGGTCGCGACGGCGGCGGTGTGGGCCGCGGGCAAAGTGCTTTTCGGCGAAACGAAGCAAGCCGTCCTGCCGTCGTTCTGCATACAGGCCGGACACTTGGTGTGGTTCGTGGTCGGCATGGTGCTCGCCGGCCAGTACCTTTCGCCAGCGTTATTCGATGCGACGTGGCTGGCGATCGGTCTGGTGTGGTTGTGGACCAAGCCCGGCAAAGCGGCATTGTGCTTTCTGGGCGTCTATCAGTTGCTGTCTCTGCCCTACGATGTTTTGCAGTTTTCTCAGTCGAGTTGGGGCACCGCGGAAAACAAGGCGTTGCTGGTGCATATCCTGTGGCACGCGCTTGCGGTGTTCTATATGGCGTGGCTGTACTACCGGATCACCAAGCCGCCGTCCGACAGCGATTCGTACGTGTAAGCAAGCGCTACAGCGTGGCCACGATGCGGCCAACCTCGGCGAGTACCACGCTGCGGCCGTCGCTGTCCTTCTGCGTGTTTTCGTAATAGGCCGCTACCAGCAGAGGTTTGCGCGCCGGCGGCCACAGGATGGCGACGTCGTTGTTCTGGGTCACGCCGCTGCCGGTTTTTTCGCCGACGCGCCAATCGGCCGGAACACCGGCGCGCACCAGTTTCTTGCCGGTGGTGGTGGCGAGCATCCACGCGGTCAATTGCTGGCGCGAAGGATCGGACAGCACATGACCGAGCATCAAGGTCTTCAGATCGCCGAGCATGGCGTGAGGTGTGGTGGTGTCGCTCACGCCTTCGGGAGTGGGCCGGTTGAGTTCCGGTTCGATGCGATCCAGGCGCGTGATCGAATCGCCCACTTGCCGCGCGAAGTTCGTCACGACCGAAGGACCGCCCAGATGCGCCATCAACACGTTGGCCGCCGTGTTGTCGCTCAGCGATACCGCCGCGCTGCAAAGTTCGGCCAGGGTCATGCCGGGCGGCCCGACATGCTGGCGGGTGACGGGCGCGTATTCGAGGACGGCTTGCCGGTCGTACACCAGGCGACGATCGAGATGCTCCTGGCCGTGATCCACGCGCGACAAAACCGCGGCGGCAAGCAGCATCTTGAACGTGCTGCACATGAGAAAACGCTCGTCCGCGCGATGACCCGCGCGTTGTCCGGTCCCCGTGTCGAGGATGGCCACTCCCAGACGGCCACCGTAGCGTCGTTCCAGCGCCGCCAGCCGATCCTCGGCCTTTTCGGCATCGGCCGCCCGCACCAACGAGGGGCGAAGACTCAACGCCGCCGCGCCCATCGCCATACCTTTAAGCACATCCCGACGATCCATGCTGAGGTCACCTTGCTGATCATGCGCATCGTGCGCGGGCTTTCGATCGTAGCAATGACACCGGTCGTTGAACGGGGCAAGTTCGGGCAAATGGGTGGCGATTGACCATTGGCCTGTTGCCGAAGATCGAAATTGGCTCTTGATCCGAGCGAAACGGCGGCTTGAATGAGCTCTTCCGTCACTGTTGGAGGATGGCATGCTTGTCGCTGGCACCGGTCGCGTGGTGTATGCCCTGGCGTTTGTCGCGCTGGGATGTCTCAGTGTGTTCTCAGGGGATTTTGCGTTCGTGTGGCAGCCGGTACCGCCAGACGTACCCGCGCGCGCCATGCTGGCGGTGCTCTCCGGCGTCGTCATGATCGTGGGCGGTATCGGCATGCTCATGGCGCGCACGCGCGTACCGGCATCGTATGCGATGGCGATTTACACCATGGTGTGGCTGCTGGTGTTGCATGTTCCGCATGTGATCGTGGCGCCGTCGCACGAAGTCAATTGGGGCGCATGCGCTGAAATCGTCACGCTGGTGGCGGCGTGCTGGGTGCTGTATGCATCGGCCGCCATGCCGGAGGACAGGCCTTATATCGCTGCGTTGGCCGGCGCAAACGGCATAGGATTTGCGCGCATGGCTTTTGCCGTGGCGTTACCCCTCATCGGCCTCGAGCATCTGATCTATGCCAAGGAAACGGCGGAGATGGTGCCCGCATGGCTGCCTTACCGCATGGGCTGGGCGTATGTCACGGGGATCGCGCATATCATTGCGGGTTTGGCGATCGCACTCGATCTGCTGCCGCGACTGGCCGCCACGCTGGAAGCGTGGATGATGGGTATTTTTACGGTATGCGTTTGGATTCCGATGGTGATGGCGGCGCCGTCGCAGCGGTTCGCGTGGACGGGATTGATGATCTCGGCGGTCATCACCGCTGCCGCCTGGATCGTCGCCTCGTCGTATCGCCAGACACCCTGGCTCTCGTTCAATCGCTCGCGAAATCGCTCGATCGCATTCGCGGCGCACTAGGTTGCACGACAGTGAGAGCCGCATGGTGCGGCTCTCTTTTTTTCCGCCGACCGTATTCAACCGCCCGAGCGGCCGGTTTCGAAGAGAAACCACACGCGGCGTTCCGCTTCGTCGATCCAGTTTTCCAGCAGGCTGGCGGTTGCCACGTCGTTGTATTCGTCGCACAAGTCGTGCGTTCTGCGCATGTATTCGGTGAAGCGCGCATTGTCTTCGCGCAGTTCGGCCAGCATGTCGGCAGGCGTGACGAAATCCGCATCGTTATCGGAAAGACGCTGGTGCCTGGCGATATCGCCGATGGAGCGCAACGTGGTTCCGCCGAGTTTGCGCACGCGCTCGGCGATGGGATCGGTGACGGCGTAGATTTCGTCGGACTGCTCATCCAACAGCAAGTGATAGTCGCGGAAGTGCGGACCGGTCATATGCCAATGGAAGTTCTTCGTTTTCAGATAGAGCGCGAACGCGTCGGCCAGCAAGGCGTTGAGTTCCGCGGATATGTCGCGCCTGGCGTTTTCGCCGAGCGAACTTGGCGTTTTCAACGGCGACTTGCGCAATTGCTTGGCGTTGTCGGCTTTGCCGGGCTTTTTGGCTTTTGGCATGGCGGTGTCTCTCCTTGCGATGGGGTGGTTGAGAGATGGCTACAAGCGGGTCCGTCGACCTTAGGTCAGTGCGCCATCGCAGGCAACAGGCACGTTCGCCTTATTTCAATGGCGCTTCACGATGCTCATGTCATTTTTCGCGGCTAGACTCCCAACAAGCAAAGGGGGACGGGACGTGCCATGACGGAAGCTGCCTCCAATCCGTATCAAAAACCGGGGTTGCTGCTAGCGGGCGTCGGCGCTCTGGGAGTGGTATTCGGCGATATCGGCACCAGCCCGCTGTATACGTTCAAAACCGTGCTGGATATGACGGGGGGACATGCGCCGCAGACGATCCTTGGCGTGATTTCGCTGCTGATCTGGACGCTGATCATCGTCACATCGGTGAAATACGCGGGTTTTGCCATGCGTATCGACAACGATGGCGAAGGCGGCATCCTGGCGTTGATGGCGTTGCTGGGGGTGAAACGCCGCAAACGGCCGGTGATCGTCGCCGCCGGCCTGTTCGGCGCGGCGCTTATTTACGGCGATGGCGCGATCACGCCGGCCATTTCTGTGCTGTCCGCGCTGGAAGGCCTCAATATCGTGGCGCCATCGCTGCAGCATTACGTGTTGCCGTTGACGGTGGCGGTACTGCTGGTGTTGTTTGCGTTTCAACCGATGGGCACGGCGCGCATCGGGCGCACGTTCGGGCCGATCATGGCGCTCTGGTTTCTCACCATGGCGGTGCTCGGTTTGTGGGGCATCGCCAAACATCCGGCTATTTTGTGGGCGCTCAACCCGTATTACGCCTTGCATTATTTGCTCTACAGCGGCGGTGGCGGATTTCTGGTGTTGGGCGGCGTGTTTTTGTGCGTCACCGGCGCGGAGGCGCTGTACGCGGATATGGGGCATTTCGGTGCGGGCCCGATCAAACTTGCGTGGTCGACGCTGGTGTTTCCGAGTCTGGTGCTCAACTACGCCGGCCAGGGCGCGATCACGCTTGCGGGCGAGCCGACGGACGGAAATATTTTCTATCGCTTGTGCCCTCCTGCATTGACGTTGCCGTTGATCATTCTGTCGACGATCGCCACCATCATCGCCAGCCAGTCCATCATCACCGGCGCGTTTTCGATGACGCGGCAAGCCATTCAACTGGGATGGATGCCGCGCCTGAAAATCTCGCAAACCTCGCAAGAGGGATACGGGCAGATTTATGTCGGCGCGGTGAATTGGTTGTTGATGCTTGTGACCATCGGGTTGGCCGTGGGCTTTCGCAAGTCCGACAATCTCGCGGGCGCTTACGGCATCGCGGTATCGGCCACCATGTTGATGACGACCGCGCTGTTGTTCATCGCCATGCGCGAAATATGGAAGTGGCACATCGCCGCAAGCGCGGCAGTGGCGGGCGCTTTTTTTATCGTGGATGCATCATTCTTCGCATCGAACATGATGAAATTGCTCGACGGCGGCTACGTGCCGCTGTTGCTTGCCGCACTGGTGTATCTGGTGATGTACATATGGCATCGCGGCGTGGTGGCGATTGCATTGCGCTCCGGCGAGGATCCGATTCCCGTGGATGTGTTTCTGGACGATCTCGCGCGCATGGGCGTTGCGCGCGTGCCGGGTACGGCCGTGTTTCTCACTCGCGCAAAAGCCACCACGCCGCCGGTGATGCAGTGGTATGTCAAACACAGCAAAGCGCTGCATAAACGCGTGCTAGCGGTAACACTGGAAATCGCCTCCACCCCTTGGATTCCCGCCAAGAACCGCTTGGCGTTGTCCGAAATAGGCCCCAACTTCTGGTCGGTCACGGCGACGTTCGGCTTTATGGAAAGACCGGACATGCCAGCCTTGATGGCGCAGATCGCCATGCACGGCTGCCCCATTCATCCTAACGAACTGACCTATTTTGTCGGCTTGGAAAAAATTGTCGCGCGTGAAGACGGTCACGGCATACCGCGCTGGATACGTGCCGTATTCACGATGTTGCTGCGCAACTGCTCCCGCGTGACCGACTATTTGCGCATCCCGGCCAACCAGGTGGTGGATATCGGTCGCTTGATTTCCATATGAACGGAATCGCCAGGGTCTGAAACCGTCGCTGACTCGGGGTGTATTCCCGTATTCGTCTATTTTTATCGATTGAAAAACCGACCTGCGCGGCCAAGTCGCCAGCGCACGCACACGCGCCCGTTGCTTCTTCACAAACGTAAACGACACGCTCGCGCGTCGTCTCATGCGCGTTGCCGCGACAGCCTATCCTCAGGCTTGTCTGACACATCAGAGGTGGCACGTTCTTTGCCTTCTTCCAACACCAAGGCCGGCCGGACCTACGCGCTTATGTCAGCGTGAACATGCTCGAGCCGATGATGCAAACGAGCGTTTGTTAAAGGCAGCAGACTATGTGGGCGGGCAATAAGCACTGATGTGCACTGGATCGTATCCGTTTTACGCGGGGGTCTCGCCGTGCATCTGAACATCGAGACACTCGCACTGATCAACGGCGGCCAGGCTTTGGTACTGGCGCTGATGCTTTGGTTCGGCACCAGCAACGGCAGCAACCAGGCCGTAAGGGGCTTGCGCCTGCGTGCGGCGGCGCTGCTGCTGGAAGCCGGCGGCGATTTCCTTCTGGCGATCGGTTTCCAGCTTTCGCCACTGGCGGTATTGCTGGTCGGCAACACGCTCAACCTTAGCGCGCAGGCGTTGACGATCGTCGCACTGCGCATGGTGTTGAATCGCCGGTTGCGTTGGCGCGAGGCCATCGCGCTGGGTGTCGCCGCCTGGATCGGCGTGACGTACTTCAGCGTCGGGCACCCCGATTACACGTTGCGGGTGTTGTGGGGTTCTTTCATTCTGGTTTGCAACTCGTTGCTCAATATCGCGGCGTTGTGGGGTGGCTGCGGCAAGCGCGATACGCGCGCGCAATGCCTGCTGCTTTGGACGTACTGGCTGGCCATTGCCTTGCTGGTATGGCGCAACGGGTCACTGCTGATGCTCAGCACACCGCTGCAGAGCATCGTGGCGCCCTCTTACGTCAACGTGATCTACGTCTTTCTGTTGGGTTTGCAGCCGTTGCTCGCGAGCGTGGGTTTCCTGCTGCTTTACAACGAAATCCTGCAGCGCGAACTCTACGATCTGGCGCGCATCGATCCGCTGACCGGCGTGATCAATCGCCTTGGATTGGTGGAAGCGTCGGCCGTCCTGCTTGCCAGAGCACGGGCGAAGAACGAATCGATCGGCGTGCTGCTGATCGATGCCGATCACTTTAAAAGCATCAACGATCGCTTCGGCCACGACGACGGCGACCGCGTGCTGTTGGAATTGGTGGCCAACATCCGGCGCATGCTCAGGGCCAGCGACCTGGTCGGACGCGTGGGCGGCGAGGAATTTCTGGTGCTGTCACCTTCCGTGAAAGAGGCCGACTTGCTCGCGCTGGCCGAACGCATTCGCGCCGCGATCGAGCGCGCGCCGTTTCGTATCGGCAACGAACTCTACGCACTGACGGTATCCATCGGCGCGGCCCTGGCCGATGCCGACGAAGTGGACATGATGGCGGTGCGCCGCCGGGCCGATTTCGCCCTTTACGAAGCCAAGCGTGCGGGTCGCAATTGCGTAAAGATCTCCAGCGACGATTGACGATGGTGAAGGGTGCGGCGATCGCGCCTGGCGCGTGCGGCGTTTTATTGCGACAGCACCCGTGGCGTGCGGTGCAAGCAGTCTTGTCATGCCGGTGCCATGACGGGTTTCAGTTTTCACCCAAGCCGCCGATAGCTTTAGCTGGGTCTCCGTCCCCCTCGTCGCGACGGACCGATTCAATGTTTTCTCAGCCAGCTTTCCACTGCGATCTTTGGACGCGCTTGTTCCCATGGCGCGATACCGAAGCTTGTGCTGGAGCCGCCCATCGGGAGTTGGCAGGGTTGGATACCGATGCAGCTTCAAGCACAGCTTAGAGTAGGTGCGGCTTTACTGCTGGCCGTGGCTGCCGGTATTTCAACGTACGTGTTTGCCGGATATGCCCATGCCTACGCGCAAAGTTCGCGCAATCTACGCGTGCTCACCTCGTACGACGAGGTTTTGAAAGCCGGCAACGCGCTGTCCGCCGAACGCGCACCGACGAACATCCTGCTCAGCCTGGATCGCAGCGACGAGCCGGCCTACGCCTCTACGCGCTTGCAGGTTGCAGCCGCCCGCCGCCGCACGGACGACGCGCTTGAGCAGCTCGATCGTCTCACGCGCGAAAGCGCACCCGGTGGCGCTAAAAATCCACAACTCGCACGCACGCAGGCATGCCTGCTGCAGGCGCGCGGCAAGATCGACGCGTTGAGTCGAAACGCACCGTCCCTGCGCTCGCCGCAAGATCTGCAAAACGCCATCGACACGATGATCGGGGCGCGCACGCAGCTCGATCCGTTGATCAACGGCCTTTATCGCGAGGCGATCCAGCGCGCGCCCGATCAAGCGGGGATCATGCAGATGGCGCGCATACTCGGCGATTTGCGCGAATACGGCGGCCGTCTCGGTTCGATGCTGGTGGTGCCGCTATCCACACCGGAACCGATCGGCCCGGCGCGGCATTTGATGATTGCGACGCTGCGCGGCCGCATCACCGAGTTGCATCGTTTGATGCCCGATCGCGTGGAGACAGGCGAACAACACACCCGCTCGATCGACCAGCTACGCGGACAGGTCGAACAACAGTTCTTCGGTCATACGCTTGGCCTGGTGGACGCGCTGGTCGTTCGGTCCGGTACGGACTACGGCATGCGCGCGGCCGCATTCACCCGCCAAGTGCTGCCCGACTTGATGAGCCTGGAAAAGCTGGAAGATCTGTTCATGCAGCGCGCCATCGTTCAGGTGACCCAGGCCAAGCGCGATAGCGGCAGGGAAATGGTGCTGGTCAGCACCTGCTTGCTGTCGTTCATTCTCTTTCTTGTGTTCATGCTACGGTCCACGGAAAACCTGATCGTTCGTCCGCTGTTGTTGGCGAAGAATGAAATCGTCAAGCTCGCCAACGGCGATCTGCGCCGCGCCCCGCGTGCCGGAAACAGCGCGGAAGCTCGTGCACTGCACGACGCCATCGATGCACTGAGACGGCAACACGTGCATAGCATGCACTTGGCCATCGAGCGCGACGAATTGAGCAAAGCATTACGCACCCAGGCGCATACCGATGCGCTGACCGGCCTGCTGAACCGTCACGCGCTGGAAGAAATCACCGGCGATCTGTCGGTCGAGCCCGTCCGCTTGTCCAAGGGCCGGGGCTTGATTCTGATCGATGTCGATTTCTTCAAACCCATCAACGATGCGTACGGGCATGTCGTCGGCGACCTTGTGCTGCGCGAAGTGGCCAACCGCATCAAGCAATGGGTGACCGAGCCGCATATGGCCTTTCGCTACGGCGGCGAGGAATTCGCCGTACTCACAAACGGTTTGACGCGCACCGAACTGTGGAAGCTTGCGGAAAACATCCGGCAAACCATTTCCGGCGATGAAATCGCCGCGCCCGGCGTATCCAGCCTGACGGTGACGGCAAGCTTCGGTATTGCGAAGGGCGATGCGGCGGTCCTTACGTGGCTGGATCTTCTCAATACCGCTGACGCGGCGTTGTATCAAGCCAAAGCGCAAGGACGAAATCAGCTCGTTGCCGCGCCTGGTGTGCCCGACCCTGTGTCAGCAGACCGTCATAGTCCGTTTGGCACTTAAGCTGCGCATTTTGAAAACGTACTTAAGCTTCGCGTATTTAAACGAGCCAAATGTGAAACGGCGCACTGCGAAGTGGAAAGTGTAAATCAGGTGTAACACCTAATTTTCGTGCAGCACTGGACGTGCTCATCGGTGAGGCGCACCATCGAACGCCCACTACGCAGCAGGGGTGCTGGTGGGGTTAAGGGTAAGTCAACGCGACCGCAGCCTGCGTGGCTGTGTCGGGCCCACACGGCGGTTCGATGACTGTTTGTCTGCACACTTTCCAGAGAGGTATTTACGACGAATGCATGGTTTGGCTGGCCATTCCATCACAGGGGGACTCGCTTTTTTCATCTAGACTTTAGGGAGAAAAGACGTGAAAACCGAGCATGTGATGATTGCGTTGTCGATTGCAGCCGCATTCGCAACGCTACCTTCGATTACCCAGGCTTCCGCTGCAAATCCGGCGCTCGCCGGAATCAACACCGCCGAGGCGCCGCGTGTTACCCAAGCCGTGGACAACCGCGTCGTTTCCGCGCTGAGCAATACCCACCTAGCCTTTCTTTCCCATGCAACGGCCGCCGGCAAGGTGGACGATGCAATGCCCATGAACCATATGCAATTGATCCTGCGCCGCAGCGATCAACGCAGTTCGGCGATGGAATCGTTGATCGCCGCGCAACACGACCCTTCATCCTCCAAGTTTCATCAATGGCTGACACCCGACGAGGTGGGAAGCACCTTCGGCGTGGCCGATGCGGATATTTCCGCCGCGAAATCGTGGCTCGTTTCGCAGGGCTTCACCGTTAACGGTGTCTACCCGAATAAAATGCAGATCGATTTCAGCGGCACGGCCGGTCAAGTGCGTCAGGCCTTCCACACGCAGGAAAGCCGCTACGTCGTCAATCACGTCACGCATATCGCCAATGCGGGCGATATCAGTGTTCCCAGCGCGCTGAGCGAAGTGATCGTCGGTGTTGCCGGCCTTACCGACTTCCGTCCGCAGCCCTTGCACGTAGCGCCGCAGGTGGGTCAATTCAATCGCGGCAAGAGCAATTTCCAGATCAAGCAAACGGCGACCACGACACCGGGTCATCCGGCGGTGAATTTCACGGGCGGCGTGCGCGGCTTCGTGCCGTACGATATGCAGACGATCTACAACACGAGCTCCCTGTACCTGCAAGGCTACACCGGCGCGGGCATCACCATCGCGGTGGTGGAAGACGATGGCATGGATCCTGTCGATTGGCCCAATTTCGTTAGCCAGTTCGGTCTTGGCAGTTACGGTGGCACGTTCACGCAATTCCAGCCGCAGCTGACGCCTTCCACCGGTAATTGCACCGATCCGGGCGGGGAGGATGAGTTCAGCGAGAGCATCGAGACGGTGCTCGATTCGGAATACTCCACCGCCATGGCACCCGGCGCGAATATCTGGGTGGCGACGTGCGCCGATTCCGATTCGACCAACTTCTTCGGCGGCGTTTTTACCGCGGCGGATAACCTCATCAACAACACCAATGCCGCAGGCCGACCCAATATCATCAGCGCGAGCTACGGTTACGGTGAAGGCTTCACTGATGCAGCCAGCAAGGCCGCCATCGACAGCATGTGGGCACAGGCAGACGTCGAGGGTATTTCGGTCTTCATCTCCAGCGGCGACTCCGGCTCGAACCCGAGCTTCAACGGCAGCATCATCAATGGCGTAGGCGTGGACGCTAACTCGTTCGCCACCTCGCCCAACGATACGGCCGTCGGCGGCACGGATACGGCGGATGTTTTGGACGGTACGACCAAAAAGTACTTCAACAGCACGCTCAATGCCGTGTACGGCTCGGCCAAATCGTATGTACCGGAGCTGACGTGGAATCAGTCGTGCGGCAATACCGTCGCGGCCAGCAAGCTGGTAAATACGACGGCATTGAAGTTCTGCAAGAACGCGCTGATCTACGATCCGTACGGCTACTACGTGACATCCGAGAGTGGCAGCGGCGGTCCTTCGTCGATCGACGCCAAACCGGCATGGCAACGCATCGTGTATGGCGCGGCGAAGGATCAGTCGCGCGACTTGCCGGACGTTTCGCTGTTCGGCGGTTCGTACGGCGGTTATTCGTGGGTGATTTTGTGCACCGGTTACTATCCGTGCACGCCCAACTTCACCTCGCCGGTCGAACTGGTGGGCGGTACCTCGCTGTCGGCGCCGATGATGGCCGGCATCCAGGCCCTGATCGATCAAGGCTTGGCCAGCACGGGCCTGTCCGCGAATCAAGGCAATGCCGCTCCGACGCTATATGAGTTGGCCAGAAACGAGTACGGCGGTCCGACCGGTAAAACACCGAGTACGTTGGCGGCGTGCAGTTCCGACAACGGCACCAGCGGCACCGGCAAGTGTGTGTTCTACAACATCACCTCCGGCGGCAATTCCACGCAATGCATCCAGATTGCGGCATTCTCGCAAGTCACGCCCGATTGCTACTTCTACGGAACGATCCAGAACTTCGAACAGTTCTATGGACCCACGCTGGTTGGCCTGACTTCCACCAGCACGACGAAGTACAACGCCAACACGGCGGCGTATGCGGCACAAGCCGGTTGGAGTTTCGCCAACGGCCTTGGCACGGTAAACGCCGGCAACCTGTTCAAAGCTTGGAAAGCGTTTGTGAACGCACCGTAGTCGTTGCGTTTCACGTTACCCATGGCCCCTGGCGATTCGTTCGCCAGGGGCTTTTTTTTGTGGGGTTTGAGTGCGAAAAACGGATAGTTCGACAGCCAACGAAACATCCATGCTGTGCATGCCGTAAGGTTTCGGTACCACCCACGCTTGGCATTCTGCATGGATCAACCCAGATCCCAACACTCTATTTCCCGCGTCACGACGGCCGCCAGCTTCGGCTTTGCGCTGGTGCAGCTGGATGTGACCATCGTCAATGTGGCGCTGCCGCGTATCGCGCTTGATCTGCACGCAGGCGTCGCCGGCCTGCAATGGGTGGTGGATGCGTATGCGCTGACGTTTGCGGTGCTGCTGTTGAGCATGGGCTATCTGGGCGACCGCTTGGGTGCGCGCAGGGTGTACTTGGCGGGCATGCTGCTGTTTGCGCTGGCGTCGACCGTCTGCGGTGGTTCCACGGATACGGCAATGCTGATCGTCGGGCGCATGTTGCAAGGCATGGGTGCGGCGGCGATGCTGCCCTGTTCGTTGGCGTTGCTCAGCCACGCGACCGCGCACGAGCATGCTTTGCGGGCGCGCGCCATCGGATGGTGGACCGCTGCCGGCAGCATCACTATCGCAGCGGGCCCGCTTGTCGGCGGCGTGTTGATGAGTTTTACCAGCTGGCGCAGCATTTTCTTCGTCAACTTGCCGATCTGCATCGTGGGCGCGTGGCTGACTTTGCGCGTTCCGGAAACGGAGCGTGGAGTTCGCGGCAAGCATTTCGATCTGCGCGGACAAATACTGGCCGTGCTCGCACTGACCGCCTTGACCATGGCCGTGATCGAAGCGAAACCGCTGGGTTGGACGCATCCGTGGGTATTGGCGTGTATCGCGGTGACCTTGCTGGCTGTGCCGCTGTTTATATGGCAGGAGTCGCGTTGCGCCACGCCGATGTTGCCGCTGCGGTTTTTCAAAGCGCCAGGCTTCAGTTGCGCGGTCGTCTACGGCGTGATTGTGAATCTGACGTATTACGGCATCGTCTTTTTGCTGAGCCTTTATTTGCAGCGTGTGCACGGTTACAGCGCGCTGCAAACAGGCTTGGCGTATCTGCCGCTGACCGCGACGTTTTTCGGCGTGAACATTTTCAGCGGCTGGTTGGTAGGCCGTGCCGGTGCGCGATTGCCGATGGTGCTGGGTGCGTTGATCGATGCATGCGGATTCGCGTTGTTTCTGTTGCTGGGCGCGGAAAGTCCGTATCTGCTGATGCTGCCTGCTTTTGCGCTGCTTCCGTGCGGCATGGGGCTGGGCGTGCCGGCGATGACGACCACGGTGCTTTGCGCGGTGGAGAAACACGCATCGGGCACCGCATCGGGTGTGCTCAATGCGGCGCGGCAGGCGGCGGGCGCGATAGGCGTTGCGTTATTCGGCTCGCTCGCAGGCGACAGCAACGCGTGGATTGTGCGCGGCTTGCATAGCTCCGCGTGGATTTCTGTTGTCTTGTTGCTGCTGGCCGCCGCCGTCGCCTTCCGTGGCGCGGCGGCGAGAAGGCCGATGAATTGATAAGTTAGGCCGAGTAGTCCAATTTCGGATACCAATCCGTGCCGCGGCCTTCCGGCGTCATGTCCAAGACCGTCCAGAGCGGTGTCGGATCGGGCGCGCCGCGTGGATCCTGGCCGGGGTCTGCGGTTTCGGAGCCCATTTCGCCGCTCCAGAACAAACGGATGGTGCCATCGCGGCGCGTGAAGACGTTGATCGCCGGTATGTCGTAGCCATCGTCGGAGATGGCGTGATAGTCGCGGCTGAAATTGTCGTTGAGATCCGAATACAGCTTGACGTACCGCCACCCGCGTTCGCGCTTGAGCGCGGCGAGCCGTGCGATCGGCGATCGCGCGATCACCGCCAGCGCAACACGTTGCTGCATATCGTTCGCGTTGCCTTCCCACGCGCCCACCAGTGCGGTGCACATCGGGCAGGGGCGTTCGCGTTGCGGGCCGTACATGTAGCTGTAGACGACCAGCGTCTGCTTGTCGCCGAACAGGCCGGCAAAATCGGTCGGACCGTGTTCGCCTTCGAAACGATAGTCGCCGATCACCTCGCCGCCGGGCGGCAGCGCGCGGCGCAATGCGGCAACACGCTCGATATGGCGGCGCAGTTCGATTTCTTCACGCAACAGCTCGTTGCGTGCGCGGCGGTATTGCGCGCTTTCGTTGGGCTGGCTGGCGCCATGGCGCTCGACCAGTTCGGCCGCCGCGACAAGGGTGGGGTTCTGGGTCATAGCTCATTCCTCCAGTGGGATCGTCCTATCAGGGCGACGAACGGAATTGAGGGATATCGACAGGCAGCGGAAGAAAGATGCCAAGACCCCGTCAGGACCGGGGGTCTTGCGATTCGATAGAGTTTAGATATATCGTTTTGTCGTCAGTTTAGATATATCGGAGTTATATCATGCACAGGCATTTCCTGTTTCACCGGCTTATGCAGCGCCATCATGGCGGTTGCGCAAGTTGGGGCGAGCTCGGCGGGTTCGACGACGAGGTTTACGTTTTTCACGGCCGCCGTGGTCGTCACGGGCCATTCGGCGGCGGTGACGGTTTCGGCGAATGGGACAGCATGCAAGGCGGCGGGCGCCGCGGCGGCGGACGCATCCTGGGCCACGGCGATCTGAAGCTGTTGTTGCTGGCGTTGATAGAACAGCAGCCGCGCCATGGTTACGAGCTGATCCGCACGATCGAGGAGATGTTCCACGGTCACTACACGCCCAGTCCGGGCGCGGTGTACCCCACGCTGACGATGCTGGAGGAACTCGGTCACGCCTCGGTGCAAAGCGAAGAGGGCGGCCGCAAGCTCTACGCGATCACCGAGCAGGGCCGCGAATTTCTCAACGCCAATCGCGCCGCGGTCGATGCGATGACCGAGCGCACGCGCCACAGTGCGCGCCTGATCGCCAAGCTCTCCCTGCCCGTGGGTGTACGCAAGGCCATGCATGCGCTCAAACATGCCGTGCTGATGCGCGGTGCGGATTGGAACAAGGCCGAGGCGCAACGCGTCGCGGCGATTCTCGAACGCGCCGCCGCCGAGATTGCTACCGGCCGCCAGGGCGAAACGCCTTAAGTTCTGCCACGACATGCTGCGTGCAAAGAACGCGACGCCGGTCGTCCCGGCGTTGCGACATCACGTTTCCCTTTGACAAAAAACGCTTATGACACGACACGAACATCGTATGGTTCGACATCAACTGGCGTTGCGTACGCTGGAGGTGTTGAGCGCCACGCGGATGACGCCGCATATGCGGCGCATCACGTTGAAAGGAGAACAACTGCAAGGCTTTGTCAGCGCGTCGCCGGACGATCACGTGAAGTTGTTGTTTCCCAACTCGCACGGGGAATTGGTATTTCCCACGTTGGGGCCGAACGGCCCCGAATTTCCCGCGCATGCGGAACCGTCACCCATGCGCGACTACACACCGCGCGAGCACGATGCCGCGCGCCACGAACTGGTGATCGATTTCGTGCTGCACGGCGACGGCCCCGCGTCCAATTGGGCGGAGCAGGCCATGCCGGGGCAACGTATCGGCGTGGGCGGACCGCGCGGTTCCTTTATCGTGGCCAACGACTTCGATCACTACGTGCTGATTGGCGACGAAACCGCCCTGCCCGCGATCGCACGCCGGCTGGATGAAATGCCTGCCGGTGCGCATGTCGTGGTACTGGCGGAAATTGCCGGAAAAGACGACCGCCTGCCGCTAGGCTCGCAAGCGGATTTCGACGTGACATGGCTGGAACGCGACGGCATCGAGGCGAGCCGCAGCGAGCTATTGGAAACCGCGCTGCGCGAACTGCCCCAAATGCCCGGCGATACGTTTTATTGGATTGCCACCGAATCGCGTCGCGCGCGCATCATGCGCCGCTATCTGGCCGAAGAACGCGGCGTGTCGAAGGATTGGATTCGCGCCACCGGCTATTGGAAAGCCGATGGCAGCGAGGATGAGGAGGATTGAACATGCCTCGGCCTGTATCCCAAGCCACTCGTCATTCCGGTGAAGGCCGGAATCCAGTTAAGTAACCCGTGCGAAGCACTCATCTTTTTTTGTGAAGCGTGCTGCGCACGACGCAATTCACTGGATTCCGGCCTTCGCCGGAATGACGGCGACGTAACTTCTTGGTTAGCGGGAAGCGTCCGGCTTTACCCATGTTTCGAACAATTCATCGATGCGCCGATATTCGTCGTACCACGAATCGGCGTGCTCGAATTCGTGGCGCTCCATCGGATACACCGAGATCCAGAAATTCTTTTTGTGCAGTTCGATGAAACGTTGATACAGGCGAATCGAATCGCTGGCCAAGACGTTGTCGTCGATCAAACCATGATTGATCAGCAACGGGTCGCGCAGGTTTTCGGCGTAGGTGATCGGCGAGCTGATTTTGTACGCCTCCGGATCGATCTGCGGATCGTTGAGGATGCCGGAGGTATACGAATCGTTGTACGTAACCCAATCCGCCGGCGGCCGCTGGGCCGCGCCCGCGGCGAATTCGCCCGGCGCGCGCAACAGCGCCATCTCCGTCATGAAGCCGCCGTAACTACCGCCGTAGATGCCTACGCGTTTGGGATCGACGCCGTGGTTCTTCACTAACCAGGCTTTGCCGTCGAGCAGGTCTTCCAACTCGGGATGGCCCATCTGGCGATAGATGGCGGTGCGCCATGCAGCACCGTAGCCTTGGGAGGCGCGGTAATCCATATCCAGTACCACGTAGCCTTGTTGCACGAGCAAGTTATTGAACAGCTGCTCGTGCTGATAGTACGTGGCGGATTCCGACACGTCCTGCAGATAACCGGCACCGTGCACGAACAGCACGGCGGGACGCGACGCCGGCGCATCGGTTTCATTCGCCGGGCCATAATATTTGGCGTAGATCACGCCCGCGCCGTGCGACGACGGCACCTCGACGATCTTGGGCGCAATCCACTTATACGCCGTGAAACCGGGCTTCATGGTGTGTGTGAGGTCGCGCGGCGTGCCGCCCCCGACGCTTTGCACCGCCAGCTGCGGCAGCACGTACGCCGACGAGTGCAGCACGGCGAGTTGTTGGTCGTCCGGCGACAGTACGAATTGGTCCATGCCGCCGTATTGCGTGATGCGTTCGAGTTGGCCGCCGCCGCTGGATACGCGATAGACGTCGTAGCTGTACGGCGCCACGCGGTTGGTGCGGACGTAGAACCATTTGCCGTCGTTGGAAAGTTGCGGACTGGTCACTTCGAACGTGCCGGATGTCAGCGCTTTTTGATTGCCGTCCACGGGCTTTACATACAGGTGCGAGTAGCCGCTTTCTTCGCTGAGATAAAACAGCGTGCGGTTGTCCTTGAGCCAGCCGAAATCGTTGTAGGCCCAGTTGATCCAGGCATCGCTGTGCAACCGGTTTTGCGCGACCAAAGCGTGGCGCGTGAAATCGACGGTAGCGATCCAGCGATCTTTGTTGTCGACGGATAGAAATTCCAGCGCCACGTTACGGCCATCGTCGGTCCACACGATGCCGGCGGTGCCGCTGTCCATGGTGTAGAGCGTTACGGGGCGTACATCCGGCGCTTTCAGTGCTTTCGCTTCGTCATCCTTGCCGGCTTTTTCGAGATCGGCCACGGTTTTTGCCCGAATGGCTTTTAGCGGGTCGTCCTTGATGCCAGGCAAATTATCGGTGGAAAGCGGATAAGACGTGTGCGCGGCAAGATCGAGCAGCAAGACCGATTGCGGCGCTGAACTGTTGCGTCCGACGTACGTGCGCGCCGGTTCGTTTTCGGTGTAACCGGAGTCGGTCACGAAGTGGATGACGTCGGGCGCTTTGCCGTCGTCGTGATGCGCTTCTTGCGTCACCACCAGCATCCAGCGACCGTCAGGCGAAAGTTCGGTGTCCACCAGTTGCGCTTTGTCGCCGAGATAGAACGGTTGTGGCGCACGCGTCGGATCGGCGGAAGCCAACGCCTGGTCGTTGGCGTGAATCGCGTCCTTGTCTTGTTTGTTTTCGCGCAGCGCTTTGAACAGATCCAATTGCCGTTGGCCGAGCGCATCGGGCTTTTTGGCCTGCGGATCGTCGGTGAGTTTCAACACCGCGGCGGGCGATGTCACCCCGCTGGCCATGTCGTAGACGTACCAATTGTTGGCGTCGCGAAATTGCAGGGAATGGCCGTCGGCGGAAAAGCGCGGCGACGATTCCGGTTGCGCGCTGCGCGTTACTTGAGTGCGACGGCCGTTGCCCAGGTCTTGGAGAAAGACATCGCCATGAAAGATGTAAGCCGCGTACCGATGCGCGCGATCGAAGACGGCGGGGCCTTCCGCGTGGATCATCGCCGCCGGATCAAGCTTGAGAGTTTGTCCGCTGGCCGGATCGACGCGGTACAGATCGTGCACCGGGCTGCCATCGCGCTTGAGCTGGTAGTAAAGGCTGCGGCCGTCGGCGCTCCAGTACGGATTTTCCACCGCCTGCCCCATCCAGTCCGGATTGGCCATGATGGTTTCCAGGTCGAGCTTCGGCGCACCTGGCGCGGTCTGCGCCGCCACGGGCAGCACGGTGAGGGCAATGAGGCCGGCGAGCAGCAGTCGGCGCATGGGCGAAACTCCGTGATCCAAAGCCGGTCAGGATAGCCAAGCGCACGACGCTGACAAGCGCCAAGGGTCCCGTTTTATTTGGGACTTGCAGGCAGTAGGCTCATCGGCTCGTCGTGACCTCGAGGTGGGCTCACTGGCCGCGAAACTCGCGCCGGTAGGTCGAAGGCGTGGTGTTGAAGGCCACGCCGAAGTGCTGGCGCATCGATAGCGCCGTTCCGAATCCCGTGCGCTCGGCAATGCGTTCGATCGGTTGATCGGTCGTCTCCAGCATGCGTTGCGCCAGGCTCAGTCGCTGCGACAGCAACCACTGCCCGACGGTGGTGCCGGTGTATTGACGAACATGGCGGGTGAAGCTGCGCCGGCTCATCAAGGCACGTGCAGCCAGGGAGTCGAGCGTGTGCGGTTCATCCAGATGCCGCGCTGAGTTGAGCGTTTTTGTCGGCGGCGTATCGGCGGAACGCGCGAGCACGGGTTGCTCGATGTATTGCGCCTGGCTGCCTTGCCGCTGCGGCGGCACCACCAAGGCGCGCGCGATGCGATTGGTAAGCTCCGCACCGTAGAGCCGCCGCGCGACGTGCAGGCAACAATCGATGCCGGCAGCGGTGCTGAGCACGGACGAATGGCTCGAATGCATCGCGCGCGGACGTGTAGCCGAAGGCGATACGATTCACGCCTCGCATCAACGCGTGCTCGCGCTGCAACGCGGGGCGCGGCAGCATAAACCACGCACGTCATCGAAGCGGCTGCTACGATGCCGCTTCGATGACCCCGATTTGATGCCCCATGAGCCTGCTTCCTGCTGTCGAAAACGAAACCGCCGCCCACCCCCTCTACAGCGTCATCTGGCTGCATGGCCTGGGTGCGGACGGCAACGATTTCGCGCCGATCGTGCCGGAGCTGGTGTCGCCGCAATGGCCTGCCATCCGGTTTGTGTTTCCGCATGCGCCGATGCGCTCGGTCACAATCAACAACGGCATGACCATGCGTGCCTGGTACGACCTTTACGGGTTCGATCTGGTGGCTCGGCAAGACGAAGCCGGCATGCGTGAATCCATATCGCAGGTGGAAGCATTGATCACGCGCGAACAGGAGCGCGGCGTACCCAGCGAGCGCATCCTGCTGGCGGGGTTTTCGCAAGGCGGCGCGATCGCGCTGGCCGCCGGCTTGCGTCACCCGCAAAAACTGGCGGGCATCATTGCGCTTTCCACCTATCTGCCGATGGCCGATTCGTTGGCAACCGAGCGCCATGCGATCAATGCGAATGTGCCGATTTTCTGGGGGCACGGCACGTTCGATCCGGTGGTGATCCTGCAGCGCGGCAGCGACTCGCGCGCGGCGCTGGAAGCACTCGGATACTCGGTGCAATGGCACACCTATCCCATGCCGCACGCGGTATGCCCGGACGAAATTGCGGATTTGCGCCACTGGATCGGCGAGCGGGTGCGCTGAAAGGCGCAACACTTGCGTGCATACTGCGCGCATGCCGAGCCCTACGCCCAAGCCGCCTGCTTCGCCACGCAGCCCGTTGCCGGATTTCTGTGGCTTGCCGGTGATTTCGGCACTGCTGGTGGTCGGCGCACTATGCGTGACCTTGGCATGGCTGGCGCCGCAAAGCACGCGCGGGTGGCGCGGTTACAGCGTAGGCATGCTGTTTGTGGAATGGGTGGCGATGGTGATCGGCGTGGCGCTGTGCAAGCTGCGCCCGTGGCTGCTGCGTTTACCTGGTTTGCTGCCGTATGCAGGTGTGTGGCTGGTGATGGTGTTGATCGTGGTGCTGGGCAGCATCCTGGCACAATGGATGGACGGCTTGCTGCAGATGCAGCTGGTCGTCCACAACTCTAACGCGTTCGTGCGCGATAACGCGCTTATCGCCGCCCTGCTTGCCGCGGCGATGCTGCGCTATTTCTACGTGCTGGCCGAATGGCAAGCGCGCCTGGCCGCCGCCGCGCATGCAAAGGTGGAAGCCCTGCAGGCACGCATTCGTCCGCATTTTCTTTTCAACAGCATGAATACGGTAGCGGCGCTCGTGCGCGTGGATCCCGCGGCCGCCGAGCGCACGGTGGAAAATCTTTCCGAACTGTTTCGCGCGGCCCTCGGTCAGGACGACACGCACAGCGGCACGCTGGGCGAGGAGCTGCAACTGGTGGATCGCTACCTTGCGATTGAGCAATTGCGACTGGGCGAGCGCTTGCGCGTACGGCGGGAACTCGATGACCTGCCAATGGATGCCCTGATGCCTCGCCTGCTGCTGCAACCGCTGGTCGAAAACGCCGTTCGTCACGGCGTTCAACCGTTGCGCGAAGGCGGCGAAATCGTACTGCGCGGCGCGCGCCATGGTTCGACCATGCGTATCGAAGTGGACAACCCGCTCGCCGACAATCCCGCGACGCGCGGCAGCGGCCATGGTTTGAACAACGTGCGCCAGCGCGTCGCCTATCACTACGGTCCGCGTGCAAACGTTGAGGCGGGACCTGCCCACGACCGTTTTGTCGTGACGTTGCATTTGCCGGTCGAGGCACGCCATGCGCGTACTGATCGTTGACGACGAACCGCTGGCCCGTGCCCGTCTCGATGCGCTGCTCAAAGAATGCGGCGATGTGGATGTGGTCGGCAGCGTAGGCGACGGCGAAGCCGCGTTGGAAGCGTTGTCCGAAACCAAACCCGATCTGCTGCTGCTGGACATCAACATGCCCGGCCTGGACGGCAAAACCCTGGCGGCCAGACTCGCCAACCGCACGCGTCCACAGATCGTGTTTTGCACCGCTTATGAAGCGCACGCGGTGCATGCGTTCGAACTGGGCGCTGCCGATTATCTGTTGAAGCCGGTGCGCGTGGAGCGCCTGCGCGATGCGCTCAAGCGCGTGCGTCAACGGCTCCAATCGCAACCGCGCGAGCCGACCGGCTGGCTGCACGCACGCGTGCGCGGCGAGCCGGTTCGCATGGCTTTGGACGAAGTGATTTACCTGATCGCGGAAGAAAAGTACGTGGTGGCGCATCGCGCGGGCGATCAATTGCTGCTCGACGAATCGCTACGCCAGTTAGAGGAAACCTATCCTGACCATTTGGTCCGCCTGCATCGCAACTGCCTGGTGCCGGCCCATCGCCTGGTCGGTCTGAAAACGCTCGCGGACGGCCGCGTACTGGCACGGCTGACC
>DATJMR010000192.1:0-12636 GCA_035508595.1 Dyella sp.
ATGCAATCCATCGACGCCATGATGCGTTACCACTTCGCGACATCCGGGAAGATCGGTCGTAATAAGCGCAAGTCCGGACGCAGCGCCTTCAATCAAGGATTTCGGAACGCCTTCGCGGTAATAACTCGGCAACGCCATGACATGCGCGGTGCTTAGCAACGATGGCATATCGTCGACATGGCCAAGCCACTGAATGAGGCCTTCATCTACCCAGCGCTGCACTTGCTCTCGTCGAATGGAATGCGGGTTGCCTTCGTCCGGTGTGCCGGCAAGCAGAAATTCGACATCGCGGCCCCACTGCCTGAGCATGTTTGCCGCTTCGGCAAACTCTTCGATGCCTTTTTCCCTGAGAAGTCGCGCTGCGAGGATGACGCGAAGTCTTTCAGTCTGGCCAAACGGTCGCTTCACCGGTTGGAAGCGCGTTGTGTTGACACCCGAACTTCGAATGAGTCGAATTTTGTCCGGCGACGTCAGTTCGGCCGTTTCGAAAGCCTCCGCATCATCGGGGTTTTGCAATATCAGCAGCGAATTGGGATTGTTGAGCGCCAGGCGAAGCAGCGTCTTGACCACCGGCCTCAGTATCCGCGCCTTGGCGGTATGACTGGTAAATACATAACCCATACCGGCCACGGCGTTGACCGTGGCCGGTATGCGCAGGAGTCGCGATGCGATCGCGCCATAGACCGCGCATTTGAGGGTGAAGTTATGCAGCAGGTCGGGCCTTTCTTCGCGAAGGACCCGAATAAGCTGGTGCACGGTGACCGCTTCGCGTGCGGGATTCAGGCTCGCTCGATTCATCGTCGACAGTGGAACCCACCGGCAACCATGTTTAGCAAAACGGTTTCCAAAGTTTCCAGGCGGCGAAATCATGACGACTTCGTGCCCTTCGGACAGGAGTCGGCGCGCAGTCGAAAGCCGGAAATTGTAAAGATACCAATCGGTATTGGCGAAGAAGGCGAATTTCATCTAGTCGATTCCGAGGCAGGGAGAATGCCAACGCTAGAATTTGTTATTCGATAGGTTGACGTCACTGGTACCAGGATCCACCCGCAGCTCTGTCCTTTGCTGGCCAGGGTTGCTGCTGGATGAAGAAGTGAGCGCCGAAACAGCGCGCCGCACGTAGCGAGCGCTGTTGCCGGTCAGCGTATTGCCGGTCGCTTGGACGTGACTGGTCTGGCCCGCGATGGTCAGGCCGACGAGCCCGTTCCCCGTAAAAGTGTTGTTGGTGATGGTGAGCTGCGAGGGATTGTCTGCCGTCATCAGGCCATAACCGGCATTGCCTTGGAACGTGCAATTTTTGATCGTCACGCCGCTGACGTTGTAGTGGATTTCCATGCCGGTACCGTGATTACCGGAAATCGTGCACGTGTCGATCGTGATGTTGCGTGCAAAGCCTTGGGCTTGCGGCTCGATGTCGATACCCGCCTCGGGCTTGGTGCCGTTGCTGCCGCTGAACGTGGAGTTTTTGATCACCACGCCGTCGACAGGGCCGATGGAAAGGCCTTGGCGCCGGTTGTTGGTGGAGACGACGTTGTCAATGGTGACATCGGTCGACGGCGTGGCGTTGTGATCAGGACCGATGGCGCCGATCCAGATGCCGTCGCCCCAGCAATCCGAGATGTGCATGTTCGACACATACACGTGATTGGATGCTTGAATATTGAGCCCATAACCCCATTCGCCGCCGACGCCGGTGTGCGCATTGCGCTCCCCGACGATGCGACCGCCGGTAATTCGCACATTATTGGCATTCCATACCTTGATTACATGTGAGCGGGGAGAGTTGTTGGGTATCGCGGTAAGCGTCGCCGTGGGCGCCAGCTGAAGCAACATGTTCGAGCGCAGGTTCACCGCACGCATGGCGTCGATGATGTAGTTGCCCGGCGGTACGATTACGGTGCCGCCGCTCTTGGGAAGTGCATTGACGGCCGCCTGAAAGGCCGACGTATCATCGGTTTTGCCATCGCCCTTGGCGCCTTTGTCGTGGACATTGATGACAATGCCGCCATTGTTCTGCCAACCCCACGCCGTTCGCGGGAGCACCCAGGCCGACAACACGATGGACGGCAGCGCCCAGAGCGAGCGGCGAAGAAAGGTTCGGCGTTCGGCGGAAGCCGGATCGAAAGGTGGCTTGCTCTTCATGACATGCGCTCCACATTGGTTAGCACGCTCGATCTGGCCGAGCCGTGCATGCGGTTCAACAACCATGGGAGCGTGATGGCGAGCAGGTGAAACTTGGATGCGAAGTATTTGTTGTCCAGGCGGTCGCGATGCGTCTCCAGCCACGGTAGGGCGCCCGGAAGCAATGGCCGAGCCTGTCTGGCGAAGTCGTGCACTTGCTCGAAGCGCTGCTTGGCAAGGCCGCGCAGATCGAATCGGAAGCAGCCTTTGGCCTTGACGTATGGCAGCTCCTCGAAGTGTCTGGCAATGTGCTGTCTCATCAAAACCTTGTTGACGCCGCCTGGGCCGATCAGAAGATCATCGGGTACGTGGTGGAAGATCCAATCGCGCAGCCGTTCGTCGCAATAGGGATAAACCAGGCGCAAGGACATGGCTCTGGCGGCGTACATGCCCTTGGCCATATTGGCCGATTCGTTGATGATGAACGCGATGCGACGAACCGCTTCCGATGAATCGGCGGCGGCGATCTCCTTGTGGAATGTTTCTATCCGTTGCCGTGAGCACGTGGAAACCTGCCAACCGAACAACTCATCGACTTCGGCGTCGCTGAAACGAGATCCGGGAAAATAGCGTTCGAATTCGTCCATTTGCAGCGTTGCCAGGGCAAAACACAATTTGAAGCTTCGGCTGACGAGGCGCGATTTGAAAACGCTTTGCGGAACGCGAAGGCCGCGAGCGAGCAATGCCAGCACGCGTTCTCTGCTGTGAAGAGGTGTTCCGAAGTACTGATCGGCTCCCAGTGCATCGATAATGCCGTCACCGTGATGGAGCCGAATCTCCGTTGCCAGGTCTGCGTACGACAACACCGCAAAATCCGCGGTTAGCAGCGGCATCCGTGGAACCATTGCCAAATACCGGTCGTAGGCTCGACCTGGATTGCATACCAGCGCCTCGTGGCGAAGTCCAAGCTGACGCGCGACATGCCGGGCCGAAGCAACTTCATTCTCTTCTCTGCCGCCGAGATAGGTCAGGCAATTTGTATCGGGTCGTACATCGGCAATGGCGATGGCCATCGATGTGGAGTCTTTGCCGCCGCTTTGCAGCAACCATGGCGATCGCATGGTGGCGATCGAGCTTCTCACCGCCTCGCACAGCAACCTGTGGTAAGTATCCAGCAGCGTATCGTCATTGACCGTGTCCACGCGCGGCCTGGATGTCGCAAGTGCCGACTGGAACGGATATTGAAATTGAGGGTTGTCGTACATGTCTTGCGTAGGGTCAAAACCCGACGCCGCAACTTTTACATTCCGATACACCGAGTGCGGGGGATAAACGAAAGAATTTCTCAGAAGGTCGGCGATCGATACGAGATCAAGCGGTGACTCGGCGTTCGCCATATCTTCTAAAGGAGAAAAGTCCACCTCCCGGTAAGGAGACGTATTGACTTGAATATGTGGCCGCGTGAAAGCGCCGCACATTTTATTTGGCAGCATGGCATGACTCATAAAGTCACCCATTGCGTTGTTCGACAAAGGTGCAAGCGAAGGCGGCCATGGTGCTTTTCGCCTCAGCCATCGATGGCGCAACAGCTTAGCGTCACGCGAGGCGGCAGCCATTTCGCGACGCCCGCTGTATGGCGGTATCGATCCGCCGCTGGCGATGCACTTGTTCGCCGCGATCTGGCTTTCCTTGTCATAAGGTAGCCCTCTCATCCACGGTATCGTTCCGCGTGACGGTGGGCGGGCGCGTGCGATCGAGCAACCAGGGAAGAATCATCGCCAGTAAATAAAATTTGGATGCGAAGTACTTGTTGTCAAGGCTGTTACGATGGGTTTCCAACCAGCGTGGTGCGCCCGGTAGAAGCGACTGCGCTTGCAAGGCGAATGCGTGAACCTGCTCGAATCGCTGTCTGGCGAGGCCGCGCAGATCGAAGCGGAAGCACCCCTTGGCCTGAACGTAGGGGAGTTGCTGGAAGCGCCGAGCGATATATTGGCGCATCAGGACCTTGTTGACGCCGCCTGGTCCGATCAATTGGTCGTCCGGAATATTGTGAAAAATCCAATCGCGAAATTGCTTGTCGCAATACGGATACACGAGACGAAGTGACATGGCGTTTGTCGCATACATGCCCTTGGCCAGATGGGCCGCTTCGCCAACCACCAGCGAAATGCGGCGCACCGCTTCGGCCGATGCGGCACACACGATATCGTTGTGAAACGTTTCCATCCGTTGTCGCGAATAATTTGAAATGCGCCATCCGAATAGCGCATCGACTTCGCTGTCGGTAAAGCGCGAGCCAGGGAAATACCGTTCGAATTCGCCCATTTGCAGCGTGGATAGCGCAAAACAGAGCTTGAAACTGCGATTGATCAGGCGCGATTTGAATAGGCCCTGAGGAACGTGAAGATCGCGCGCCAGTAAGGCGAGTATGCGGTCCTGTCGGTGCAGCGGCACGCCGAAATATTGGTCGGACCCAAGCGCATCGATGATGCCGTCGCCACGTTGCAGATTGACTTCGGTCGCCAGGTCGACATACGACAAGGCGGCGAAGTCCGCGGTTAGCAACGGCATGCGTGGCAGAATGGCCAGGTAGCGATCGTACGCGCGTGCGGGATCGCATACCAAAGCTTCGTGGCGGAGGCCAAGGTGGTGTGCGACGAACCTTGCCGAAGCCACTTCGTTCTCTTCGTTTCCGCCCAAATAAGTCAGGCAGGTCGTGTCGGGGCGAGTGTCGGCCAGCGCTATTGCCATCGACGTGGAGTCTTTGCCGCCGCTTTGCAGTAGCCATGGCGACTCGATATCGGCGGTAGTACGTGCTACTGCGTCGCAGAGCAACCGGTGATAAGTCTTGACCAACGTTTCACTATCGATGGTGTCGGCCGGCGGTCGGGATACCGCCAGGGCAGATTGAAACTGGAAGTGGAAACTTGGGTTGTCGTGCATATCCTGCGAAGGATCGAAGCCCGTGGCGGCGATCTTTACGTCGCGATAAATGGTGTGAGGCGGATAAACGAAGGCGTTGCGTAAAATGTCCGCGATAGACACCAGATCGAACGATGACGCATTGGGGCTGCATTGGCCAAGCAGCGAGAAATCCACCTCCCCATCGTTGGGCGAGGCGTTAATCTGAATACGCCTTACCAATTCAATAGGCGCATCCCGGCACTCACTGAGCGACGCACTCATACAATCACCTGATTGGCTACGTAATAGAAGAAAACGACGCTGGAAACAATCAAGCCGCCACGCAGTAATATGGGGTTTCGCAGCAGCGATAAGCGGCTGTGGAAGAAGATCGCGGCGACCATCATCGAAGCGGCAAGATAGGACGATAAAAGATAGCGATTGGAGAAATTGCCCCAGCCAAGCACGAAGAAGGGGAGGAGCATGACGAGATACACCGCGGTGCTGTCCTTGATACGCGTGCTATAGGGCTTGCGCACGATCTTCGACAGCATAAATGGAAGCACGTACCAGAAAATCGAAAATACGGCGAAGTCGATACGGACGCCGGATTTGTATTTGGCACCCAAACTGTAATCCATGACCGCGTTGTAGATAAATGGAGCGACCGCGCGCACCACAATCTGAGTCACGCCAGTGCAGTAAGCGATAAAAGCCAGTATCGCGGCGATGCGAAGAAGGCGCAGGTTGACCAGAAGCAGCGGTGCGAATGCTAGATACAGCAACGACGAATAGTGGAAGCTGCTCGCAATAAGGCCGTAGATAAAGAACGAGCGCCATTGCCGTTGATGAAAAGCCAACAGCGCGGTAAACACGGGAAGAGCCGCCAGACCCTGTCGCACCGCGTTGATCGACGCGTTGACGAACATCGGCGAAACAAGCAGGAACATCAAGCACGCAATGAGGAACGTCAAATATCCGCGTGTGCTACCTAGATAGTCGAAGTAACGGCGTGAAGCGATTGCCGCCATCAGAAGCAGAATGCCGAACAGGATGCACTGATACGCCTCGACGCTGATGCCGCTCAAGCTGAGCATGCGAGTGATCAGCAAAAAGCCCGGTTCGAAACGGGTGCTTACCGGTCCGCCGCGTATTTCGTGAAAGAAGCCCGCATAAACATAGGTATCGGTACCTACATCGATGCTGCGTGTGCCAACAACAAGATCGACGAACAGGCATACCGCCAAAATCAACATGAGACTCAGCATCGCTCGAGCATTGCTGGTAATGCTCGAAGGACGGGAATATTCGACGTAGGGTGTCACGGCGTTCATGGCTCTATCGCGTCAGGCACTGTGTCTGACGAAAAATAGGCCGGTGTGGCGTCTTTTGAACGTCAACGCGCAGCGGCGCGCATAGCGAACCATGCTGAAGACACGCATGATTTTCCATTGCCACCAACTGAGTAGGCCTTGTTCATGCAGCGTTTTGCGAACGTCGTTAGCCGCTTCATACATAGCGGCGAGGTCGCCACTGAGTCCGCCTGCGCCGAAGGGTGGTTTGTGCCATGAGGCAAGCACTTGATTGATCTTGGCGCAGCGATAGCCGTTGAGAAGAATTTGTGCCCAGAGCATGAAGTCTTCCGCGCGCCTTCTTTTTTCGTCGAAGCGGAATGGAAGGTCGCGGCGAACCATGATGGATGCCGTCGGAAAGGGGCTGCGGAGCATCATCAAGTGATTGGGAAATATGCGGGTCGTCAAGGGGAAATGCAGTGCGGGAGAAGGTGCGGTTCGCGACTGCACATTCATGTCATGCGCAATCAAGGCAATCTGTGGATCTTTTTCGATGGCGTCCATCTGCAAAATCAGTTTTTGCGGATGCCAGCTATCGTCTGCGTCGAGAAATGCGATCCATGGCTGGCTGGCGTGCTCCCAGCCTTTGTTGCGTGCCGCGGACGGCCCTGCATTGCACGGAAGGGCGATTACTTTGATCCACCCTGACGGATACGCAGATGCGACTTCACGCAGGCGTTGCAACGTGTCATCCGGGCTGCCGTCGTCGACGAGCAGTATTTCCGCTGGAAGCCGTTGCTGGCCAGCGACGGAGGCGACGGTACCTTCGATCGTGTCCGCGCAGCGATAGCAGGGCACCACAACACTTACTGGCGCGGGTTGGCCGAGCCGGGTGCGATCGAGGTTATGCATGGATGGTGCGACGGTGTAGATGGGTGGCACCGTCGTTTGTCTTTGTTTCTGGCGATCTATGGAAACCACGTGTTCGCTTCCAGGATGATATTTGCCGCGCCGCCTTGTGAAACGCGTCATTGTTTGGACGACCCCACGGCTTTGCGCTGGGCTTTGTCGTCGTTTTGTTTGTAGCTTCCGCCGATCGCGGAAGCATTATTCAATTGAGTAACCATCTGCGGGGGTTGCATCATCGGTTTAAGCGAAGGTGCCGCGGCTTCCGCGGAGGCTTTGCGTGCGCGCTGCACACGATAGATACGACCTGCGAGGGCGACGTAGATGACCGAGAGCGCCACGAAAGTCAGCAGATTGCTGCCCGGTGCAAGATGGCGGGTAAGCGTACCCATGAAGACCAAGGCGACAGCCAGGCCGACCAGCATGACGAGTGTAGTGTGGGGGCCGAAGCCTGCATCCATCATGATGTGATGAATATGGCCGCGATCGGGCTTGAACGGGGACTTGCCTTCGCGCATGCGTCGCACCATCACCGAAAGCGTGTCCAGTACAGGCAGCGCGACACACCACAGCACATCCACCGTCGACAAATGCGGTTGCGACTGCTGGCTGATGTGAATGAGTGTCCATGCCAGGAAGTAGCCCACCATGAGGCTGCCCGCATCGCCCAAGAAAACTTTGCGTCCGATCAGGTCGAGATTGGCTGCCAGGTCAGGCAGCAATGCAGCCGCCAGCAACAATAGAAGAATGATGCTGTGCCACTGCGAAATACCTTGGAACACACTGATGGCGCCGATGCTTACCAGCGTCAACATGCCGGCCAAGCCGTCGATGCCGTCCATCATGTTGAAGGCGTTTAGCAGGCCGATTACCGCGATCAGCGTAACCGGGATGCCAAGCACGCCAAGCTCGAGGTTGTAGCCGAAGAGATGGCCGAGTGTGTGAACGTATACGCCGGTGAGATAGATCATGGTGAGCACGGCGGCCGTCTGCACAAGCAGTCGCGCGCGAACGCTCAGATCGAAGCGGTCATCCAATGCGCCGGTCAGCGCGAGTACCGCTCCGGTGCCGAGCAATGCGTTCGTAAACAGTAGCGATTGTCCTTCGAAACACATGCTGACGATGACGCCGAAGAACGCGGAAAGACCTCCGATCAGCGGAATGTTTCCAACGTGGCGTTTTCGCTCATCGGGCTTGTCGACCAGACCTATCGATTCTGCATGGTGATACAACAGGATCATGGCTGCTGCAGAGGACAACACAGCGATGGCGCATAAAAAAAGCATGGGGTATTGCATGAATTCTCCCGACTACACGGTTTTCACATGTAGCGCGACGGCCCCTGCTGCCTTCGCAGGCACTGCGCAACGACGCAGTACTTGGTAATCGATGCTAGGGACTGCGCAGTGTATGTGGCGTTAAGAAACGTGCGACGTAACGCAAATTTTCATTCAAGATTGTGATAGCGAAATTTATGCAATGCGTGATTGTCGAGTGAATGATTTCGACGATGCGTGGACGACTCGCTGCGCGAAAATGTTTCCTCTTCGTTATTGTTGTGGAAACGGATGCATGATTCAGATGAAATTGAAAAACGTCGTGAATCGTTCATTCATGAATGTGTGTTGGCGAAAGCGTGAGGAGATATTGCATGCGGATGTCGAGCGCGTTTTGGGCGGGGTAACGTGTGAAAAATCGCTTCGTGCATACGCATGTCGGTGCAATCCGTCGTGAACCTTTCGATGAATGTCGGCAGAGCAAAGACCCTTCACTCGCATGGCGAGCGTTTTTCATGCTCGCGCGGTGATACGAGCATCTTCATACGGATAGTCGTTCAAGCGTGCAGGCATCTTGCCGATACCCTTCTTCACGCGTTCTAGTTGAGCTTCCGAATAAATTCCAGCAAGCTCGGGATGTGGCCAAGCGGTTTTGCTAAAGCCGCTTAATCGGTAGTCGAGTCGACGCTCGGCGGGGGATGGAAACAACATTGCGTATGAAAGACCGCCGTATGGCTCTGCGCTCTTCGAAGCTTGCGATAGCTCTATGTGTGCTCACCGTGGTGAGCGGCTGCGCCAAGGTAACGATCGATAAAAAGGGTGGAGAGGAACCCGCCAGGGTTGCCCCGTCAGAACAGAGCGCTTCCGACCGAGAAGCCGGAACGGAGCCCTCGCTGGCCGCGATCGTCCATCGCGACTTGCAAAACGGGTATTACGAGGAGGGGGAAAGGGCGCTTAAGCGCTACCTGCAGGAGCATCCGGGCGATCGCACGGCCGAGCTCTACCTTCGCCAGCTTGAGGAAGACCCCAAGCAAACGCTCGGCGCTGCATCGGTGTCGCACGTCGTGCAACCGGGTGAATCCTATAGCACGTTGGCCGCCAAGTACCTCGGCGATCCCAATTTGTTCCTGGTGTTGGCGCGCTACAACGGCTCCACGAATCCATCCAGGATCCGAACGGGCTCATCCTTGCAGTTGCCCGTACGTTCTACCGATAACAGTGTTGCGTCCCATCTCACCGTGCAGCCGACTCCGGCGCCTGCCGCGGCAGCGCCGGCAGAAGCTGACGCGATCAGTACACCGCCCGTGGCGGTGCCCACGCAACGCGCCGAGCAACTGAAGAATCAGAGTCTCGCGCTGTATCGGGCGGGGCGTCGAGATCAGGCGATCGATGTGTTTGATCAAGCATTGCTGCTGAACCCGCATCTGACGTCGTCGGATACCGAATTTCCAGAACTGAGCCATGCATGGATCGCCAAATCGCATCAGCAGGCGATGGTGTTTTATCTGGATCAACATTTGGATCAAGCCATCGCGCTGTGGGACCGGATATTGGCGGTCGATCCGACTTACGAGCCCGCTACGATCTATCGTGCCAGAGCCGTGGAACTCAAGCAGCGCTTGCAGCAATACTGAGCGGTTTGCGAGTTTTTCGATCAGCGCGTTTCATTAGTATCGGGCAGCGGGAAAATCTGTGTGGATTGCGGCGAAGAATGGTGCTTCGTCGGCACGGGGCCCGCCGCCAACGCATCTTGTGGCGTACTCGGTGACTGAGCGCTCAATGTTTCGCCCATGAGATTGAACGACGCGAACAGCCTGCCTAGTTCGTCGCGGCGGATAAGTCGTATGCGATGCTGATAGTCACCGCGCGCAATACGCAACAAGGCGGTGGCAAGAATATCCAGTGCACCTCGCAAGCGCCTGAATAGCCAATACGCGGTAAGCAGTACGGCGGCCAACGTGGTCAGCATGACAGCAACGATGACCCACAGCGCCGTATTCTGCGCAGCTTGTAGGGGCGTCTCGCTTACGCCCAGGCGCAACTCGCCAACCGTCTTGGCTTGATATCGGATCGGCACGTCGAAAACGAGCGAGCTTTGCGCGCCGCGGACGCCGTTTAGATGCGACTGATAGCTCGTTATGTCGTGGGGCCATTTTTCTGCTGATGTAGCGGTGGCTGCGGCCAAAAGACGGTTATCTTCGTCGGGCTGCGTGCTGGCTATGATTTTTCCATCGCGATCGGCAATCGCCAGATAATCGATCTGCTCATTGCGCGCCATGTCTTCCACCAGCGCGCGCGTCGCAGCACGATCCTGCATGACGATATTTTCGGCGGCATCGCGAGCAATGATTTGTCCCAGCGAGCTTCCAAAATCCTGCGTAAGCCCGGTAACGGCGACATGCTGTTTGCTATAAATGGCGAGCATGCCGAGCAGAAGTACGGCGACAACGGCCATGCCGAGCGAGCCGGCCCAGCGTATGCCAAGCGATTGAAGGCGCGGATGCGGCAAATCTTCCAGCGAGCGCTCGTAGCTGCGGCGCGCCAGGCGCAAATCTTCGATCACCTCCTCGCCGGATTGATAGCGAGCGTCGGGCGAGGGCGCCATCAGTGTGCGGATGATGTCGATCAAAATGGGCGGTGTCGCCGGGTCGCGTGGCTTGATCGGGGGTTCGGGCAATCGTCGTCGTTGCCGCAGAAGGCGTTGCACATCGCCGGTATATGTCCAAGGAAGTCGGCCCGTGACCAGCCAGAACAGCAGTACGCCAAGTGAAAACAAGTCGCTGCGGGTATCGGCACGCTTTCCTTGCAACCGTTCGGGCGACATATAGTTTGGCGTGCCGCCGATTTCCTTCGTTTGGGGCACGGCAGCGCGCGGGTGCGCCGTTCTTCGTTCGGCGATGCCGAAATCGGCGATCTTGGCGTATCGCCATCCGTCGATAAGCATCACGTTATCCGGTTTGATATCGTGATGGATTACGCCTCGCGCATGCGCATAGTGCAGGGCCGACGCGAGCTGGCTGGCCAGTTCGAGAATCGCCGATGCGGACGGCGAGCCTTTCGATGCCACATAGCTTTCCAGCGTTTCGCCGGGCAGTTGCTCCATCGCGATATACGGACGGCCGTCGTCGGTTTCGCCGGTATCGAAAATCGTGACGATATGCGGATGCGTAAGATGTCCGGCTGCGCGAGCTTCCACCAAAAAACGTTTTCGATATCCGGGATCGTCGACGAAACTGTCGTGCAGGCATTTGATGGCGACCCGGCGCTGAATTTCCGGATCGAAGCCGGCGTACACCATCGACATCGCGCCCTCGCCAAGGATGCCATCGATGCGATAGCGGCCGATCGTATTCGGTGTGGTTTGGCTCATGCGTGTGCGGTTAGAGCAGCCACCACACCAGTCCGGCCATGGCCGTCAGGCAAAGCAACGCAACCATGGCGTATGCGTACGGCCGCACGCCCTGCGCGCGTTGCTCGCGCGTGAGAAACGCAAATTCGGTCTGTCCGAATCGTACACGATCGCCGTGTGCGAGCACCGTCTCATGAATACGTTTATCGTTGACGAAGGTGCCGTTGGTGGAAAGCGTATTCATCAGCACGTAGTGACCGTGCTGGTTGATGAGCCATGCGTGGGTGGCCGAAACGCTGGGATCGTCGATGACGATATCGTTGTCGTCGCGGCGGCCGATGGTGCGGCGGCCTTGGCGCAACACATAGCGGCGGCCTTTTTGCTCGCCGCGTACGCCTTCAAGAACCGGTTCATGAGTGGACGCGCGCCCATCCGAAACGGGAACATCGTCCAGTGCCAATGGCTGGATCTCGGCGACGGACAGCAACTGCGTGCCCTGCGGGCCCGCACGGCGTTGGCCGCGACCTTCCGGCTGCGACTGGCCAGTGTTCATAGACATCACTAAACCCCCTGTTACGAAGGAAACTATAGCGAAAATGCGAACAATTGGCACATGGCGTTAAGGGCGGCCGCGCTTGCTGATCCGCCGTTCCGGCGATAGAGCGATATCCCGATGAGTGGTGGATGCGGCGTGACCTGACGGTTTCTTGCGAAGTTCGATAGTCGCCATCATTGTGTTAAGGAGTTGTCTACAGCGATGCAGTGGCATGTCTGCAAGAAACGCGAT
>DATJMR010000193.1:0-2640 GCA_035508595.1 Dyella sp.
CAGATCCTCAACCATCTGAACGAACAGCCCGCCGGCCTGAGTGCCTACATGGCTATCCGCAGGCATACCAGCGGCATGAACCCCTGCCTGGACCTGGCCGATTCGGCGAATGCCGGTCCGCTGCCCGCCGCCGAGTACTACCAACCCGACGTCCAGCAACTGCGCCTGCACGCCAACAACATCGTTTGCTGGGCCAACGACGTGCAAAGCCTTGGTATCGAAATGAAACAGCCGGGACAGTTCTGGAGCATGGTGGCGGTCGAGGCGCTTCGGCACGGTTCGCTGCAGAAAGGCGTGGATCACACGACCGCCAGGGTGCGGGCGGAAATCGATCAGTTCGTCAACCTGGCGGCCACGGTCGAACAGCGCGCGGACCCCTTGTTGCGCGGATTCGTCGCCGGCATGAAGGACTGGGTGCGCGGCTATTTCGACTGGGTGGCGCAGGACACACAGCGCTACGATGCCGCCTTCGCGGAGCAGGATGCCGACGACCGTCAGCTGTTACCTTCCGGTGCCTGCACTGAACCGGAACGCCCATCCGTGGCGCCCGCCTGAATCGTTTCGCTCGCTAGCGGCGCGTGCGGCCTCTAAAATGGCCTACCTGCGGCTCGGTTGCCGCACCGCCATCCAGGACGCCATGCGCCTTTATCTGCAAACCATGCCTGCCTCGGCCGAGCCGCCGCGCTATGTCCAGATCGTGCTGGAGCAGGATCTGCTCGGCGGCTGGACGCTGTATCGCGAATCCGGCACGCAAGGTGGCCGCGCCACACTCAAGCGTGACCAGTACCTGGAACGCGACGAAGCCATTGCTGCCTTCGAGAAAGTTCGCGATGCCCAACTCAAGCGCGGCTACCGCGTGATGTTTGCCCAGGGGCTCGACGGCCCTCACGGACGCCGATAAGCCATGCATACACCTCTCAAGAACGACCGCCTGCTACACGCCCTGCGTCGCGAGCCCGTCGATGCCACCCCGGTATGGGTCATGCGCCAGGCGGGCCGCTATCTGCCGGAGTATCGGGCGACACGCGCGAAAGCAGGCAGCTTTATGGCGCTTGCGCAGAATCCCGAGCTCGCCTGCGAAGTCACGCTGCAACCGCTGGCGCGCTACGACCTGGATGCCGCCATCCTGTTCTCGGACATCCTCACCATTCCGGACGCGATGGGGCTGGGCCTTTCGTTCGCACAGGGCGAGGGTCCGCAATTCGCACGCCCAGTGCGCACGCGCGCCGACGTAGAACGGCTGGGCGTCCCCGACATGGAAAGCGATCTGCGCTACGTGATGGACGCCGTGCGCGTGATCCGCCGCGAACTCGCCGGCCGCGTGCCGCTGATCGGTTTCTCCGGCAGTCCATGGACGCTCGCCTGCTACATGGTGGAAGGCGAAGGTTCGCGCGATTTCGCAACCGCCAAAGCGATGTGCTGGAACGATCCGGCGCTGGCGCATACGCTGCTAGATACGTTGGCGCGCTCTGTCTCCACCTACCTCATTGCGCAAGCCGCTGCCGGTGCACAAGCATTGATGGTGTTCGACACCTGGGGAGGCCTGCTCGGCCCCACCGCCTTTCGTGAATTTTCGCTGCGCTATCTGTCGCAAGTGGTCGCCGCACTCAAGGCGGACGCGCATGCACGCGATGTGCCGTTGATCCTGTTCTCCAAAGGTGCGAACGCGCATCTGGCCGAGATGGCCGATACCGGTTGCGCCGCGCTCGGCGTCGACTGGACGATCGATCTCGCCGACGCACGCCGCATCGTCGGCGGAAAAGTCGCACTGCAAGGCAATCTCGATCCGGCCGTGCTACGCGCCAGCCCCGATGTGATCCGACGCGAAGTCCATCGCGTGCTCGACGGTTACGGCAACCACCCCGGGCATATCTTCAATCTCGGACACGGCATTACGCCCGAAGTCGATCCCGATCACGTACAAGTGTTGGTGGACGAAGTGCACGCGTTCAGCCGCCTGCTTCGCGTGCCCTAACATGTATGCGCCCCTGTCCTCGCGGACGGGGCGCACGGAACGCCATGCTGAAGGAGCCAAGGCAGCGCGCATCAAGCGCGCATGTCTTCCAATTCCATACCGCGCGTTTCGCGCACGGATCGCATCACGAATAGCAACGACAAGAACGCGAACAGCGCGTACAGGCCGTAGGCAAACGTGAGGCCGAGCTCCGCCAGCCACGGGAACGTGCTGGTAATGACGAAGTTCGCGATCCACTGCGCGGCGGCCGCAACCGCCAGCGCGATCGCACGGATGCTGTTGGGAAACATTTCGCCCAGAAGCACCCACACCATCGGTCCCCAGCTCAAACCGAAACACACCACGTACGCATTCGCCGCGATCAGCGCAACCACATTCCAAGGCGCGGGCAAGCTCAACGTCGCGCCGCTGCCGGTGGCTTGCGAAAAGCACCAGGCCATCATGGCCAACGTGATCGCCATGCCGCCCGAACCGATCAACAGCAGCGGCTTGCGCCCGATCTTGTCGACCAGGGCGATCGCCACCAATGTGACCAGTACGTTGACGATCGACGTGACCACCGTGATCGAGAACGAATCGGCCTCGCTGAAGCCCACCGAATGCCACAGCGTGGAGGAGTAATAAAAAATGACATTGATGCCGACAAACTGCTGGAACACCGAAAG
>DATJMR010000194.1:0-3254 GCA_035508595.1 Dyella sp.
GGCAACGTTGGGGTTCGCATGCGCTCACCGCCAACCTACGGACTAATGACCTTCCTTGTGTTTCGATGTCGCCCCTAATTTGCCGCGCACGTCCTTGGCATGCCGGGCCGCTCTCGCGGTAAACACGGCCACGCCGTAACGCCATGACCTGCGCACTGCCGACAACAGGCTTTCCCAACCCAGGGGAGCCGAAGCAATCGCCGCTTGCAGGGCGCGGGCGTAATCGAGCACCAATCCGGGTGTCCACGCCATCGCTTCCGCCCGCTTTCGCAGTTGTGCGGCGAACCAGAGTTCCGGATTGAACACCACGCGAAAGAACGCGACCAGACCTGCTCCGTCACCCCCAAGGCTGCCTTCCAGCGCGGCATCCAGGCAATGCGCCACACTGCTGGAGCAATTGCGATGGGTAAGGTTATACGTGGTGTCTTGACGGTAAAGGTTCCAAAAGGCCGCGAGGCGTACGCGGTCGAAACGATCGAATACCACGTGTGCCGTGGAGTCGCACCAACCGGCAGCTTCCACTTCGTAGCTCGGCTGAAATCTGCCGGCGACATCGTTATCGGACGTCGCTCTCAGTGCGCGCGAAAAACTTGCGCTGGAGCGGTCGATTTCTACGGCCGGGTAATGGCTGACGTAGATATCGGGCGTGCACTCCAGCGCGGCGTGACCGGTGGACACCACGCCATTCGTATCGACGGCTGCGATGTAGCGATCCAGCAGCGGGTTGGGGATCGTCTCGCCGGCCGAACCGACCGGTGTCCACACATGCACGACCAGCAGGCCGGATACTTGCGTGGCGTCGGTGGTCCGAACAGCGGCGGGCGCTGGCGGCAAGTCCTTGGACAGCAACGCCGCCATGGAGATGTGTTCCGGCCGCCGCGCCAACCGGATCGCGCGGCGCAAGAGTCCGACACCTGAAAGAAACAGTCCCATGCCGATGCAATAAGGCACGGTGCCTTGGTAAAACGTGGGATAAGGTTCGAACATGAATGCCGCGAAGACGACTTCGAACAATCCCGTAAGCAGCGACAGATGCCAGCCCTGGAAACGCACGACAAAAGCCGCGGCGATGCGAAACGCGCCATCGACCAGGAACGCGATGCCAAAAGCCATGGCGAGAATGACGTTGGCCGCATGATGCGCATCCACCATCAGCAGCCCCAGGACGAGAAACGCCACGCCGCGCAGCTTTCTCAGCAACGCCGTGGCATCGGGCTTGGTCGAGGTCGCGCAAAGGGTAACGACCGCTTCGATCAGCAAGAGATAACCGAACACGTGTAGCGGGAAGTAAGCGACGCCATCCAGGGCATCGACAAAGATCGCCACCCCCAACATCGCCCACAGGAAACCGATGCCGGCCAGCCACGGCCAGCGCCGTTTGACGAAGTCACCACCAAGCAGAAGCAGCGCGAGTTGAATCATGGTTTCTCCGTGATGCCCGGGTCGTTACGCTTCGCTTCGTGCGCGCATGGCAAACACGGCAAATAGCGCGCATGCCAGCGAAATCAGGCCGGGCAGCCCGAAGCGTGCGCTTGCGCCCATGACAAGACCGGCAAACATGGGTCCGACCAGCGCACCCACACCCCACGCCAGCCCCATCACCGCATAGATACCGACGAGGTTGGCGCCGCTGAAACGCTCGCCGACCATCGCCAGCATGACGGTATAAATGCCGACGAAAACGCCGCCCCAGCAAAAGACGATACCGAACGCCAACAGCGGATGAGCGAGCACGAACGGCCAACACAACGCGCCCGCTGCGGAAATCCAGGCAAGCGCCATCGCCAGCTTACGCTTGGAAACACGGTCAGCCAGCCACCCGATCGGCAATTGCAGCACGATGGCCCCGAGCATCAGCGTGGAAATAAGGCGCATGGCCTGGCCGTTGGTCCATCCTTGTGCGGTGGCATACAAGCCGATGAATGAAAGCCCTGCCGTCTCCACGCCCGCGTTGAGCACGGTGGTTGCGATCGCCATCGGCGCAATGCGGGCATAAACCATGGGACGGGCGGACTCCGGCCGGATCCTTGCGGGCGCCACCAGCCACCTGCCAGCAATGCACAGTACGGCCAGCAGCGATAGGCCGGCCGCCAGAAAATAGCCGCGATGACCGATGCCCACCCACGAGAGCGTAGCCGGACCAAGCACCATGCCCAAGGAAAGCGATGCCGTATACATCGCCATCGTTCGTCCCCTGGCATCGTCGCGGGTCAAACTGTTGGCCCAGGTTTCGGACATCACAAAAAGCGCTTCTGCCGCCGCGCCAAGCAGCATGCGCAACGGAAACCACCAGGCGACCGAACTGACGAAGGGAAAGGCGGCCAGCGTCACGGCTGTCACCACCAGGGCGAGCACAGCCAAGCGCCTGGCGCCCCATCGCGCTGCCAGCGCCGGCATGAAGGGCGCGATGGCCAGCACGCCCACGGCATGCATGGCCGCGTTGATGCCGATGAAGCGATCGGAAAAGCCCATGTTTTCCAGGCTCACCGCAATCAGCGGCGCCGACAGGCTGTAACTCAGACCGAAGATGGTGGCCGTCGCGATCACCGCCACCATCGACATCAGCGTCCGGGTGCTGGATGTCTCGGCGGACGCCGCCTGTGCACGGAGCTGCGAGCCGCCGGGGTCGGCCCCGCACGCCACGGCAGCGGGTGTCGATTCCTGGCTCTTGGAATGAAGCTCGTGCATCTGCTGAGGCCTTCTTCACGCGCCGATGAAGCCGCCAACAGAAAACGTCTACTACCTCGCGACGAAAATAATTGTCAAAACCGCTGATTTTTTGGACGAAAATCCCGTGGACGGGCACACGCCCGCCCGCGTGCGCGGATACCGCCATACTTGGAGCAATGGGCAAAAACCCCGTTCCAATCGGCAATGCAACCGACACGGGGCGCACTTACCTTGATGGCCTTGAACGTCTCCCCACACTCACGAGGAAGTTGTCATGACAGCAACAAACGGATCCATGGTCGGCCTGCAACGCCCGGATGGCCAGCGGCTGGAAGGGTATCTGGCGACGCCGGAGCAAGCCGCCGGCGCGCCGGCGGTGGTGGTGATCCAGGAGTGGTGGGGCTTGAACGACCAGATCCGCGGCGTGGCCGATCGGTTGGCGCAGTCCGGTTATCTTGCGCTGGTACCCGATCTGTATCGCGGCAAGTTCACGGTGAAAGAGGAAGAAGCGCATCACCTGATGGAGGGTTTGAATTTTGGCGATGCAGCGTCACAGGACATCGCCGCCGCGGTGGCTTATCTCA
>DATJMR010000195.1:0-4647 GCA_035508595.1 Dyella sp.
AAAACTAGAGCCATCGCTTTCGCCATCCTCGCTTCGCTGCTGCTGCCGCCATTGACCGCTTGCAGCCAATCGTCCAATGACGACTCCCACAGCGACGTGGCCCAGGCGATGAAGGACGCGCAACAGCAGACCTCTTCGTCGGTCATCGGCGAGGAAGTGCGCAAAGGCATCGACAAAGCCAAGCAGGAACTGCTTACCAAGGACATCGACGTCGGCAGCGTGCACGTCAACGGCAGGGGCATCCACGACAGCGATGACAGTAATCTCCCCAAGGCCGTCATCACTCCACAAGGGAACTTGGTGATCGCCGGCAAGCCGGTCGACGCCACGGCGGAGCAACATGCCATGCTGGTCGATTACCGCCAGCAGATCATCGACATCGCCGACGCCGGCATGGACATTGGCGCCAGTGGCGCGGACATTGGCGTCACCGCGGCAAAGCAGGCGATCTGGGGCGCCTTCACTGGCAAAACCGACAAAGAGATTCAGGCAAGCATCAAGCCGCAGACCGATCAGATCGAGGCCGAAGCGAAGCTTCTGTGCAAGCGGCTGCCCGACATGCTCGCATCGCAACAAAAGCTGGCCGCCTCCATGCCTGCGTTCAAACCCTACGCCACGATGACGCAAAAAGACGTCGACGATTGCGGCAAGGACATGGACAACGACCACGACAAGTAGCGCTTAGCTGGCCGCTACCATTGATCGCGATGCGCGTACCGGAGCAAACAATCGGCCGCCGTGTCAAATCAAATGCCGATGGGCGTCATTCCTCGTGGATACCGCCCTTGGTCAGCGCCAACGGGTCAAGCAGCTTTTCCAATTGAGCTTTCGACAGCCCCGACTGTTCCAACGCCACATCCATGATGGGGCGTTTTTCTTTGTACGCCTGCTTGGCGATCGCCGCGCCTTTTTCGTAACCGATGACCGGATTCAAGGCGGTGACGAGAATCGGATTCATCGCCAGCGCTTGATTCACGCGCTGCTTGTTGACGCGAAAACCGGCGATCGCCTTGTCGGCCAACAAGCGCGATACGTTGGCCAGTATGTCAACGGACTGTAGCAAGTTATAGGCGATCAGCGGCAGCATCACATTGAGCTGAAAATTGCCGGACTGACCGGCCACCGTAATCGCCGCATCGTTGCCGATCACTTGCGCGGCCACCATCGCCGTGGCTTCCGGAATCACCGGGTTCACCTTGCCCGGCATGATGGACGATCCAGGCTGCAGCGCTGGCAATTCGATTTCGCCCAAGCCTGCCAGCGGACCGGAATTCATCCAGCGCAAATCGTTGGCGATCTTCATCAACGCCACCGCCAGCGCTTTGAGCTGCCCGGAGAGTTCCACCGCCGCATCTTGCGCGGCCATCCCTTCGAAATAATTGGCTGCCGATTCGAAACGGACATCGGTGAGCTTTTTCAGCGCACGTGCCACGGCAGGCCCGAATTTCGGGTCCGCATTGATGCCCGTACCCACCGCCGTGCCGCCCAACGGCAATTGCCGCACGCGCTTAAGGCTGTCTTGGATTCGCTCTTGTGCCGATGCGATCTGCGCCGACCAACCGGACAGTTCTTGTCCGAAGGTGACCGGCATGGCATCCATCAAGTGAGTACGTCCGGTCTTGGGAACGTTGCGCAATTCGCGCGCACGACGGTCGATCGCGTGCCGCAGGTGCTTCAGCGCGGGGAGCAACGCCTCGTGCACCGTCAATGCGGCGCTGACGTGAATCGCCGTGGGAATCACGTCGTTGGAACTTTGTCCGTAGTTGACGTGATCGTTGGGATGAATCTTGGTACCTGCCTTGGTGGCGAGATGCGCGATGACCTCGTTGGCATTCATATTGGTGCTGGTGCCCGATCCGGTCTGGAAGACATCGATCGGAAACTGATCGTCGTACTGCCCCTCGGCCACCGCCAGCGCCGCTTTGCGAATGGCCGCCGCCTGCCCTTTCTTCACATGCCCCAGCGCCAGATTGGCCTCAGCCGCCGCCGCCTTGATCAAACCCAGCGCGCGGATAAAGGCCCGCGGCAAGTGCAGGCCGGAAATCGGAAAGTTGTCGATGGCGCGTTGGGTCTGCGCGCCGTACAGCGCCTTCGCGGGCACCTTCAACTCACCCATGCTGTCGTGTTCCATACGGAAGCCGCTCATGATCGCGCCTCGTGCGGTTGGGGATCAGACAACTATATGCCTGCAAACGTTAGGAGCGGAGCAATGTAAAATACCGGGTTCTGATCCCCCGGAAGCTTCCCATGTCCACGCACGCCCTCACCGCCCTATCCCCGCTGGACGGCCGCTATGCCAGCAAGACCGAGTCGCTGCGCCCGATCTTCAGCGAGTTCGGTCTGATGCATCGTCGCGTGCAAGTGGAAATCGAATGGCTGTTGGCGCTGGCGGCCGAAAAAGGCATCGTGGAACTTCCTGCCTTTACGGCGGAACAGACCGCCAAGCTGAAGGCGATCGCCACCGATTTCAGCATCGAAGACGGTGCGCGCATCAAGGCGATCGAAGCCACTACCAACCACGATGTGAAGGCGATCGAATATTTCATCAAGGAACGTATCGGCCATGACGCCACCTTGGCACAGGCCAAGGAATTCGTTCACTTCGCCTGCACCAGCGAAGACATCAACAATCTTTCCTACGCGTTGATGCTGCGGGATGCGCGCAAAGATGTGCTATTGCCATGGTTCGACAAGATCATCGCCACGTTGCGCGAGCTGGCGCATGCCAACGCCAGCTTGCCGATGCTGTCGCGCACGCACGGGCAAACGGCATCGCCGAGTACGCTGGGCAAAGAACTCGCCAATGTCGTGGCGCGGCTGGAACGCCAGCGCAAGCAGCTGGCCGCCGTGGAAGTTCCCGGAAAAATCAACGGCGCGGTGGGCAACTACAACGCACACGCCATCGCCTATCCGGATGTCGACTGGCGCGCGTTTTCGCAGCGCTTCGTCACCAGCCTCGGTCTGGACTACAACCCATACACCACGCAGATCGAACCGCACGACGGCGTGGCGGAATATTGCGATGTCGTGCGTCGCGCCAACATCATCATGATCGACCTGGCGCGCGACGTGTGGGGCTATATCTCGCTGGGCTATTTCAAGCAGGCCTTGAAGGCGGGCGAAGTCGGCTCCTCCACCATGCCGCATAAGGTCAACCCGATCGATTTCGAAAATGCCGAGGGCAATTTCGGCCTCGCCAACGCCCTGCTCGGTCATTTTGCGGAAAAGCTGCCCATCAGCCGCTGGCAGCGCGACCTTACCGACTCGACCGTGCTGCGCGCGCTCGGCACTGCTTTCGGGCACACGTTGGTAGCGCTGGAATCGCTGCAAAAGGGACTGGGCAAGCTCAACGTGAATGCCGATCGCCTGGCCGGCGATCTGGATGCAAGCTGGGAAGTGCTGGCCGAAGCCGTGCAGACGGTGATGCGTCGCTACGGTTTGCCTGAACCTTATGAGCAGCTCAAAGCATTGACGCGCGGCCAGGGCATCACGCGCGACTCCATGCGTCAGTTCATCGCAACCTTGGCGTTGCCTGAGGATGCGAAGCAGCGCCTGCTTGAGCTCACGCCAGGTACTTACATCGGCCTCGCTGTCGATCTCTCAAAGGCGATCTGATCCGACAGACCGGACAAACCAGAAGGCATTTGTCATGATGCGTGGGATGCTCTGATTCATTCCACATAGGTGGCATGATGTCCAGAAGGCCCGCAGGGTGTGTTGCGCGGCACAGAGCAGACTGGCCGTCTGTTCAAGCAGCGCGACGCAGCCTGCGGGCCTTCTGGACATCACCATCCCGGCCGGCCCTGTCTGTTCGTATGCCTTCGGTCCATCGTCTCGACAGACGGCCAGTCTGCCTTCGCCGATGACCCTGTAGCCTGCGAACAGACAGGACCGGTGACACCTTTGTGGAATGAATCAGAGCATCCCTTAGTCGGCCTGAACGAGCAACATGGCGCCTCTTCCCGAATTCCTGATTTTCGCCGGTATCGGCGCGCTCGCCCAGCTTGTGGACGGCGCGCTGGGCATGGCCTATGGCGTCACGTCGGCGGGCATGCTGTTGGGCATCGGCATGCCGCCCGCCCTGGCAAGCGCCAGTGTGCATTACGCGGAAACTTTTACCTGCGGTGCGTCGGGGCTCAGCCACTGGTGGGCGGGCAATGTGCAGCGCAACTTGTTTTGGGCGCTGGTCATTCCGGGCGTGATCGGCGCCGTGATCGGTGCAACTGCGCTCGCGCACATGCCGCCCATCTGGATACGGTATTTCCTCACGCCGTATCTGCTGACCATGGGTTTGTTTCTGGTATTTCGCACCACGCGCCGTAAAGATCGCCGCACCGATGTGCCGCGCGGCACCCGCGTGCTGGGCTTTATCGCTGGCCTGCTCGATGCTGCCGGCGGCGGCGGGTGGAGCGCGCTTACCGTGACGACGATGGTCGCGCGTGGACAGGAGCCGCGCACGGTGATCGGCAGCGTGCATTTGGCCAAATGCATCGTGAGTCTCGCGGCCAGCATCACTTTTCTGCTCAGCATCGGGCAAAGCAAGTTGTATGTGGTGTTGGGCTTGATCCTCGGCGGTGTGGCCGCGGCGCCGTTCGGCGCCTGGTTGGTCCGCCGATTGCCGCCGCGCGTATCGACCCTCATGGGCGG
>DATJMR010000196.1:0-4771 GCA_035508595.1 Dyella sp.
GGTTGCCAATCGGTGCAGTACGAAATTCGCATGGATTTCATCGGGCGTCGCACCTAACCGGGACGTGCTTGCCTGCAACTCCTGCTGTCCGGAATAGTGGAAATCTCCAATTGATGGAGAAGCCGCGCCACTCAAAAAGCCAAAGGGAGCAGGGTCGTTTGGATTGTTCGGGTAAAGAACCTGTTGCAGGTTCGGTTTTATCGGCCCTGCTGCGCTAGCATTGGTCCAGGGCAAAATTCCTGTTGCAGCGCTCAATAAAGTCGACGAAAAAACGCTTTTCATTTCCATTCCTTTGGTATTGAGGGCTGAAATCGGCGATTTTGTATCGTTCGTTGAATTAATTGACGAACGTACAAGTCCAGCATGCGCTGATTTGCTCGAATTGACGCATGTTGAATTACTATTTTCGATGTCGGCTTTTTGCTCGGATTGGGTAGGCATCCGTGATGCTGGATGGGGATGGAGGTCTTGCCCGGCGTGCGGTTGAGCGAGTTCCATGCAGTTTTTGGCGCGCACCGATCCGATCGCCCTTTGGGTCTCGGGGCCAGATGCAATCTGTTAAACTGAGGGTTTGATGTGCCTGCGATCAGGTTCACCTATGTCGACCCTTTTTCATTGGCCGGTGCGCGTCTACTGGGAGGACACCGATGCGGGCGGCGTGGTGTATCACGCCAGCTATCTGCGCTTCCTCGAGCGCGCCCGTACCGAATGGCTGCGCCAGCTCGGCGTGGACCAGATGGCCTTCAAACAGGCGACGGGGCTGGCCTTTATGGTCCACCGGATGGAGATCGACTTCCTCAAGCCTGCCCTGCTGGACGATGAACTGACGGTGACGGTGGAAGTCAAAGAGTGTCGTTCAGCCAGTATTCTTTTCGCGCAGGCGATTACTCGGGCGGACGGCGCCACGCTTATCCAGGCGCAAGTACGTGCGGCATGTGTGGATTTGAAACGGATGCAGCCGGCCCGGATCCCGGACGAGATTGCCGGCCGGATCGATCGAGAGTGATCGCTCCCGGCCCGACCTAAGTATTTTGAAGATAGCCCTGAGCGGTGGAGAACCCCAAAGCCATGAACGGTGGATTGAACGTTTTTGAGATCGTCGCGAGCGCAAGCTTGCCAGTGCAACTGGTGATGCTGATGTTGCTGGTGCTCTCGTTTCTGTCCTGGGTGATCATCATCCGCAAGTATTCGCAGCTCAAAGCCGCGATGGCAAATGCCGAAACCTTCGAGGAGCGCTTCTGGTCCGGCGCGGATCTGGCACAGCTGTTCCGCGAAGTGAGCAACGGCGGCGACACGGGCGGCATGGAGAACATTTTCGAATCGGGCTTCCGCGAATTCGTGCGTCAGCGCCAGCGCCGCGGCTCGGACATGCCCACCGTGATCGAGGGCTCCGAGCGCGCAATGCGCGTGGCCGGCACGAAGGAAATCGGCTTGCTCGAACGCAACCTGGAGTTTCTCGCCAATGTCGGTTCGATCAGCCCCTATGTGGGTCTGTTCGGCACCGTGTGGGGCATCATGGGTGCCTTCCAGGGCTTGGGCGAGATGAAAGATGTCACCATTGCCGTGGTGGCGCCGCATATTTCCGAAGCGCTGATCGCGACGGCGATGGGGCTGTTCGCCGCGATTCCCGCCGTGTGGGCCTACAACCGTTATGCGAACAAGGTCGAGCGCGTTGCCTCGCGCTACGAAGTGTTCCAGGAAGAATTCTCCTCCGTGCTGCAGCGTCAGATCCAAATCGACGACACGAACTGAGGGGGCCGCGACCATGCGTACTTCCGCGCGCCACAAGCGCCTCAAGCTGAAATCAGAGATCAACGTCGTTCCCTACATCGACGTGATGCTGGTGCTTTTGATCATCTTCATGGTCACGGCGCCCATGCTCAACGCCAATGTCGACGTCAACTTGCCGCAAGCCAATGCCAAGTCGCTTCAGGACAAGAAAGAGCCGGTGATCGTGTCGGTGGACAACCAGGGTCATATGTATCTGACGCTGGGCAACACCAAGAAGGAGCCCATCGAAGCGGATGCACTGAAGGTCAAGGTCGGTGCGTTCGTCAAAGAGAATCCGGATGTGAGCGTGCTGGTCGCAGGCGATCGCGACGGCAAATACGACGGCGTGTATCAGGTGCTGGCCTTGCTGCAGCAAGCCGGTGTGGCCAAGGTCGGCTTGATGAGTGCGCCGGAGACGGGCAACCCGAATGGACGACCGTAGCACCAAAGGGACACCCTTGGCGGTCGTTTTAGCGGCCGTTCTCCATCTGGGTATCGTGGCATTCCTGTTTCTGGCGATGCTGTCGTGCTCGTCGTACGAAGCATTTCTGACGGCGCTGCATTTGCCCAATCCGATTACATGCACGCCGCCGCCGCTGCAGCTCAGCGGCCCGGTCATCGAAGCCACGTTGATCGGTAACACCGCCGCCCCTCCGCCCAAATCGGAGAAGGTGAAGCCGATTCCGAACACCGTGCCGCCGCCGCCGTCGGTACCGCCGCCCCCACCGCCGCCCGTCGTCCAGCCGAAGCCGAGCCCGCTGCCGCCGCCGCCGGAGCATCCGGATGTGGTCGATCAGGAGCGCGTGGTGCAAGACGCCCTGCAAAAGGCCGAAGACGCCAAGAAAGAGCAGGAAGAAAAACAGCGTCAGCGCCAGGCCGACTTGGACGCCCAGGCGGCCAAAAAGAAAGCCGAGCAGGAGAAAGTGGATCAGCTGTTCAAGCAGTTGGACGCCGCTTCGTCCCAGACGCAGAAGCTGGACAACAAGGCCAAGCAGGCCAAACAGCAGCTCGCCGATCTGCAGAACGCGAAGGCCGACGGCTTGCCGGACCTGCCCAACGCAGCCCAGCGCCAGACCGGCAACAATGGCAACAGCACGTTGCTGGACCAATATCGCGCGGCGATTCAGAACGCCGTCACGCAGAATTGGATAAGGCCGGATAACATGCCGAACGCACCGTGCGTGGTTCACATTGTGCAGCTTCCCGGGGGCAACGTGATGAGCGCGAAGGCCTCCTCCAGTTGCCCTTATGACGATGCCGGCAAGAAATCCGTCGAAGATGCCGTATTGCGCGCGCAGCCATTGCCCTACAAGGGCTTTGAAAGCGTGTTCCGGCGTGAAATTGACTTCACCTTCATTCCGCAGTGAGCAAGTCCCCATGCGCAGATCATCCCGATCACTGATTACCCTCATCCTGCTGCTGATGTCCGCGTTGGTCGCAGGCCCTGCCGCCGCACAGGCTTTGAACGTCCAGGTCGTGGGCGGCATCAAATCCGCAACGCCGGTGGTGGTGGTGCCGTTCGCTCAAAGTGGCGCACCGTTGCCGACCGACGTGGCGGATGTGATTCGCAACGACCTCAATCGCTGCGGCAAATTCCGTTCGCTGGCAGTCAGCGAAATCGTCGAGCAGCCCAGCCAGGGCTCGGACATCAAATTCGCGACGTGGCGCTTGCTTAAGCAGGATTACATCGTCATCGGTCGCATTAAAGATGCCGGCAACGGGATGGTCACGGTCGAATACGAACTGTGGGACGTCAATCGCCAGCAGCGCTTGCTCGGCAATGCCATGCCGCCGGCGCCGATAAGCGATCTGCGCAACGTGGCGCACCAGATTGCCGATGCCATCTATCAGCAGATCACCGGCGTGCGCGGGGCGTTCTGGACGCGCATCGCTTACGTCACGATGGTCGGCAGCGGCAACAATGCCACCTATTCGCTGATCGTGGCCGATTCGGACGGCTACAACCCGCAGGTCGTGGCGCGTTCGCACGAGGCGTTGCTCTCGCCCAAGTGGTCACCCGATGGCAATCGCATCGCGTACGTATCGTTCGAGAGCGGCAACTCGGCCATCTACATCCAGAACATCACCACCGGCGCGCGCCAGCTTATTTCCGGCCGTGCGAAGGGCATCAACGGCGCGCCGGCCTGGTCGCCCGATGGCACCAAGCTTGCACTCGCGCTGTCCTATACAGGCAATCCCGAGATCTACGTGATGGACCTGGCCGGCCGTCAGGAAACCCGACTGACCCGCAGTCTGGCGATCAACACCGAGCCGGTATGGTCGCCGGATGGTCAGAGCATCTACTTCACCTCAGACCGTTCCGGACGCCCGCAGATCTATCGTGTCTCCGCCGGCGGCGGCACGCCAGAGCGTGTCAGCTTCCAGGGTCAGCAAAACTTGGATGCTTCCATCAGCTACGACGGCAAGCAAATTGCCATGGTGCAGGCCAACGGGAACGTGTATCGTATCGCCATCACGGACCAGAGCCTCGGAGGGCAGGTGCGCTTCATCTCGCCCGGTCCGATCGACGAATCGCCAAGCTTTGCGCCGAACGCCAGTATGTTGATCTACGCCGCCATCGATGGATCTCGCGATGTGCTGTATGCCGTTTCCAACGACGGTATGGTGAGGCAGCGCCTGGCGCTTGCCGATGGCGACGTCCGCGAGCCGGCTTGGGGACCCTATCGCACGAAATAAGGTCCTGGCCTGGTTGCGCACCTAGGGGACGCAACCGGGCAGCCCGAGAAGGGTCCGGGGCACACCGTGTTCCGGGCTCGATGGGCGTGGCGGTTTGCCATGTCTGTTTTATTGGCCTCTGCAGTACAATGCGTGGCTGAAGCTGAAGATGTAAAAATAAATACAACAGCCGGTCCACCGGCGATGGCTGTCCCGTAACCGCAATCGTCATTGACTGTCGGAAATCAAACCCGTTTGAAGGAACGTCACCATGAATAAGACCGTTCGTATCGCTCTGGTCGCCCTGCTTTGCGTTGGCGCGGCG
>DATJMR010000197.1:0-9388 GCA_035508595.1 Dyella sp.
CACAGCACGAACATCAGCCGGAACGGCGCGATGTAGCGCACGCGGCGACCGCTGAAATACTCGAGCGTGAGAAAGCCCGGCTTGCAAAGCAGCGGCGGAAGGGTGTGCAGGATGCGCCCGTCGATATGCAGGAAGGTTTCGAAGAATTCTTCGAACAAGCCATGCACCGGCCGCAGCACGCTGTGGACCGACTGCCCGCAGTGATGGCAGTACTCGCCCTCCAGCGGCGTCTGGCAATTGGCGCAGCAGGCACCTTCGTACGAGGTCAGTTCCTTCGTCATGCGCTTCCCCTACGATGCAGCGCCGAATCTTGGCAGGTTGGCCGCGCGGGGGGAACTGGCAAACGAGCGGCGGTACACTACAAGGCTCGGAGTACCCCACTATGAAACCGTTCCATTTCGACCGGGCCCGCGCATCGCGGGAAATCGGCGCGACCGTGCGTTTGGCCCTACCGCTCATCCTGGCTCAGCTTGCCGCGGTCGGCAGCAATGTGATCGATGCCGTGTTGGCGGGGCACGTCAGCGCGCATGTGCTCGGCTCCGTGGCGGTGGGTGCCAGCATCTGGTCGCTGGCGATCGTGAGCGGCATCGGCATGATGATGTCCGTGCCACCGTCGATCTCGCAGCTGGATGGCGCCGGACGCCGTCACGAGGCGGGCGAGGTGTTTCACCAGGCGATCTGGCTGGCGCTGGCGATGGGTGCGGTGCTGTGGTTTGCGGTACGCCATGCCGAGCCGTTGATCAAACTGATTGGTGTATCGCCCGGGCTTTATGTGGATGTGGGTGCCTTTCTGCGTGCCATCAGCTGGGGCGCGCCGGCGTTGACGTGCTATTTCGCGCTGCGGGGGCTCTCCGAAGGTTTGTCGCTCACACGGCCGTCCATGTATTTCAGCTTCGGCGGTTTGCTGCTGTTGCTGCCGCTGGGCTACATCTTCATGTTCGGCAAGCTCGGTCTGCCGCCGCAGGGTGCGCGCGGCTGCGGTATCGCCACGGCGGCCGTGCTGTGGATCGAGATGCTGGCGTTCGCCATCTATATCTTCTTCCACCGCAACTATCAGGGCATGGGGCTGTTTGCGCATTTCGAATGGCCCGATTGGCGGCGTATCGGAAAGCTGGTGCATATCGGCTTGCCGATGGCGATCACGCTGCTGGCTGAGGCGGGTTTGTTCGTGGCGGCGGCGCTCCTGATCGGCACGATGGGCGAGGACATGGTGGCCAGCCATCAGGTGGCGTTGAATGTGGCGGCGTTCTTTTTCATGGTGCCGCTGGGGCTGGCCATGGCCATCACGGTGCGGGTGGGTAACGCCGTGGGACGCGGGGACGTGTCCGGCATCCGCTATGCCGGCTTTTGCGGCATCGGGCTGACCTTGGTCACACAAACGATATCGGCGTGCATGATGCTGGGCTTTCCGCGTCTGATCGCCTCGCTGTATACGCACGACAGCGCCGTGATCGAGCTGGCGGTGCAACTGCTCGTGCTCGCCGGGCTGTTTCAGTTTTCCGATGGGATCCAGGTGGCGTCCAACGGTGCCTTGCGCGGGTTGAAAGATACGCGTGTACCGATGGCGATCACGCTGTTCGCCTATTGGATGGTGGGCATGCCGGTAGGGTGGTGGCTGGCGTTTCACCTCAAGCTGGGCGCCCGAGGTATCTGGATGGGGCTGATCGCCGGCCTGAGCATGGCGGCGTTGCTGCTATTCGTTCGATTCTGGCGCAGCTCCGGCCGGTATCGTTACGGGACGTTTGGCCCTGTTGCACCGACTGCCACGGATGCCACGATTCCTTCATGACCGGCGCCGCCGAAGCGTTTACGCTGGCGGACATCACCTTAAATCCGAGAGCTTTATGACGACACCCCCGCCCCTGCGGCAGCCGAATGGATTCTGGGCTTTCTTGCGTGTGTTCGGGCGCGGCTTGAACGTCGTTCGGTTGATCATCGTCAACCTCGTCTTCTTTCTGTTCCTGGGCCTGATGGTGTTGTTCGTGATGGCCATCGGTGCGTCCAGGCACCTCAACGACATTCAAGACAGCAGCGTGCTGGTGCTGCGTCCGGAAGGGCGGTTGGTGGAGCAGTACAGCATCAATCCGATGCAACGCGCTTTGTCCAAGCTGTCCGGCAACGAACCCAAGGAAGTGCAACTGCGCGACATCGTCGGCGCCATCGATGCGGCCGCCAAGGATTCGCACATCACCCGCATCGTGCTCGACCCCAGTCATCTGCAGGCTTCGGGTTTTGCGGCGCTGACGGAAGTGGGCGCGGCACTGGATCGTTTCCGTGCATCGGGCAAGCCGGTCATCGCGTGGGCGTCGTATCTGGATCAATACCAGTACGACCTGGCGGCGCATGCGGATCGGATTTTGCTCGATCCCCAAGGTGGTTTGTTGATCACAGGTCTGTCGAACTATCGCCTGTTCTACAAAGACCTGCTCGACAAGCTGGGCGTGAATGTGTACCTGTTCCGCGTGGGGCAGTTCAAGAGCGCGGCCGAACCGTATGTGCTGGACCATGCGTCGCCCGAATCCAAAGAAGCGGACAGCTATTGGATGGGCGGTTTGTGGGACGGCTATATCAACGACGTCGCGAAGCTGCGCAAACTCGATCCTGCCGTGCTGCGCGCGGATATCGACGGCCTGCCCGATCGTATCGCGGCCGCGCAGGGCGATCTGGCCAAGCTGGCGCTCGATGAGCATTTGGTCGACGGCCTGGCCACGCGCGACGAACTGGTCGGCATGCTTCGCGCGCAGGGCGTGCCCGCGGGCAAGGATGGTCACGGTTTTCGTGGCGTCAATCTGGATCGTTACGCAGACCAGATGCCCAGCCAGGACAACCTGGGTCGTTCCGCGGTGACCGTGGTGGTCGCGGAAGGCGAAATTGCTTCCGGCCAACAACCGCCGGGTTCCATCGGCGGCGAATCGACGGCCGCATTGATTCGCGCCGCGCGCGAGAACAAGCGTACCAAGGCACTGGTATTGCGCGTGAATTCGCCCGGCGGCGAAGTGTATGCGGCGGAAGAAATTCGACGCGAAGTGGCGTTGACGCGCAAAGCCGGCATTCCGGTCGTCGTGTCGATGGGCGATGTCGCCGCCAGCGGCGGTTACTGGATTTCGATGAATGCCGATCAGATTTACGCCGAGCCCGATACGATCACCGGCTCGATCGGCATCTTCGGCATGTATTTCACGGTTCCCGGTGCGCTGAGCAAGCTTGGCGTCAACGCCGATGGCGTGAGTACGTCGCCGTTGGCGGGCGCGTTCAATATCAGCCGGCCGCTCGACCCCAAGGTGGGTACGGTCATCCAGTCCATCATCAACAAGGGTTACCACGATTTTGTCGGCGGCGTGGCGCAAGCGCGCGGCAAGGATTACGCCGCCATCGACAATGTGGCGCAGGGACGCGTGTGGACCGGAAGCCAGGCACAGCAGCGCGGCCTGATCGACCAGCTTGGCGGCCTCGATTCGGCGATTCAAAAAGCCGCGGACCTGGCGAAGTTGGACAAGGGCTACTCCGTGCGCTATCAGGAACAGCCGATGGGCACATTCGAGCGATTTGTGGTGAGCCTCAATCAATCGGCCATGGTGGCGGGACTGCAAAGCTATGGAGTAAGGCTGCCGAGTTGGTTCGCGCAATTGCCGGCCTTTGCGCCGGAGTTGAACATGCTGAGTACGGCGCAGGCGGGTCAGCCGAACGTGTATTCGTATTGCTTCTGCTCGCCGCATTGAACGTGGCACGAAACGGGCTCCCTCTGTGCTGTCGAAAGAGGGAGCCGATGTGTCACACCATGCACACCGCTTCGATATTGTTGCCGTCCGGATCAGTCAAAAACGCCGCGTAATAATTGGATGCATAGTCCGCGCGCACGCCGGGTGCGCCCAGATCCTTGCCGCCGGCTTTCAATCCTTCGGCGTGAAAGTCATCCACGTGATGGTGTTTCTCGGCGCGAAACGCGATGTGCGCGTTGATCGGCGATGCGGCTTTTGCATCGTGGTAAAGCCATAGCGCGGGTGCATCTTTCGGCCCGAAACCGGCGCTGCTCGCATCGCGCATGCACAGCACATGTCCGAGCGGAGCCAAGGCCGCTTGATAGAAACGCACGCTGGCGTCGAGATCCTGCACATGCAGGCCTACGTGATCGTACATATCGATGTCCTCGATCAGGGTTGAGAAAGCGGTTTGCGCGTGGCGCGCATGGTCAATTGAAGACGCCAGCGGCCTTGTTCGTCCGCCACTTCGCCGATCCATAAAAAGCTGTCGGATGTGATGTCGCGAAAACTCCAGCGCATCGGCGTGCCTTGTGCGGTACGGCCTTCCTGCACGATGCCGCCGTCGTGTTCGCGACCCACTTGCGTGACATAGAAACCGATCGCCGGGTCGGCCCAGGTGATACGCCACTGGTTTTGCTCCGGTTCGTACATGCGCAGCGTGCTGCCGTAACGATGCAAGTAGCCTTCCGGCAAGGTTTCACGCGGCGTGTCGCGAGCGGGTGTGATCCATACGTCCTGGATCGCGCGACCTTGCAGCACCCAACCGAAGTGCCATTCGCCGCGCGCGGCGTGCGTACTGCCGTCGGGGAAATAATCGGTCACGTCCACATCCCAGCTACCGACGAAGCGGCCATACAGCTGCAACGCTTGGGCGTGGCGGGGATCGGGCCCTTCCGCGTGCAGCGCTTGGGCGAACGGGTTTGTTTGGAGTGATGAGAGCGAGAGCAGCATGAGTGTCGACGCACGTTACGGCGCGAACGGGCCGTTTCGGTCATCGACGTTACGAGGCGGCGCTTGGCTGGGCTGTCAAAATCTTGCGCAATTGGCGCGCCTGCGAGGGGTGCGTCTGCTTGCGCAAGGCAGAGGGGGTGACGCCGTAGGCACGCCCGAACGCGGCCGTGAAATGACTGGGTGTCGCAAAGCCCAATTCCATGGCCAACGTCGTGAGCGCCATCGACGAGTCGAGCACCGCTTCCAGGGCGAGCGCGAGACGAACGCGAAGTTGGTAGCGGTGAATGGGCTCACCCAGCGTGGCGCGAAAACTGCGGGCTAGGTGGAAGGGCGATGCGTGTACGCGATCGGCGAGTTCGTCCAGGCTCCAATCTCTTCCCGGTTCGTCGGCAAGCAATACGGCGACCGCGTGCGACTGATCTCGGCGGCGGGTCTTGCGCCATGACGGATCAGGTTGCGGCGTCTCGGTAGCGATGTGCGCAAACAAGTCGCTCAGCAGCGATAGTCCGCGTGCTTCGACTTCCAGCATCGACGCATCGCGATGACGCAAGCCGTGCCAAAGCCTGCTTTTTTGCAAAGCGATCGATGCGGGCAAGGCGGTGTGCGTCGCGCGGAACGGATCGAGTCCGCGATCGGCGCGTCGCGCGTCGTGATGGGCAAGTATGTCGCGCAACACCTCGTCGTTCGTGCGCAGAACCAGGCAGTCGTCGCCGCCTCCGGCGGGATGGCTTACGCGGTACGCTTCGCCCGCATTGAAAAACACGGCCTGCCCGGCGTGTGCGATCACCTCGGCGCCGTGGTCGTGGTGTTTTACGAACAATCCATGTAACGGAAACGCGACGGTGTTCGTCCAGGCATGTTCCACGTCGCTGCATCCGGTGCCTTCCGGCGTGCAATGAGCGCAGGCTGCGTGCAGCAGCCGGCTTTCGTGCAGCGTGTGGTGGTGCAGGCTCATGCGGAAACGATAATCCCACGCGCAGCCCGCGTCGACTATCATCGAGCCGGAACGGCTTCAGTCCACGCTGGCGTGGTAATAGGCGCCCTGCCGTTGGATGCGCATGGGCATTCCGAATGCGGCCGTAAGCGCCGCGTCGGTCAGCACATCCGCTTTGCTGCCTTGGCGCAGCATGCGTCCGTCGCGCAACAGCACCACGTGATCGATTTCCGGAAGAATTTCTTCTACGTGATGCGTGACAAGCAGCAGCGTGACGCCGCGTTGAGCCAGATGACGCAAGCTATCGAGAAAGCGCCGGCGACTGACCGGATCCAAGCCCGCGCAGGGCTCGTCCAGCAGCAGCGCACGAGGACGATGGACCAAGGCGCGGGCAATCAACACCCGACGCGCTTCGCCGGTGGAGAGGCTTGCCATCTCGCGCCCGATCAGCGACGTGGCTTCCATCTGTTCCAGCGCTTCCAGTGCGCGCTGGCGCATCAGGTCGGTCACATCGTGATCCAACCCGAGGCCGCGTGCGGCAAAGAAGCCGGATACGACGGCGTCGAACACCTCAAGCGGCGTATCGCTGGTGTAGTCCAGTTGCACGGCCGGCGATACGATGCCGATCAGGCTGCGCAACTCGGTGACGTTCCAGCGCTCGGACCCGAAGATTTTGATCGCCGGCCGACCGTCCTGGCGTGCAAGCGGATAAAGCTGCCGCGCAATCAGCCGGATCAGTGTGGACTTGCCCGACCCGTTGGCGCCCAGGATGGCCGTGTGTTGACCGCCGGCCAGGCGCAGGCTGAGCCGGTCGAGGATCAAGCGATCGCCGCGCAGAACGCTGGCCTGGTGGATATCGAGCAGAGGTATGGATGCGTGGGGCGTCGTATCGGGGCTCATTCCCGAACCTTGCCTGCATCGATGCGCGATGGCAAGCAACGGACGTACGGACGTCCAAACACCGTTGCATGCGGAAAGATTATTGCGTTTGCTGCTCGATCTGCTTGTCTTGGTCGGCGGCTTGTTTCTCCACCAGCTTCTTCACGTCTTTGGCGCGTTGCTCGTCTTGCTTCATCGCATCCCATGGCGCGCTTGGCTGTGCAGCGGCGGACCTGGGATCGGACTGCGGCGCTGGCGGTTTGTTGCTGCAGGCGCCGAGCATCAGCAAACACAGCAGGGCGGTAGCGGTTTTCATGGCGCGGCCTCGATACGTAACGCGCCAAGTGTCCCGCTACCTGGCGCCAGGGACAAGCCATTCATGGAGACGTGGCGCACAACCCGCTCAAGGCGGTGATTTCACCCATGCGCAAGCGCCTCCAGGAGCCCGCTAACTAGGCACGCATGGCGGACAGGCTCTAAGCTGCGCACATGAATAGCCGTATCGATGCTTGGCAATTGCAAGACCATACCGCGCTGATCACCGGTGCCAGCAAAGGCATCGGGTACGCGGCGGCACGCGAGTTGGCGGGATTGGGCGCGAACCTGCTGCTGGTGGCGCGCGACAGCGATTACCTGGAACAGGTGAGCGTGGAATTGACGGACGATTTTTCCGGCGTCGAGGTGATGACGTTTGCCGCGGATGTGGGCGAAGCGGAAGATCGATTGGCGATCTTCGATTGGGTGGCCGATCTGGACATGCCGCTCTCGCTGCTTGTCAACAACGCCGGCGGCAATACGCCCAAGGCCACCGTCGATTACGAGGAAGCGGAATATCGCGCGATCTTCGAGCAGAACCTGTTTTCCGCCTACGAAATGTGCCGGCTTGCGCATCCCCATCTTGCGCAGCACGCCAGCGCGGCGATCGTGAATGTAGGTTCGGTGTCGGGTGTGACGCATGTGCGCACCGGTTCGCCTTACGGAATGGCCAAGGCCGCGTTGCATCAACTCACACGCAATCTCGCCGCGGAATGGGCGATCGATGGCATTCGCGTCAACGCCGTCGCGCCGTGGTACATCCGCACGCAGCGCTCCGAGCCTGCACTGGCCGATTCCGATTATCTGGACGAAGTGCTGGATCGCACGCCGTTGCGCCGCATCGGCGAACCGGAAGAAGTCGCCGCGGCCATCGCTTTTCTCTGCTTGCCGGCCGCCAGCTACATCACCGGACAGGTGCTGGCGGTGGATGGCGGCTTTCTCAACTTTGGATTTTGAATCTTACTTTTCCACAGCCGTTGGGGACACCTTGGTGGTAACGCTGTGGACAACTCGCTACAACGCTTGCGCGACAGTCACTTGGCTAACGCGATGCACGTGTTGCGCAAACGTTGCTCAACAATGCTTGAGCTGGGCGAGCAATTCCCTTTCGCGCTCAAGCAGCGGTGGTTGATCGCTCTTGAAGGCGCGCGAGAGCTTGCGCTCGTTTTCGTCGTATTGGTCGCGCAGTGTCGAGCACGTGTCTTGCGGTGTCATAGGCTCGCATTGATCCTGCACTAGCACGTAATGGCTGGCGATCATCGCGGCGTTCGGTTTGACCCCAGGTGCGATATGTCCCAGCGGCGTGGGAATCATGCCCGTCATGGCGAGCGGCGCGTAATAGGGTTGCGGGTTGCCGTTGCTGCTTAAGTAGGTGGTTCGGTCGGTGGCGCGCGCGCAGCGAAACATCGTGGATGGTGGCGTATGCGACACCGGGGCAGGGGCGGGCGGTGGTGCGGCCGCGAGGGGCGGCGGTGCGCTGGAAGATTCCGGCAGCGGCGAAGCGGTCGGGCCGTTATCGTCCAATTGCATGGTTTGCTGTTGCTGGCCTTGCTTGCAAGGCGTGCCTTGGTAGATCAGCTGACCTTGCGCGGTGCGGCACTTATAGACGGTGAGGGACTGTGCGTACGTGCGCGAAGGCCCGTACAACCCCGCTATAAGCAGCAGGGCAAACATCAGCACGGCAGAGATGCCCATGCGATTCATGCCGCGATTCTACGCCCCCGTGTTTTAAGTCCGTCGAGTAAGCCTATCGAACCGACGACAAGCTCAGAATTCGACGTGATGTTCTTCCGCCGCGAAGCCGATGGTTACCGCGCCTTCGCCGACATTGACCATGCCGGTGATGCTCATCGGCGCCTGCATCAACGTCACGCCGCATTCTTCGCAGGCCGCGGCAAGTTTGTCGAAACCGGGCAGTTTCGGCAGTTCCGCCAGATCCCCGCCGTAGGCCGTGCACATCACCGGCACCAGCAAGCCGGCGCGTACGCGATCGGCGGCATAGCCGAACAAGGTTTCGCACCCCAGTTCCCAGCCGCGCACTTTGCCGACCGGCATGGTGTCGCCACGGTACCCGCGAATCAGCGGCTTGATATCCAGCGTGGAGCCGAGCACGGCGCTCAGCAGTCCTACGCTGCGATCGCCCTTTTTCTTGGCGCGTGCGCGCAGGTAATACAGATCGCGCGGAAGCATGTAGCCATAGGAGTTCTCGGCGATGTACGCCAATCGCTCGCGTATCGCCGCCGGCGTTTCGTTCGCCTGGATCAGCCGCGCGGCCTCGACCACGCATGGCGCGGATCCGGCGAACAGGCTGCGCGTATCCAGCACGCGCATCAGGAATGGACCGGTGAGTCCGGCAGGTTCGCGCACTTTGCGGTAGTTCTTCAGCACCGCAAAACTGGCTTTGACTACGTTGTCGTAGATGGGGCTACGCGCCGCGGTGATGGTGAGGCAGAACACGCAGTCCTGTTCCAGCACCAGCTTTTCCAAAAACAATTTCTGCACGTCTTCGACAGAGCATGGTTCGGTTTCCGCCGAATGACTGCGGCTG
>DATJMR010000198.1:0-4954 GCA_035508595.1 Dyella sp.
TGAGCTGGCGTATGCGCAATACAAGAACAACAAGCCCGACGACGCTTATTCCACGATCAACCGCTTCATCAAGACCAATCCGCTCAATCCACATGTGGATTATGCCTACTACTTGCGCGGCTTGATCAACTTCGATCGCACCGCCGGCATTATCGAGCGCACGTTCTCCAGTCAGGCCAACAACGCGCAGGCGCGCCGCGACCAGGGCTACAACCTGAAATCGTTCGATGATTTCGCGGAGCTCAGCCGCCGCTTCCCCGACAGCGCCTATGCCTCGGATGCGCGTCAACGCATGATCTACCTGCGCAACGTCTTGGCGCAGTACGAAATCAATGTGGCCGAGTTCTACTTGCGCAACAAGGCTTATGTCGCTTCCGCCGATCGCGCCCAATACGTGATCGAGCACTACCAGGAATCGCCGCAGGCCGGCGATGCGCTGGCGATCATGTGCCGCAGCTATCTGGCTCTGGGTCAGAAGCAGCAGGCCGACCAGGTGCGCCAGGTGCTGGTGGCCAACTATCCGGATCATCCGTACCTGAAAGATTCCAAGTGGCCGCATTCGCCCTCGATCCTGCGCAAGATGATTCCGTTCTCGGGCCACTACTAAGCCTTCGTTTCGCCGATAACAAAAAGCCGGTGCGCGCAGAGCCACCGGCTTTTTTGTTGTCCGACTTGTTGACGGAAACGAATACGAGATGCGCAACTTGCTCGCTATTTCCAACCCGATGTAATCGGGTAGCGACGCTCGCGGCCGAAAGCGCGCGTGGTCACGCGCGGACCAGGCGCCGCCTGACGCCGCTTGAATTCGTTGATCAGCACCAATCGAACCACGCGGTGCACGGTATTTTCGTCGTAACCCGCTTCGATGATTTCCGCCTGCGACTGTTCAAGTTCGATGAAACGCGCCAGGATCGCGTCCAGCTCGTCGTACGGCGGCAACGAATCCTGATCGGTTTGATTGTCGCGCAGCTCCGCCGAAGGCGGACGGTCGATCACCGCCGGCGGAATCGCCCACTCTCCCGGCTTGCCCGTTTGACGGGCCTCCGCTTCGTTGCGCCACCGCGAGAGGCGATACACCCCGGTTTTGTACACGTCCTTCAGCGGCGCATACGCCCCGCACATGTCGCCATACAGCGTGGCGTAACCCACCGCCATCTCGCTCTTGTTGCCCGTAGCAAGCAGCAGGCGGCGGTGCTTGTTGGATAAGGCCATCAGCATGACGCCGCGCGTGCGCGATTGCAGGTTTTCCTCGGTGATATCCGGTTGCTTGCCTTCGAACAGCGGCGAAAGCGCGGTGATGAACGACTCGTACACCGGTTCGATGCCGACGACGTGATAATCCACGCCGAGCCGCTCGGCTTGCTCGCGCGCGCCCTCGAGCGAAAGCTGCGAGGTATAGCACATCGGCATCATCACCGCGGTGACCCGCTCCGAGCCCAGCGCGTCCACGGCGAGCGCCAAGGTGAGCGCCGAATCGATACCGCCGGAAAGACCCAGCAACACACCGTCGAAACCATTTTTGTCGATGTAATCGCGAATACCGCGCACGAGCGCCACATACAGCGTAGCTTCGCGCGAGGTGTCCGGCACGCTGGGCCAATCGCGCGCATGCAAACGGCGATCGGACGTATCGAAATCCACCCACAGCAGCGCATCGACGAACGTCGGCGCGCGCGCCGCGATGCTGCCATCGCCATTCACCAGCAACGCGCCGCCGTCGTAGACCACTTCGTCCTGGCCGCCGACGAGATTGAGATAAATGAATGCGCAGCCGGTTTCTTGCGCGCGCGCCACGAGCACTTCTTCGCGCGCCGCCTGCTTGGCATCGTCCCAGGGCGAGGCATTGATCACCACGATCAGCTCCGCGCCGGCCGCCGCCGCCTCGGCGGCGGGTTCCGCTTGCCACACATCCTCGCAAATCAGATAGCCGACGCGGACGCCATCCACGACCGCCACCGCGCTGGTGTGACCGCGCCGGAAATAGCGCTTGTCGTCGAAGACGCCGTAATTGGGCAACGCCTGCTTGTGGGTGATGTGCGCAATCTCGCCGCCGCGCAAAAACGCGGCCGCGTTGTAAACCTCGCCGAGGCTGTGCGGAAAACCCACGATCGCGGCCAGCCCATTGGTATCGGCCGCCAGCTCTTCGATGGCGTCTTGGCAGGCCGCGAGAAAACTTGGCCGAAGCAGCAGGTCTTCCGGCGGATAGCCGCTGATCGTCAGCTCCGGAAACACGGCCAGCGATGCATTGCCGTCGCGGGCAAGCGCCATCAGCTCGCGCACTTTGGCGGTATTGGCGGCCACGGCACCAACGGGGAAATCGTACTGGGCCAGCGCGAGGCGAAGGACGGCCATCGGTTTTTCATTGTCCAGGGACGGTCAGTGCTAAATGGTAGTCGAAGCGGTGCTGGACAAGGTACCGCTCGCAGGGAGGCAGGAATATCGATGACACGTCAAATGCGAATGTCCGACAAAAGAAACACCCGATCGATGGTCGATGTCCTTTTGCCATTCGCCTCACTTTTTGCGAGGAGCCCGACGTGAAAAACAAAATCCGACCGGCCGCAAGGTTTTGTGATCGGCCCTTGATGTAATTTCGCCGCACTGCGCGAAGATCCCTTTTTTCGTCTGCTGGCACAAACCACGTGCGTACCGCCGCCTGACCGCACAAAAACGTCCCGATCCCGATTCCGGCGAATCAAACAACCCGACTGACATCGACGACGCGATCAGTTCCGGCCATGCATCGCAGATAGGCCCGTGACGCGAATAGCCGCACAAAACCTGTGGGTGCATCGATAAATATCGACCAAGCATCGTGGCCATAACCATCTATCACCACGACCTGCGCAACGCGCCCCATGCTGCTGCCGAAGCCGGTGTTCTTGCCTGCGCGTAGGAGTGCTTTTTATGTTCAGCATCAAGGTTCACACTGGAGTTCACACCGGGTCTGATGTCCACACGGGCACTAAGAAGTCGCAGACCGGTGACGACAGTGGCTCCACGAAGACATCTCCCGTATCCGTGACGCCGTCCGGAACGGCCGATTTTCCCGCTTCGGCGGCAACGGGAAAGCCTACCGGTCTGCTTGGGCGCTTTTCCGGACCTGACAATCAGCATGTGGCCGTGACGTTGCCGGGCGATTCGACCACCTATTATGCCTACCGCACGATCGATCCGAATCGTCCGCGTGAGCTGTATGTGCTCGACCAGAACGGCCATTTGACAGGGACTGGCAAGCATATTGGGCCGGATGGCCAATGGCTGGGAACAAAGGGCGGTGGCGACAACGATAAACAAGGCGGGCCGCCCGCGAAACAGGCGAAGCCGGATGGAAGTTCATCGCAACAGCCGCCGCAAACCGTGAGGAATGTCATTGATACGCTGATATCGCAACACATACGTGGCACCCCAGCGCAAGCATCGGGCGGCACACACACTTCATCGCAGGCGGCGGCTTCATCCGTATCCCAATCCAGTGCATCGTCCGCCTCGGCTTCACCAGTTCCCCACGCTACGAGCACAAGTACGAGCCATCCCTCGGGGACCACGACGCCGTCGTCGTCATCCGGCCCCCAGCCCAGCACATCATCCTCCTCGGCTTCGCAAGCTCCTCACGATACGGGCAATCCCTCGGGAAACGTGGGTTCGCCAGCATCGCAATGGGATATCGATCGGTTCAAAGCTGCGCTATCTGGCATGCACAATCCGCCCAGCAGCTTCCAACAATTCAGCAACGAGCTGGCGGATTTCCTTGAATCATTGGATCCGACAGTTGCTCAGCAAATATTGGACAGCGGACAACATGCGCCCTTGCCAGCGAGCGGCTCATCGAGCCCGCAGCCGAGTACGTCGTCAGCGACGCCTTCTCCGGTGGGCGCTCAAACGCAACCGTCCAGCACACCGAACCCCGCCGCACAGCAGAGCACATCGCAGGCATCTTCGCAGACGACAACCCCTTCGGCGCCGTCCCAGGCTGGTACGTCTGCCGCTTCGTCCGCACCTTCAGCAGCAGCATCAACCCCACCCGCGTCACTGTTGGAAACGGTTGTGCAGCAACCGCCGGCAATGAATAGCACGATCAACCTTCGTACCCGATCCCCAGCTCATGTCTTCACACAAGGGGAGTCGCTGCCACAGGCTGGAACCGCGATAAATTTCATTAGCAACCGAAACTACGTGCTGCATCAGGTTCAATCGATATTGCGACGCGATGGATATGAAGCAGAAATCATAGACTCCACCCGATCAGCCCTCATTCGCGTGGTTAACCGCACGACCCGCGCGCAGTTCTATCTTCACGTGAGATTGACTGCCACAAGGAACGCGGCGCGCCCCACACACTTGATCGGCGGACATTCGAACGTGCTTGCCGCATTGACTGTCGACCCAACGGATCGTCAAACGCTGAGATCGATTTACTTCCTCCCGCTGTGATGAGCAGTGCGGTTTGTTTCCACGTCCCTCCGTGCGCAGCGGGGGCCGCGACAGGCCAGCGCCTATAACGCAATGCGGTAAATGGAAACAACGTGGGCGACAAAGGAGCATGGATATCTCCTGGATGCGCATAAACAAAGGGCCGCATAGCTGCGGCCCTTTGTTGCGATCGCCGTAAGGCGGCCGATTACTTCTTCAACAGACCGGCAAGCGTCTTGCCCAGATCCGCCGGCGACTTCACCGTGGTCACGCCCGCCTTTTCCAATGTCGCGAACTTCGCCGCCGCCGTGCCCTTGCCACCGGAGATGATGGCGCCGGCATGGCCCATGCGCTTGCCGGCCGGAGCCGACGCACCGGCGATGAACGACACCACCGGCTTCTTGACGTATTCGCCGATGAATTCCGCGGCTTCTTCTTCCGCGCTGCCGCCGATTTCGCCGACCATGATGATGCCTTCGGTCTGCGGATCGTCCTGGAACAGCTTCAGGCAGTCGATGAAGTTCAGGCCGTTGATCGGGTC
>DATJMR010000199.1:0-5809 GCA_035508595.1 Dyella sp.
GTGGGTCAACTACGACGGTACGATCACGGCGGCGAATGTTTCCGATAACACGGCTGCCAACGCACTGCTCGGGCCGAACGGGCAGACGTATCCCAACTACGCCTTCACGCTGACCCAGGCCAACGATCAGCTCAAGCTGCCGCCGCTGACTTCCGGACGCATCTATATTTCGGAAGGCAGCCCGCTCTACATGTCGATCATGGCGGGTGCCAACGGCGGCAACAACGGATACGCCGGGCCAAACCCGCAGAACGGTACCGATCCCAATATCAACGTTCATTACGACTGGTATGAGTTCAATTACGCCGCCAACGGCGGGATCTTTATCAACACCACGCAAGTCAATCAGTTCGGCTTGCCGCTGCTGCTGGATGTATGGGGCGCCAACGAGACCTATCACATGCAGGTGGGCATCAACGAATCGATCGCCGATCTCGATCAGGAGTACATCAACCAGACACCTGCCGCGTTCCACACGCCCACGCCGAACAGTTTGCGCATCCTTTCGCCCGCGGAAACCACTTTCAATGCTGGCGGAATCAACGGCAACTACTTCGACAGCGCCATTGCCAGCGCGTGGACGCAGTACGGCAACACGCCGCTGACCGTCACCGTCAACGGCCGCCAATTCATCGGCACCGCTTCCGGATCGACACTGACCTTTACCGAAGTGAATCCGGCCACCGCCAACGCCGGCGAGACCTTCGTGGTGCAGCAGCCATCCACACAGGATGTATTGTTGTGCGCCGGAACGATGGCCAGCGGCGTTGCCGGAAGCACGCCGCAACAGCAGGACGAAAACGCCATCCAATTGCAGCTGGAAAATCAGGTCTGCGCGGCGACCAACCGCGGAGTGCTGCTTACGCCGGCAAACTGGGCAAACGCGTCGACGTATTACCTCTCTTCGCCGGCCAACTTCTACTCGCAGTTCTGGCATCAGCATTCGGTAGGCGGATTGGCCTACGGCTTCTCGTACGACGATAACAACAACCAGAGCACGACCGTTACGACACAACAACCGGAGCATATGGCATTCGGCATCGGCTGGTAGTGCCAGCAACCTTGCACTACCAAGCTCGCCGACAAGGCGTTAAAAGTTGAAGGCGCTCGGTTCATCCGAGCGCCGCTTCGGCAGCACGGTGGTAAGCGTCTGTTGGTTGCTAGGCCCGCCACGCATAGCTACCCCGGCACCTGCAGGGGGCAGATAATCGGCAGGGAAGCCGGCAAAATCGCGACTCACATGATCGGCGCGTCTTCCGTGATAGTCTCTTGCGGACCGTTTCAAGCGAGCCATGCTCGCGCGTGTGGGAACGACGGGGTAGGGGATTCTGGGTACTTCAAGCCATATGGAGCCTTTGTTGAAGGCGGCCATGCGGCGTTCTGTTTAGCGGCGGCTAACCGGGGAGGTCGAAATGCCAGAAGTCAGCTTTCGCTTAGATGGGCGCGGCAAGATCCATCAATATCAGAAAGATGGTTATTTCGCGGCATACCAGAACAAGGGCCGCTACGTAACGATGAACCTGCAGGATTTCGCGGCCTGGAAGAACGCGGGCAAGCGAACCCCCAGCAATAAGGTGACCGACCCCAAAACCGGCCAAAACTACGCCCTCCACGGCGGCAATTTTTACGAATTCGATAAGACCAAGGCGAACAACCTCGGGCGAGCCCTGAAGAACAACTCCTGGAGCATGGGGGCTTTTGGTACCTGGAGGGGTGAAAACGACGCCATGAAGGATCGGTTCAACAAGGGCGAATTGATTGATCGCCGGCGCACCGACCGCACCGCTGGCCCGCTTGAACCTCTGGATGTAGGCACGTACACAACGGCTGTCACCATCAACCACAGCAGGTTTCCCGTGCTGCCGAAAGCCCACGGCGCCTGGCAAGCCAATAACGACCATATTGCCTCCGGCGAATCGATCAGGCGGCGCAATCCGCATAACGACCAACAGGCCTATGACGAAGGGCTGGCAATCGCCATCGACAATCCGCGCATGCACGCGTCCAAGGAAGCATCGAACTTTCCGTCCTTCAGCCCCACCTACGGCAGTAGGCAAAACAAGATGGACACGGAGCCGGACGGCACGCAGCGTGCGCGCATCGAAGGCGATGTCGCCCATCCGGCGCGGGCGTTTTATCGGGATGCGTTTATGCAGATCGAAGGAGCGCAGAACAGCGATTATTCCTTGCTTCATCCAACGCACCAGCCCAAGCTCGATTTCACGCAGAAAGACAACCGAGTTACCCTTACTGGCGCCTACCGCTATATGTTCAAATCGAGCGGCAAGTTCAACCAGCATCTCGGAGCCGGTCGCGGATTCAACCCAGATGATCCTGGGCATGAAGTGCAGCAACAGGCGAACCGGAATTTCAAGTACACCCAACCGAACCCCGCGAAGACGCAAGGCAGCATGTTTGTCGCGCGGCTCACATCGTTGATGAAGACGCTCAACTTGGCGAAATAGATTTCGGCGTTTTCTGCCTCGCAGGAAGCCGTTGGCGTATCTGCTTTCTATTCAGCACAGCAATGCATCGGCGTCTGCAATGAACAGCGCAACTCGGCGAGGTTATCCGTGTTACTCGTCTGCCACGCTCCTGTGGCGGGCGTTTAATTTGTTGATCTAACGCCCCTGGTGCTAAACCTGTATGTCGCACGCACGCTTGGCCAATAGCCAGTGCATGCAGGCCATGTGGCGCAAGTCGTGATCGTAGAGCAGATGGATAATGCCGCTGACGGTAATTACGCCGTACTGCGCTAAATCCGCAGTACGGCGCAGCTCCCGATCATCGAGCGCCACGATCGTGGCTACGGTTTTTTTCCTTGCCGCATCGAATTCCGCGATGGTTTTTATCGGATCGATCTCCGAATAGCGGCGCTGTTCTGCAAGCTCGTATCCGAACACTCGCGGGAACGTAGGCTGCGCTTCATCGCGGGCACGCCGGATGCGCGGGTGGTAAACCAAATGATCGAAATCAAGGAGGTGGCAGACATGTTCCCGAAATGAAAACATTTCCCCGGGACACGCCTCCCACGACATCGGCTTCCAGTCCCATGCATCGGGTGAAAGCTCTTTGCATAAAGTAGCGATGTGCTCTGGCGAGTTTTCCAGGGCGCGTATCGTTTCTTTCATGATGTTCACGCAGCTCTCCCAGAAACGCGACAGCGAGGATGGGTAATGACTCGGGAACAATCCTTACATGCTACCCGACCTTCGGCATGTTCCGTATGAGCGCCTGTCCGCCATCATCGACTCGCTTGAGCTTGAACCGGTCTGGGCGAAGCCCACGCTCGGCATGCGCAGTTTGGGTTGGCAGCGCCTAAGGAGCTACCTGCCATTTACGCCCGCGGGGCCATCCGTTTGCAAATCATCCAGGCGTGCTATACAGTGAACCATATGGTTCACTATCAAGCCCGCCTCGACGCAACGTTTGCCGCGCTCTCCGATGTCACGCGACGCGGCGTGCTGGAGCAGCTTGGGGGTTCCGACGCCTCCATCAGCGACCTTGCCCAAAGGTTTCACATGACCCTCACGGGCATGAAGAAGCACGTCAGCATTTTGGAGCAGGCGGGGCTCGTGACCACGGAGAAGGTCGGGCGCGTACGAACCTGCAAGCTCGGACTGCGCCGGCTGGAAGAAGAGGCCGCGTGGATCGAGCAACACCGCCAACTCTGGAGCGCACGCTTCGATGCGCTAGACGAGCTTGTCGAACACTTGAAACGCAAGGAGAAGGCAGATGCCCAACGAAAAAGAAGGTAGTTCCGCCGTCATGAACCGCACCGTCGTGGAACGCAAATCCGACCGCGAACTGGTCGTGACGCGAACGTTCAATGCCCCCGTGCACATTGTGTTCGAAGCGTGGAGCAAACCCGAATTGTTCAAGCTTTGGTGGGTTCCGAAATCGGTGGGCATGTCGTTGGTCTCGTGCGACATGGATATTCGCACCGGGGGCACGTATCGCCTCGTGTTCAGCCACCCGGATTTCGATCAACCGATGGCGTTCTTCGGCACGTACAAAGAAGTAACGCCGCACAAGCGCCTCGTGTGGATGAACGAAGAAAGCGATCAGGGCGCCGTGACCACGGTGACGTTCGAGGAAAAAGACGGCAACACGCTGGTCACCTTCCACGAACTCTATCCCACGACAGAGGCCCTCGAGGAAGCGCTCGCCGGTTCGGCAGAAGGCCTGCCCGAACAGTTCGCGCAGCTGGATGAGTTGCTCGCAGAAAGATCGTGACCACACCGCTGCCACCAGCGCATGGAAGGGACGACGTGAAACACGCGATCGCCGCCGCGCTGGCCAGCTCGGCGCCATGTGAGGACAATATGCTCAGACGCGATTTCCTGAAGACTACCTTGGCGACCGCCGTGCTGACGGCGGTCCTTCCCGTTCAAGCCAAGAAGACGCTCGCCATGCCGAACCAGCATTTTGCCGACGTCAACGGCCAGCATCTCTTTTACAGCGTGCATGGCGCCGGCAAGCCGCTCATTCTTCTCCACGGTGGCATCAACCCAGACAGCTTCGGGAGCAATCTGACCGAACTGGCCAAGGGGCGGCAGGTAATCGCCGTCCATCTCCAGGCACACGGGCGCACGCCAGACACGGACAGGCCACTGCGCAGTGAAACGATGGGCGACGACATGGCCGCGCTGATCGGCCATCTGAACCTCCGCAAGGCCGACGTCATGGGCTACTCGCTGGGCGCCAGCGTCGCGCTGCAGACCGCTATCCGCCATCCGGATGTGGTCGACCGGCTCGTGCTCGTGTCCGCGGCGATGAGGCAGGACGGCTTTTATCCGGAGGCGGTGACGGCCTTCAAACAGTTGGAAGCCAACGCCGCCACGCTCGGCCCCAGCGTCAAGGCATCGCCGTTGGGGCAGACCTATCCCAATGTCGATTGGACCAACCTCTTCAAAAAGGTTGGCGACATGACCAAACGCCCCTTCGACTGGAGCGCCGACGTCGCCAAGCTTCACACACGCACATTGCTGGTCTATGCCGACGCCGACGCTATCCGGCCCGAGCATATGGTCGAGTTCTGGAAAGCGCTGGGAGGCGGCCAACGCGATGCCGGGATCGATGGCTCCCTGCGACCCGCAAACGAGCTCGCCATCCTGCCGAACACCACTCACTACACAATCCCTGTCGATCCGATGCTGCCGGAGATCGTCGGACGCTTCCTCGTAGCTGCATCAAAGGCAGCAGGTTAGGGGCTAGCGAAGCGCTCATGGAGCTATCAGCGCGTGGAAGAAACGCACTTTCGTTTTAAGAAAGCATGCTGATCTCGTTTTGTGCCGTACATTGTTTAAGGCACGTTGTGTCGCGCATCAGGTTTACCGTCGCGGTTAAGTCCGCATGCGCTGACAGATAGGTACGTTGCTTGTGTGCGATGGTCTTAGGGTCGGGTGTGCCCATCCGCGTTTGATGAGCACGGCACACCCGACCTGAGTGAAGTAGCGCGGATCGCCTGGGCAGGCACCCAAACGATCCGCTGGCCACAACCAACTAAATGAGAGTTGACCATGGTTACTCCCGATCATACGGCACGCACGCGCACGCGTGTCCCCGCCACGCCGATATTTCCACTGCTTCACCGCTGCGCATACTGCGCAACGTCGGGACCAAGTGGGTAAATGTAGAAACCGGATACAGATAATTCCGCCTACATATGCAGGATTTTTCCTGCAACCCTTCACGCCGCGCGCAATACGCGGCGTGACCCAAGCGTGTGGAGATTCAACATGGAAGACATGCACAGCGGCCCCACCGGCCCGCAGCTCTATCTCTTGTCCGAAGAGGGTTATCGCGA
>DATJMR010000200.1:0-3391 GCA_035508595.1 Dyella sp.
TGAAGCCCTGAAACCGCTGTTCGCGATGAAGGCGCACATCGACAAGTCCGGCCTGGAAAAAAGCCTGACCCACCTGGTGATGCTGCGCGCCTCGCAACTCAACGGCTGCGCCTACTGCATGGACATGCACAGCAAGGAAGCGCGCGCGGAAGGCGAAACCGAGCAGCGCTTGTACGTGTTGCAGGCATGGCGCGAAGCGCCGTTCTACAGTGCACGCGAACGCGCGGCGCTGGCCTGGTGCGAAGCCGTGACGCGGCTCGATCCGGTGCACGGCGTACCGGATGACGTCTACGAACAGGCGCGTGCGCAGTTCAGCGAAAAAGAGCTGATGGACCTGAACCTGCTGGTGATCATGATCAACGGCTGGAACCGCATTGCGATACCGTCGAAGACGGAACCGGGCAGTTTTCAGCCGGCGAAGCGCGAGGCGGCGTAAGCGTGTAGCTCCCTCCCCTGCTTGGCAGGGGAGGGTCGGGGTGGGGTTGCACGGGCTTGCCGTACAACTTGAACGCACCGCGCGATTGCTTCACCCCCCCCTACTACACGTAGGGGAGGGCGCAGACCCTGCGGAATTGAAGGCTTTACGCCTGCACCCGCTTGGCAATCGCCTCGCCAAAACTCTGCGTGCTGCCCTTGCCGCCCAGATCCGGCGTGACGTGATCGCGATCGTTCGCCATCGTGTCGCGGATCGCATCACGCAGCTTGGTGCCCTTCTCCACCAGCCCCAGGTGATCGAGCATGTCGGCCGCAGCCAGCAGCAGCGCGCACGGATTGGCGATGCCCTTGCCGGCGATGTCCGGCGCCGAACCATGCACGGCTTCGAAGATCGCCGCGTGCTCGCCGATGTTGTCGCCCGGCGCCAAGCCGAGCCCACCAACCAGGCCCGCGCACAGATCGGAAAGAATGTCGCCGAACAGATTGGTGGTGACGATCACGTCGAACTGCTCCGGACGCATCACCAACTGCATGCAGGCGTTGTCCACGATCATCTCGTTGAACTCGATCTGCGGAAAATCCTTGGCGATCTCGCGCGCCACGTTGAGGAACAGACCCGACGCGGTCTTGATGATGTTGGCCTTGTGCACGGCCGTAACTTTCTTGCGGCCTTTCTTCACCGCCATCTCGAACGCGTAGCGCACGATGCGCGCGCAACCCTTGCGGGTGACGCGGATCATCGAGGTGGCCAGTTCACCGTCTTCCGACAGCGTTTGGCCTTCGGAGAGATACGCGCCTTCGGTGTTCTCGCGCACCGTGATGATGTCGATGTTGTCGTAGCGCGCCTTGGTGCCGGGGAAGCTGATCGCCGGCCGCACGTTGGCGTACAGATCGAAATGGCGGCGCAGCGTGACGTTGATCGAAGTGAAGCCACCGCCCACCGGTGTGGTCAGCGGGCCCTTCAGCGCCACCTTGTGCTTGGCGATGGCGTCGAGCGTGGGCTTGGGCAGCAGGTCACCGTGCTTTTCGAGCGCGATCATGCCGGCCTCGACGGTGTCGTAGGTCAGGCCGCAATCGAGCGCGTCGAGCACGTGCAGCGTGGCGGCCATGATCTCCGGGCCGATGCCATCGCCCGGGATCACCGCAATGGTCTTGCTCATGGGGGAAACTCCTTGGGGATTGAAGCGGGGATGCCGGCGCGTCGAGGGAGGCGACCTGGCTGAAAACTGCGCAATTATCCCTGATGCGGCTGTCGGCGAATAGCCTGAGGAGGGCGGCAAAGCGTTGGAAATGCTCGCATGGAGCGATGCTTTAATTCGAACGATGCTTGCCCAACATCACGATCCATGTGCATGGCGACGTTGGGGTTCGCTGCGCTCACCGCCAACCTACGGAGGCTTCGTCACGCGTGCTCGCCGCAATTTTCCGCGGCGGTGTCGCCGGCCTCAAGCCGATCCAGAAAATCCACCGCCCGGCGCAGATGCGGGATCACGATCGACCCACCCACCACCAGGCCCACGCTGAACACCTCGAAGAATTCATCGCGCGTAACATCCACCTCCTTGCACTGCGCAATGTGATAGCTGATGCAATCATCACAACGCAGCACCATCGAGGCGACCAGGCCGAGCATTTCCTTGGTTTTCACGTCCAGCGCGCCGGGCTTGTACGTCTGCGTGTCCAGCGCAAAGAAGCGGCGAACCACCTGGTTGTCTTCGGCCAGGATGCGTTCGTTCATGCGCTGGCGAAACGCCGTGAATTCGGCCACGCGATCCTTTTCGGCGCTCATGCGGCCGATTCCAGCAACTGGGCAAGCTTGCCGCTGCGGTCGGCGGCGACCAGGTCGTCATAACCGCCCACGTACTGGTCGTTGACGAAGATCTGCGGCACCGTGCGGCGCCCCCCGCTGCGCTGGAGCATGGTGTCGCGCTGAACCGGATCGGTGTCCACCCGCACCTCCTCCCATGCCAGGCCCTTGGCCTTGAGCAGGTTCTTGGCCGCCACGCAATACGGGCAAACCGCAGTGGAATAAACTTCGATCTTGGGCATCGCAAAGCTCCGGAATTACTTGCGCCGTAAAATGGCGGCAGCCGTGTCGAAAGCAACCCATTCGAGTTTGAACCGACACACTGCCGAACGGTCTCAATGCTATTGTCGTTCATCTATGACCATCTCGCACCGCCACCTCCATAAACGCTTGCTGATCATGCTGGCCGCTGCCGGCCTGAGCGTTGCCGCGGGCGCGCAGGACAAGACCGACGATATCCGCCTGCCCGACCTCGGCAGTTCGGCCAACGCCCTGATCTCGCCGCAGGAAGCGCAGGACTACGGCGCCATGATGCTGCAGCAGATGCGTGCGCTGGACATGGTGGTGGACGATCCGCTGCTGGACGCCTACATCAACAACCTCGGCTTCCGCCTGGCCGCCAATTCGGCCAAGCCCAAGGACCACTTCGATTTCTTCATTGCCAAGGATCCGGAAATCAACGCGTTTTCGGCACCCGGCGGCTACATCGGCATCAATTCCGGCCTGTTCATCATCACGCGCAGCGAAGATGAACTGGCTGCGGTGATGGCGCACGAAATCGGCCACATGACGCAGAACCACCTGCTGCGCGCCTACGAAGCGGCCAAGAAAGAGACGCCGCTGATGGCGCTGATCGCACTCGGTGCGATCGCCGCGGGCGGCGCGGCCGGCGGCCAGGCCGCGGCAGCCGCGCTGCTGGGCGGCCAGGGCGTGCTGATGCAGAAACAGATCAACTTCACCCGCAAGGACGAAGCCGAGGCCGACCGCACCGGCATCGACACGTTGGCCAAATCCGGCTTCGACCCGAACGCCATGGCCGGCTTCTTCCAGCGCATGGAAGACGTATTGAGCACCGATTCCGGCGGTATCCAGGTGCCCTCCCTGCTGCAGGACCACCCGGTCACGGCCGAGCGCATCAGCGATGCCAAG
>DATJMR010000201.1:0-18986 GCA_035508595.1 Dyella sp.
ACGTGGAAGACGCACGTATCGCGCCTCATGCATCCGCTGACGGGTTCGACAACCTGGACCGAGTACGACGGCGTGTCGGTGGTGCGCAAAGTCTGGAACGGTCGCGCGAGTCTCTTCGAGCTCGAAGTGGACGGCCCTGCCGGGCATATCGAAGGCGTCGGACTTCGCCTGTACAACCCGCAGTCGCATCAGTGGAATTTGAACTGGACCAACAGCAGCATCGGCATGCTGGACGGCGCCATGATCGGCGAGTTCAAGGACGGTCGCGGCGATTTCTACGCCACCGATACGCTCAATGGTCGAACGATCCTGGTGCGTAACGGCTTCTCCGACATCACGCCCAATTCGTCCCGCTTCGAACAAGCCTTCTCCGCCGACGGCGGCAAAACGTGGGAGACGAACTGGATCATGACGTTCAAACGCTAACCGCGCACGCTAGCGGCTACAGTACGCTGCGCAACGCTTTCAAGCCCTGCTCGATCCCTTTGAGGTCGACGGCGCCATAGCCGAAGACCAAGCCTTCTGCCGTGGCTTCGCCGAAAAAATAACGTTCGAACGAATGCAGATGCACGTTCGACTCCAGCAATCGCGAGGTGGCGCGCTTAAGGCGCTTGGGCGACATCGAGCACGCTGCCACGTGCATGCCGTAGTGCGATTGCATGGGCGACAATTCGCCCGAAAAATCCGCCTGGAGTATTTTCCAGATGAGGTCCCGTCGCTTTTTATACACGTCGCGGAGCTTGCGGACGTGATGCGCCAGATGGCCGTCCGCAATAAAGCGGGCGACCGCCATTTGCGTCAGCGTCGGGCAATGCCAGTCGAGACAGTTCTTGGCCATTGTCAGCGCCGGCATGGCCCATTGTGGGGCGACCACGAATCCCAGCCGCAGCGCAGGCAGCATGCATTTGGAAAATGTGCCGACGTAGAACACGTCGTCCGCCGTGGCGGCGGATCGCAGTGCCTGCAACGGCGCGCCGTCGTAGCGAAATTCTCCGTCGTAGTCGTCTTCGATAACGACGGCGCCATGTTTGCGGGCAAAGCCGAGCAACGCGGTTCGCCGCTGGGCGGACATGGATACGCCCAGCGGAAATTGATGCGAAGGACATACGCAGACAATCTGCGCCGAGGCTGGCAAGGCATCGACCACCAGCCCTTGCGCATCCACCGGTATCGGCACGATCTTGGCGCCCGCCGCGAGAAAAGCGGCGCGCATGGGCGGATAGCCTGGATCTTCGATCGCGACCGTCGTTACGCCGGGCGTGACCAAAACGCGCGCCAGAATATCGAAAGCCTGCTGCGCGCCGGCGGTTACCAGTACATCGTCGGGCTCGCACACGACCGCGCGCGAGAGGCCGATGTGCGTGGCGATGGATGCCCGCAGCGGGAAATGACCGCGGTTGCCTTGCGGGCTCTTGAACGCCGGAGGCTTCAATTCCATGCGCCGAAGCTGCTTGGCACTGACGCGGCGAAATATCTCAAACGGAAACAGGCGCGGATCGACCAAGGCGGGACGAAAATCCAGGAATGCCGTTTCCTTCGGCGCGTTTGCGGGCTGACTGTCGTGCCAGAAGTTGAGGGATTGCGCGAGTTCAGGCTGCTGCCAGAGCGAATTCAGGCGCGCAACGCGCGTTCGCGGTGCCGGCGGGCGTTCGCGCGGCGAGCGTTTTTGTTTGGCCGCCACATACGTTCCCGACCCTTGCCGGGACTGTACCAATCCTTCGATCGCCAACCGCGCATAGGCACGAGCAACCGTGTTTCTCGACACACCAAAAAAAGTCGCCGAATGGCGCTCCGCCGGAAGCTTTGACCCCGCTACCAATCGACCATCGAGAATGGCGGCGCGCAATTGTTCGTGAACGGACCGCGCCGACCGGCGGCTGCCTTTGGATGGCGGCTCGAACGCAATTTCGAACAGATGGCTCGCAACCTCCGCATCACGTGCCACAACAATATCCTCCGAGGCGACTCACTTGGGCGGAAACCATTTTCATCCTCGAACAAGACGGCAAATGTTCAGCGCGCAACAATGACGTCATGCAGCAGCCGGCAATTGCGCGCGTTTGCGCCAGTACACGATCGCCACCGCGATAGCGACCAGCGCAAGCATGAATCCGAACTCGTCGATGGCATAAGGCGTGATCTGGCCTTGCTTGCCCGTGATCGGTGTCAGCCACAGTTGAATGATGACGTTGTGGCTGCCATGCAGAATCGCGGCCGGCCATACGCTGCCCGAGCGCAACCGCAACCAGGCGAACGGAAAGCTGATGCCGATCACCATCACCGCAAAGCAGGACATACCGAACCACCATGGCGTTCCCGCGTTGTAGTCGGCAAACAACAGTATCGGCAAATGCCAACTTGTCCAAATCACGCCGGTCATCAACGTGCCGCGGGTAAAGCCATATGCGCGCGTGATTTCCGGTGTCAGAAAGCCGCGCCAGCCGATTTCCTCTCCCAGCCCAGACGCGGTGCCCTGAATCGTGCCCACAATGGCGAATACCAGCAAAGACCCCACACCGAGCACCCAGGTCGGTGCGTTTGTCCAGCCGAAATCCTTCGCCACGCCGGAGAAAAAGGCTGGATTGCCAAAGCGGCCCCAACCCGCGCTCCACACAACGATATAGGCCACGCCGGCGTAGACGATGGGCAGCCAATAAGCCATCCACGCCCAACGCGCGCGCGGCCAGGCAAAGCCCAACTCCGCGTAAGGCTTACCGGTGATGCGGCAGGTCAGCAGAGCGGCGGTGGAGGGCGACCACATCATGCCCAGCACATACATGCCCTGCGCGCCCGCCAAATGGCCGCAACCGATAATCAGCGCGTAGAACACCGAGCTCAGCGCCAATGTCAGCACCAGGTAGATGCCCACTCGCGTTTGCGGTTTTTCGATAGCCATCGTGCCGATCTCCCCCGTTTCGCCGTCGATGCGATTCGTGTCTGGTTACGTCAATTCGATACTTGGGCCAGGAAGGTCGCGGACGGTACAAAGAACAGCGTTCCCGTCACCGCTTTGCTGAAGTCGAGCAACCGGTCGTAATTGCCCGGCGGAAGCCCGACAAACATGTTGTTGAGCATTTGCTCGATTCGAGCGGGTGATCGCGCGTAACCGATGAAATAAGTGCCGAACTCGCCTTTGGCGGCATCGCCGAAGGCCATGTTGTCGCGCACGATTTCCAACGGCTCGCCATTCTCTTCGATGGAAGTAAGCACGTTGTGCGCGTAGGCAGGTTTTGCGGCATCGTCCAGCTCGATATCGGAGAGCTTCTTCCGGCCGATGATTTGTTCCTGCTGTTCTACCGGCACCGCGTTCCAGGCTTTCATGTCGTGCAGATATTTCTGCACGATCACGTAACTGCCGCCGGCAAACGACGGATCTTCGTCGCCGATGATGGTGGCGTTGGTAGCGTCTTGATCCACGGGGTTTTCGGTGCCGTCGACAAAGCCGAGCAGATCGCGTTCGTCGAAATACTTGAAGCCGTGCACTTCATCCGCCGCGGTAGCCGCGTCGCCCAGGCGCGACATGATCTGGCTCGCCAACTCAAAACACAGATCCATATGCGTGGCGCGGATGTGAAACAGTACATCGCCCGGCGTGGAAACGGCACGATGCACGCCGTTTATCTCGCCAAACGGATGCAGCTCGGCCGGTCTTGGCTGTCCAAACAGCCGATCCCACGCTTGCGAACCGAAGCCCATCACGCACGATAGGCGTCGATCCGGATAGCGAAAGCCGATGGCGCGCAACAGCGAGGGCATGTCGCCGCACAGTGCGCGCACCGCATGGGTGCCTTGCGCATCGGGCTTCACGCATACCACGAGAAAAATGGCCGCGTGCGTTAGCGATGCGGTAACCGGCTGCGTCGTAGCGGTCATCACCATCCGCTCCTTATCGTCAGGGTTTGTGTTGCAGGCGAGCCTTTGCAGCTTGCCGTTCGACCGGCTCAGCCGCAAGGCCTGTTGCCGTGCCATCGCTGTGCGTCGGCGTTTACGGCCGGGAACCCCGCACCTAAGCGGCGGTCCTATGCCGAACGCGATTCAAAAGGATCTTGCTCGTGCCCCATGCATCCAGACGCTTGCGACAGGGCCTGGACGCCAACTGGCGAAGCTTGGTGGCACGCAGCGCGGCGCTGGCGTTGGCCATGCTGTTGCATCTGGGGCTTTTTCTATTTCTGCTGACCCCGCCGATGCCGTGGCTTTTTCGTCCGTCGCGTTCGAGCGCACGGGAATCCGTGCTAAAGATTGATTTTCCGCCGCGCCCTCGACGTGCTACCGCTCCCAAGGCAACCGAGTCCGCACCTGCGCGCGTTCCGTTCCTAAAGCATGCAAGGACTTCACACGCCTTCGCGTATCCGATAGCGCCCGCCCAGCCTGCAACCAAAACCCCGCCACCGGTTGACAGTGCGCCCAGCATGACGGCCCCTGCTATTCCTTACGGAAATGCGTCTTTCGGGCGTACGCTGCAGAACGCTCGATCCAGCGGACTGCCGCCGCTCCCGGGTACCGACTTCGTTATCCGGGCGCCCGACATACAAGTGGTTCCGCCGCCGAGTCTTAAGAGCCGTGTACGCGCGCTCGGCAAATGGCTCAATTGCAAAAACGCCCTTTTCAAGGGACGCATGACGGACGAGGAACTCCTCAAGCGCGGGCTTACGCATCGGCAGATGAATCAGGCGTACACGGAATTGGGTTGCCCCTAAGCGCGGCGTATGTCCCGATGGAGCGTCGCGGGTTTCTAACGCTGGGCAGGTTGGCGCGACAGATCGATCACATGCTCGATCGCAGCGATCACCACGTCAGGCCGCTCCTTCTGCACATAGTGCCGGCTTGCCACACGGACGAAGGCGCCACGCGTCGACTCCTTGGCGATGTCGCGCATTTGATTTGAATTCCATGCCAGAAACTGTCGCTGCTCGGCTGTCGGCGTTCCTTTGAAGGTCGCCGATTTGAACCAATCGGCCGAGATAACCACCAAGGGCAGGTCGCCGAGTGCGTGATGCGCTTGCGCAATGCTAAGCCCGTCGGTCGAATCCCCACGCTCATCCACCGGATAAAACAGGTGCTGTCGTTCGGAGAACAAGGTCGCCTGATAGGCGGGCTGCGTCTCCATGGACCGGATCGCGCGAGCCAAGGCTTGTTCGCGCGGGTCTTGTTGCGTACCGAAATCGTCCAGGCATTTCAACGGATCCGCGCCTTCGGGTTGCAAGTCGTGCTGTAGCGCTGCGCGATGGCAATCTTCCAATTGCTGGCCGCGCGACAAATAATTTTCGTACTTGTGGACGTAGTTGGCCGTGGTCGCCGGGCCAATTGTTCCGTGACGGTGGGGTCCACAAGTACCAGTCCCCTCACACGATTCGTATGCTCGTAGGTGAAAAGCCGCGCGTTCAATCCGCCGCGCGAATGACCGACGAGCACAACGCGATCGCCGAGGTGCGCGCGATCGATCAACGCCAGCATATCGTCGACGGCTGCTTGCGCCGTGGCCCGGCGATCGACGGCGTCGCTGAAGAAATAGTTGGCGCGGTCGTAGGAACATGCCCGCGTCGTTTTGGCGATTTCTCCCTGCACGCCACGCCAGCTCAACGTGCCGTCGCCCAATCCCGAGTCGAACAGCACGATGGGACTGCCTTCTCCCACTCAATACAGATTGAGCCCCCGACCTGCCGCAACGACGACCCGTTGTTGCGCATGGAGATAAACCGAGGCGGCAAGCGGTTCGGAGGTTGTTCAGGCGCAAGGGTGAATAGCGTCGAGGAGAGAACGAGCACAGCCCCGAGCACAAAACGGCATCGAATCATTCGGAAGTCCTTGTCATCGGTGAAAACCATGGTCACTACGATGCCGTGAGTGGGCGAAAGGTTTAGATCCGCTTCACCGTGCGAGCTGCGCAATCTCGCGGTTTCCAACGATGTTGGGCGTCGCTGGCGCATGGGAGGGGAGGCAATCATCTGGCGCATAAACGCACTGAGCGCCGCGATATCGACGGCCATGTTTTGCAACGAAACCGCCATTTTGAATCCTGCTTTCCGCTCGATCCATTGGCCGAGTTTGGTCGATGGCCGATGAAACTTGGCCGGGTCGCGCGGTACGCAATACAGGTAGTAATTGCCTTTGATCTGGGTGAATTCGAACGATTGGATGTCTTCCCAGGCGATCAGGCCCCATCGACTGGACCGGAAATCCCGGATGCCACGCTCGTCGATTCGAACCTTTACGCGCCGGTCGAAAGTCCGGTGGCCGAACAGGACGCTTCCGAGACCGAAAAACAGGGCGCCGTACCAGATGTTCCACATATGCGAAAGCAAAATGGGCAGCGTGAACGCCAGGCACAGCGCAAACAGCACGGCATTGCGCCACAACGAGTGGCGCAACTCGAAAAACTGATTCATAGGATCCCCTGTTATCCCTGATGCGAATGTCGCGTTCGGCTATTTGCCCGATGCTTTATTCAAGGCAATGGCGGCGCGAATAAGTTTTTTGAACGCGCCGGCGTTCAGTTTATCGTCTTCGTGAATATCGATGGCGCGCCTGACGTTGCCATCCAGGCTGGCGTTGAACAGGCCCGCCGGATCTTTGAGCGACGCGCCCTTGGCGAACGTCAGCTTCACGGCGCTCTTGTAGGTTTCGCCCGTGCAAATCATGCCATCGTGATACCACGTCGGTACGCCGCGCCACTTCCATTCTTCCACCACCTCGGGGTCGGCCTGCTTGATCAGTGCACGGACGCGGGCCAGCGTTTCCCCGCGCCAGTCGCCCAATGCCTCGATCCTCGCGTCGATCAGCTGAGAAGGGGATGGGCTCTTGCTCGTTGCGCTCTTTTTCATAGCTTGCAGCTCCTTGGGCTGTTTCTCTATGGTGCAGAGGGACACGTAAAACGGTTGCCGCTTTGATTCTAAACGCCAAGGCATCGACAGGAACGTGCCTGCGATCGAAGCAGAGCCGCCGAGCGGATGATGCCTTCCCTATCCTTACGACGTACGAGCAAATCCAAAAAGACCGATTATCTGATTTAATGCCGGTCGCGACCTTTCCATTGGTCGTGGTATCGGTTCGTTTCAAATAAATCATCCGAATAAAAAAAGCAGTAACCGTCAGCTTACAAGAACGACTCCCCTACATTCTGAAGAGATGGCGTATGCGCGCAGCAGCAAGCAGGATGGCGTGTTGGTGTGGATGGTTCGGTTTGACGATGCTTTCGGCTTCGGCCTTCGCCGAAGGCGGCACCGAACCGCCGCAGCCGGATAAAGCGGCGCTTGCAAGACTCGACAGCTTTACATCCGATTTGACCAAGGCCCATACGTTTTCGGGTGTCGTGTTGGTAGCGCGCGACGGCCGTATATTGTTCGAGAAGGCATACGGAAAGCGCGACGTCAAAGGCGACGACCCCGTCAAGCTGGACACGAGATTCAATCTCGCCTCGGCCGGCAAGATGTTCACCAGCGTGGCCGTGTTGCAACAGGTCGCGGCAGGGCGGCTTTCGCTGGATACCCACGTAGGCGATGTACTGAAGGACTATCCCAATCGCGGTTTTGCCGACGGGGTCACCGTCCGCGAGTTGCTGACGCACACCAGCGGCGCCGGGGATGCCGCGTTGTTAGGCAATGAAAATGCGGCCAATCGCGCGCGCGTACACAGTGTGGCCGACATGGTCGCGCTGGAGAGCGATCAGCCGCCGGCATTTCCGCCAGGGACAAAGCAGGTTTACAGCAATTTTGGGTTCGTCGTTCTAGGCCGCATGGTTGAGGTCGTCTCCGGAGAGGATTTCCAGAGCTACCTGCGCCACCATATCTTTGAACCGGCCGGGATGGCGCACACCGGATTTATCGACTGCACCACCACTGACCCAAACCTCGCCGTGGGTTACACCACCGACCATGGCAAGCTGGCGTTCAATTGCGAAACGTTGCCCGGGTTTCCGGCGGGCGGCGAGGCATCCACCGCGGGCGACATGTATCGATTCGTTCAAGCTTTGCAGTCCGGGAAGCTTATTCCTCTCGCGCTCTTCGCAGAGGCAACCAAGACCTATCGCATGTATATGGGACTTGGCTTTTTTGCGACCGACTATGGCCCCGGCCATCTTGAGCGCGACTTTCGTTGGGGGCATGGTGGCTCCGCCAGCGGTGTTTGCAATGATGTGCGCACCTATCCGCATACCGGCGAAACCGTCATCGTGCTCACCAACGTCAATCCACCGGCGTGCTTCCCCGCCGCCAATTTCCTGCATCAGGACTACGCCAAGACGCATCAACTAAACAAATGAAGTTCAAGGAGACGGATACGCCTATCCTGGAAAACGCCGAAGAGCTGAGAGAGACACTGCTGGCGGTGGCGTCCGCGCTGCGAAGTGCCATCGCGCCGTGGTGGATCATCTCGGGCGCGGCGGCGGCGCTTTACGGTGCAACAGAGCGGCGCGTCGCCGATGTGGATGTGCTGGTGGATCTGGGCGACACCGCGCATCTTGTCCGAACCTTGGGAATAAGGCCGGCGGCGGGTACTTCACACGACCATTTTCATTCGGAGTGGTTTGCCCGATGGAACGGTCTACCGCTTACCGTGGAATTCATGGCGAACTTCCAAGTACGCACGCAACAGGGATGGGTCCGCATGCTGCCTGCTACCAGACACGCTATCGTGTTGAGCAATACGGAACTGTTCGTTCCAGCACGCGCCGAACTGATTTCCATGTTCGAGTGTTTCGGGCGACCCAAGGATCTGTTGCGCGCCGAGCTTCTCAAGCAACACGCTTGAGCAAGTTCGGCGCAAACCCATCCCAGCATCGATAACGCGAAGGAATGATCAGCCTATGACGTTTTGGGGAGCCGAGTACCGATGACTGCACTCGTTGAATCGCGTACGAACCGCGAAGGACGCAACCTTTATATCGACATGCTGCGCGGTATCTCCATCGTGCTGGTGATGCTGCTGCATTACAGTTTGTCTTACCGGCTTCAATCGAGCCCGCTGCAGGATTGGGTGCCGGTATCGACATTGCGCGCGATCTTCTACAACGGCAACTATGGGGTCGATATCTTTTTCGTGGTCTCCGGGTTTCTGATCACCTCGAACATGCTTGGCCGCTACGGGTCGCTCGCTGGCATCGACGTGGTGCATTTTTACAAGCTTCGCTTCTTTCGGCTTTATCCGCTCGTGATGATCGCCCTGGCGGCGATCACGGCGTTGGGTTTGGCCGGGCTCACGAATTTCTCCAACGTAGCGCATCACACTCACTTGGGCGTCGGATTTTTCGTGATCGCGGACCTGTCCGTACTGACGTTTTGGCACAACGTACTGATGGAGGCGGTCGGCTATTTCAACTACGCCATGAACATCTATTGGTCGTTGTCGGTCGAGGAGGTGTTCTATCTGCTGTATCCGCTGGTGCTGCTCGTATCGCGCCGGGGATGGCAGCTGATCGTGTTGGCGTGCATTTTTGTGGCGATCGCGCCTGTGTATCGCCAGATCTACCAAGACAACGAGTTGTATTTCATGTACGGCAACCTGGCGTGCGTGGATATGCTGACCTACGGCTGCGTTGCGGCGATCGTGGCAAAACACGTCAAGCTGATCGGCGCCTGGCGACGCCTGCTTGCCTTGCTGGCGTGCCTCGCGATGGGCTGGATCTATCTGCGCGGCATCCATGGAAACGAAGCGCTCGGCGCGACATGGCTGGGTATGGCAGCCGCCTCGTTCCTAATCGTTGTATCCGGGCTGCCGGCGGGCGGTTTCGCGCGCCGATTGGGCGGTCCGTTGGCGTGGCTGGGCGCGCACAGCTACGAGCTCTATCTCTTCCATATCATCGTGCTGGGCATCATCGTGGAACGGGTGCCCAGGGGAACCATGGCGGTGGCGCACAAACTTCCCATGCTCGCCGTATTTTTCGTGCTGTCGGCGATGCTGGCGTGGGGAATGGCGCGCTTTTGCGGCGATCCGCTGAATCGGTGGCTGCGCCGTCGTTTCGCGCGGCGCATTGTCGGGACGCCGGATGCCACGCAAGCGGTTGGCGCATGCGCGAGTTAGCGCGCCGACGGCGGCAAAGGCGTGGCCGATCGGCTAATCGTCGGCCGCCGTGTCGTCCTTATGAGCCAGGCGCAGCATCAGCTCTGCCGCCTGCAACAACTGTTTCTGTTCGGCCGGGGTGAGTTGTGCGGCCATCGCTTGATGCAACCACTCGCGGCTCGCGTTCATGTCGCGGGCCAGGGCATGGCGGCCTTTGGAAGTGATTTCCAAAATGATGGCGCGTCCATCGAGGTCGTGCGGGCGACGCGCGATCAGATCGTCCTTGGTCATCGATGCGATCAGGCGGCTGAGCGATTGCGGCTGGAGTTGCTCCTGTTTCGCCAGCTGGGCGGCCGTCATCGCGCCTTCGCGATGCAAGGTGGCCAACATGCCCAGCGCTGAGCGGCCCAGCTGGGGGTCGGCGCGCTCGGTACGCAGGCGGCGCGCCAGGCGCAGCACGGCACGCGTAAGAAGGGCGATGTCTTGAGCAGGTTTCATGCTTGAAAGTAATACGCAATGCGTATTATATTTTCCGAACGGGTCATCGTGGCTTCGGCATCATCACCAGGGGTAGGCACTTTATGTCAACGCCAGGGAATCGGGTATCGGCGAGTGGGGCGCTGTCGCCGTGGGTCTGGGCTATCACCGCCGTCGTGGCGGTGCTGCACCTGGCGTGCGCGGGGCAGTACGACATCTTTCGCAACGAGCTGTACTTCATCGTTTGCGGGCGCCACCCGGCGTTCGGGTACGTTGATCAACCGCCACTCGTCCCTTTGCTGGCGGCGGCCACCCAGCTATTTGGTATCCATGTATGGCTGCTGCGATGGCCGGCCGTGGCGGCGGCGGCGGCATTGGTCCCGCTTTCGGCGGCGTTTGCACGTCTGCTTGGCGGCGATGCGCGCGCGCAAATCGTGGTGTCGCTGGCAGCGGCGCTGACGCCTGCGCTGACGGGACTGACCACCACACTCACTACGGCAACGTTCGAGCCGTTGACGTGGACGGCAAGCGCGTTTTTTCTCACCTATGCGTGGCTGCGCAACCAGCCGCGCGCGCTGATCTGGGCGGGTGTCGTAGCCGGTATTTCCATGCAAGCCAAGTACGGCATCGTCATATGGCTGCTCGCCTTGTTTATAGGCCTGCTGGCGACGCCGGCGCGCCGGATACTGCGCTGGCGGGAATGCTGGATCGGCGTCGGGATCGCCGCGCTGATCGCGTTGCCAAGTGTGGCCTGGCAAGCGCTGCATGGATGGCCGTTTCTCACCCTGGTCGCCGATCACGCGCCGACCAATTTGCGCGGCGGTCCGGTACGTTTCGAAATCCACCAGATACTTGCACTCAACCTGGTGCTGGCCCCGTTGTGGATTACCGGCGTGATCGCGCCGTTTGCGTCGCCGTCGTTGAAGCCTTTGCGGTTTCTCGCGATCGCGCTGATCGCGGCGACCGTGATCGATCAAATCAGCGGCGGCAAGGATTACTACCTGTTCGGCGCCTACCCGGCCATGTTCGCCATCGGCGCGGTCGCCTGCCGGCAGATCAACAAATGGCTGCTCGGCGCGTGGATGCTGCTGGCCACCGCGCAAATGGCCATCGTGTTGCCGGTCGTGTTGCCGGTGCTCAGTCCGCCGGCGCTTGCGCACTTTCTCGATCGCACGCATCTGCGCCCGCCGCCGGATGAAATCGCCGGCATCGGCGCGCCGCTGACACAAGTGTTCTCAGACGAGCTGGGCTGGCGCGAACTGGCCACCAAAGTAACGGCGATCTATCGCGCGCTGCCCGCGGATCAGCAACAGAACGCAGCCATCTTCGGTTCCAATTACGGCGAAGCCGCCGCCATCGACGTCTACGGCCGCGACGCCGGGCTACCGCCCGCCATCAGCGGGCAGAATCAATATTTTCTGTGGGGTCCGCGCGGACACGACGGCAGTGTGGTGATTCACATCGGTGGCGATCCACAGCGGTGGTCACGCCTTTGCGACAGCGTCGAAGTGGTGGATCAGTTTGGCGTGCAGTACGCCATGCCTTACGAAAATCAGCGGCCGATCTTTATCTGCCGGGGCATGCACAAGAACCTATCGACGATATGGAGTCACTTCGGCTGGTACATATAACGCCATGAGCACGTTGGCCAGATAAGACCCGTGTGCACGCGACAACATCACGATGCGCGATAGCGCACCAACGCATCGCCGAGCATGTCCTTGAGCGGCGCCAGCTGCGTGGCGTATTTCGTCCACTGGTCGAGGCCGTCGCGGAAAATCGGGCGGCGCACCTGCTCGGAACTGGCGGTGCGTACGCTGCGCGCGGTTTTGTGGAATTCCAGGCAACCCGCTTCGAACGGCAGGCCGCAGAAATCGAGCATGCGGCGCACATTGCCTTCCAGGTCGTCGACCACGTCTTCGTGATACACGCGCAACACGCGACCGGGTAGGGCCACGTCCCAGTGCCGCATCAGATCGAGATAAGTGCGGTAGTAACGCGCGATATCTTCGCTGCCATACGTGAACTCCTGGCCCGTTGCGAACAACTGCTTGAGATTGCTGAAGCAGCACGCCATGGGTTCGCGCCGCGCATCGATGATCTTTGCGTTCGGCAGCATCAGATGAATCAAGCCAAGATGCCGGAAGTTGTTGGGCATCTTGTCGATGAAATAAGGTTTGCCGCGGCGATAGATGCGCGTGTCGCGCAGGTATTTTTCGCCGAGCTTGCGGAAATCGTCCGGCTGCATATCGGCCAGCACGCCAGGATAACGCGGGTCGTCCAGATCGGGGTCGCGCCCCTGCAAGTCGAGCACGATGCGCGGTATGTCGGCCAGCTCCTGCGTACCTTCCACTTGCGAGTGCGAGGCGAGAATCTGCTCGATCAGCGTGGAGCCCGCGCGCGGCAGCCCAACGATGAATATGGGCTCCGCGCTCGGATCGCCAACGCCTGCACGCGCAGACAGGAACTCGCGCGTGCAGATCTCGATCTGCCTGCGCGTATTGGTTTCGATGATCTCGGAACGATAGCGGCTTTCGGAGCGTTTTAGCGCGTTGCCTTGCTCGTAGTAATGCCACGATCGGGCGGGGTCGCCTTGGTCATCAAACGCCTTGCCAAGCGCGAAGCACAGGTGATAACGGTCGACCAGCGGCGTGGTCGGCGATGCCTCTTGTGCGCACATGCGCACGATCTCGTCGTCCCGGAAACGGTAGGTCTTGAGATTGGCGAGACTCCAGTACGCATCGCCAAAGTTGGGGCGCGCGGTCGTTGCCGCGCGATAGGCATCGATCGCTTCGGCTTGCCGCCCTTGGGTTTTCAGCGAATGCGCCAACGACAGATGCAGATCGGCCGCGCCCGGCGCTTCCTGCAGCAGCTTTTGGTACAGCGCGATGGCGCGATCGTGTTCGCCCAGGCCAACGCTGGCGCTCGCATACAAGGTGCGGTAGTCCAGATGATGGGGCTCGATCGCGAGCAGTTTTTCGATCTCCTCGCACGCCTGCTGGTACCGATGCCGCTCGAACAGCACGCATGCATAGTCGTAGCGTGCCGCGCGATAACCCGGCGCGATCTTCAGCACCGCCTCAAGCAACAGCTCGGCGTCGTCGAGCACGTCGCGCGCCAGGCCGATGCGCGCAAGCAGGCGCATGCCTTCCACATCGTTACCGACCTTGAGCAGGTAGGCGCGGATGATGCGCTCGGCGGGATCGAGTTCGCCATCCGAGAAATGGCTGGTCGCGCTCACCACATCGGGCGCCAACCGCTTGAGCGTGGCAACGTGTGCGCCGGCTGTCGCGGCGTTGGCGTCGTCGCCGGTCATGCGATAAAGGCCTTCGAGCAGGTTCCAGCTCGAAGGCAGTGCCGGGTTGATATTGACGGCGCGCAGCAGCGCATCGATCGCGCGTGGCGCATCGCGCATCACCACATAGCAGTGACCGCGCTCCTCATGCAGGCGGCTGAATTGAGGGCGTAGCGTCTCCACGTGTGCGAGCGTTTGCAGGGCGGCATCGATCTGCCCCAGATAACGCTGCGCGCGCGCGAGGAGGTAAAGCGCTTCGTAGTGATCCGGCACCTCGCCCAGCATGGCTTGGGCCGCCTGCAAGGCTTGCGCATGCTGTCCCTCGGCATGCAGCTGGCGGATGCGAGCGATGGCGCATTCGTGCGGCGAGGGGGTTGGGTCGGTTGCCGTAGCGTTCATGCATTCAAACCATAAAAAACGGGGGCGGGCTTCACGCCCGCCCCATTTTAGGTGCGTCTGCCCGATGGCGGGCCGATTAGAACTTGAAGCCGACCTTCACGCCGATCACACGCGGGCGAATCGGCACTTCCGACTCGATAAACTGAGCGGAGGAGGTGAACACGCTGGCGTGGTTGTTGGTCAGGTTGGTGCCGTAGAGCGACACGTCCCAGTTGTCCTTGGACACGCCGATCGACGCGTCGACGGTGGTGTAGCCGCCTTGCAGGTAGCGCAATTCCACCGTCGTGACGTCGGTGACACCCGCGCCGCTCGGATACGTGGCCGGCTGGTTGTACATCGAACCGGTGCGGTTGAAGCCCAGCTGGGCGAACGCCTTGAAGCCGCCGTTGAAGGTCCAGTCGTAACGCGCACGCATGTTGTACTGAGAGCGGGGCGAGAACGCCGGCACGCTGCCGATTTCGCCGAACGGATTGGCGAACGGGGTCTCCGCGCCGATGGCGCCGGTTTCCACGATGCAGGAGTTGTAGTTGGCTGAGCCGACGATGTTGTTGTAAAGGCAGGGCGAGTTGGTCTGCTTGGCGTGGTTGAGCGACCCGGAGCCCATGATCGTGAGCCCGTCGGTAATGCGCGCCTGGAACTGCAGCTCGATACCGTCCACCTTGTAGTTCGGCCCATTCACCGCGAAGGTGGTGTTGCCCAGCACCAACGGGTTGAAGAACTGCATCTGCACGTTGTCCCAGCGCATGTCGTACACCGAGCCGTTGAACAGCAGGCGGTCGTCGAAGAACGTGGTCTTGAAGCCCAGTTCGTTGTTGGTGAGCGTATCGGGGGCGTAGCTGATCGGCTTCTGATACTGCGCGACGCCATCGAGCTTGGCCACACCCGACGTGGTGCGGTTGAAACCGCCCGGACGGAAACCTTGCGAGAAGGTGTAATACACCATCGCGTTGGGCGTGATATGCCACAGGATGTTCGCGCGGCTCTTAAAGCCGTGATACGACTTGTGATAATCCATCACGGTGTCGTTGCCCACATACGTGCCGTTGGGAACGTTCACCTGCGCCGACGTGGTGTAGAACTCCGTGCCGGTCTGCCATTCGGAGTAGTGGTAATAGCGCGTGCCACCGGTCACCGTCAGCACATCCGGGATGATGTCGTAGGACAGCGAAGCGAACGCCGCTTCCTGCTTGTAGCCGCGCTGTTCCACTTCGCCGAACGCGGTGTTGTCCGGCAGCGTGACGCCCGGCGAGGACATCGCATCGGCCACGCACGGATAGCCGCCGGCGAGCGCCGTGGCGAGATTGGTCGGCGTACAGGACGGAATGGTCTTGTAGTCGAAGTCCATGTGATCGTCGATGTTGAAATCTTCGTAGAACAAACCGCCGGCAACGCGGAAGCGATAATCGTCCGGCGTGTTCAAGCGCAGCTCGTGGCTTTCGTGCGTGCTGTTGACGTGATCGTTCCAGTAACCGATGGGCGAGTAGCAGATCGGCTTGCCGGCGCTGGACAAGCCGGCCGACGTGCCCGTGCAGCTGTAATACATGCCGCCCGCGCTGCGCGAGTAGTTGGTGTAATCCTGCTGCTCGCTGATATGGCGATTGGTGTAGCCGCCGGTATACACGAGCGAGAGATCGCCGATCTGGCCGTTCAAGGTCCACGCGGTGTTGCTGTAGTGGTCGTTGTTCCAGCCGGGCACGAACGCGGTGATCTGATCGGTGCCGAGTTTCTGCCCGTCGGCGCCGACCGGGTAGGTGGACGATTGACCCTTCGCGTCCAGGTTCTGATAGCTCTCGGCGATCAGGAAGTTCCAGTTGTCGTTGATCTTCCACAGCGCGGACAAACGGGCGCCCTGGTAGTCCACCGGATTCCAATCGTTTTGCGCAACGCTGTAGTTGTTGGCAACCGGCGTGGCACCGGCGGCAACGTACGGCGCCATCGCGCCGCCGCCGTCGGTGGGCTGGCGCGTAAACGTGCTCGGCACGTTGTCGATGTAGCCGCCCTGGTGATCGTTGAAGATCACGCCGCGCACCGCGAACGTGCCGGGAATGATCGGCAAGTTCAACACCGCGTTGGCGGAATTGTTCGGCGCGCCGCCGGACGTGACGCCTACGCTGGCTTCGGCGCTGCCGCCGAAGCGCTCCAGATTCGGCTTATTGGTGATGTAACGCACCGCACCGGCTTCGGCGCCGCCGCCAAACAGCGTGCCCTGCGGGCCTTCCAACACTTCCACGCGCTCCATGTCGGCCATGTAGATGTCGAGATTGCGCGCAGGAAACTGCATCGACTGGTCGTCCAGGTAGACGGCCACATTCGGAAACGGAGCGATGGATGCACTGGACTGGTTGCCCAGGAAGCCGGTGCTCAGGCCGCGCATGTAGATATTGCCCTGGCCCGGACCGTTGGCGGCGAACGTCACGTTGGGCAGGTATTTGATCAGGTCGTTGAACGAGGTAACGCTCAACTGCTGCAGTGTGTTGCCGGTAAAGGCCTGCAGCGTGATCGGCACGTCCTGCATGTCTTGGGCGGTGTGCTGCGCCGTTACCGTTACGGTGCCGAGCGTTGCCGCATTGGATGCGTTGGCCGGTTGCGTGGCCGCTGCCGGTTGCGTAACCGGAGCGGGTTGTGTGGCGTCGTCCGCGTAGCACACGCGACTCATCGCGAGCGCGGCCAACACCGCGCAGGTGATTGGATTGATCTTCAAGATGCTATCCCCAAAGGTTGTAGTCGCCGGGCGGCGCCGGCATGAATGCCTGGTACTGCGACCCTTGAAAGACTAGACAACCGCGATGAAACGCTTATGACGTGGTCTAGCCAAGTTGGATAGCTGTCTATACCTGTTGCCGACGGCCGCATTCGCGGCGAAACAGGCGTGTGGCAACGCGATGTCTTTTGGACGTATGAACGATGACATGCACGCATGAAATTGCGCCGCGTGAGTGCGTTGGATGATGGGAACGTTTACAGGGCATCGCATGAAGCGATTGAAACGTTCTAGAGGAAAACGGCCGGAAGAATATGCGTTTTTCCGTGATGCTAATTTCGCCTCACGTCATTCCGGCGAAGGCCGGAATCCAGTCTAAATTTGCGTCCGAAGGACACATAAACTTTTTTATGTCGCGTGCTTCGCACGACGCATTGAAACTGGATTCCGGCTTTCGTCGGAATGACGGTGGGGCAAAGGCGGCGTGTTGAGGGAATGCACCGCCCATGCGAAAACATCGTCAGAACGCCCGCTGCCCATTCACCCAAACATTGCGCACGATCGGCAATCCGTCCACATCGCGCATACGCACCACATCGGCACGCATGCCCGTCTTCAACGAGCCGCGATCGTCAAAGCCCAGCGCCTTCGCCGGATTGCGGCTTACCGTCGCCATCGCCTTGGGCATCGTCCAGCCAGCCTGCTTGTGCAGAATGAACGCGCCGTGCAGCAAACTGGCGGGCACGTAGTCGGACGACAGCATGTCCAGTCGATCCGTACGCGCCAGCTCCAGTGCCGCGACATTGCCCGAGTGCGAGCCGCCACGCACGACATTGGGCGCACCCATGACCGTGGTAAGTCCGTGCGCATGCGCGGCATCGGCGGCTTCTTGCGTGGTAGGAAATTCCGAAATCGTCACGCCAATGTTGCGCGCGTGTTCCACCTGCTGCGCATCGGTATCGTCGTGGCTGGCCAGCACCATGTTGCGGCCGTGGATCATGGTGAGCACCGCGCTTTCGTGTTTGGCGCTGTAGTGGGCCTGCTGCTCGGTGCGGCGCTTCACGACCTCGGCGAATTCCTCTTCCGTCCAGGTCATGTGGTTTTTGCTGTAGTACTTGCGGTACTGCTCGATATCGCGGTACTGGCGCTGGCCGGGCGTGTGATCCATCAGCGAGATAAGCCGCACGCTGCCGTGATCCATCAAAGGTTCCAAGGTTTCGAGCAGGCGCGGATATGCCAGTTCGCAGCGCAGGTGAATCCAGTGATCGGCCCGCAACGCGCCGGTGGATTGGCCTTCGAGAATCGCGTCGTAAGTACTGCGCAAGGTATCGATGCGCACGCTCTCTTCTTCCACGTCGCCCACCGACAGCGCATCGAACACGGTGGTGATGCCCGCGGCCACCACTTGCGCATCGTGCGTCAGCACGGCGGGAATCGACGGCCACAGCACGCCGGCACGAGGCATAAGATGCTTTTCCAGATTGTCCGTGTGCAGTTCGATCAGACCGGGAATGATGTAGTCGCCTTCGCAATCGATGGCGTTCGGCGCCTGCGTCGAACCTTCGTCAACCAGCCGGATCACCCCGTTGCGTGCGATCACAGTGCCGTGGATAACGCCGTCGTCGAGCACGATGCGGGCGTTGGTGAGAGCTAAATCGTTCATGGTGGTCTCGACGGAAAGTGGAAAGGTTCAAACCGAAATCAGGCCGCTTCGAGCGCTTGCATCGGGAACAGCCGCGTAGCGACACGATCGCGCATGTCCTCGTCGTGGAAGATGCCGAGCACCGCCGAACCGGCGGCGCGCGCTTCCGCCAGCAGCTGTGCCACGACGTCGCGGTTTTCGGCATCCAGCGATGCGGTGGGTTCGTCCAGCAGCAGAATCGGGCGACGCACGATCAGTCCGCGCGCGATGTTCACGCGCTGCTGTTCGCCGCCGGAGAACGTGCTGGGCGGCAATGCCCACAAACGCTCCGGCACATTCAACCGGCGCAACAAGTCGCCGGCGCGGTCGCGCGCTTGCGGGCCGTCCACGCCCGTTTGCAGCAGCGGTTCGGCCACGATATCGAGCGCCGGCACGCGCGGAATCACGCGCAGAAACTGGCTTACATAAGCGAGCGTGCG
>DATJMR010000202.1:0-4682 GCA_035508595.1 Dyella sp.
ATCAGCGGGTTGTAGGCTTCCAGTTCCTCCTCGATGCCCTTTGCCTCGAAAATACGCTCGATGCGCAGCATTTCCTGGATTTGGTATTGAATGGTGAGCTTGTCCTCAAAAGTGAGGTTGAGGTGCTCGCCGAGATGCACGCTGCGCGCTTTTTTATGCGACATAACGCGTGCACGGAACTCCTGGCGCTGCGCGGCGTACGATTCGAGCGAAAACAGATCGTGTCGCTGTAGTTTTCTCATGGCCTGTATGTCGTGTGGCGAAGTTTGCATCGATAGTCTCTAGGCAGATGGAAAACGTCAGATGCCGTAGGCCTTGCGCAAAAGCGTCAGCGGATGTTCCGCGGCAGGTTTGTCGCCCAAGCCGTGCGCGATGTGGCTGCCGGCCATCGGGCAATCGCTGGTAAAGTGCGTCGCTTCGGCTTGCGCCACGCGGTTTTCGACCGGCTTGGCGAGTTTGCGCGAAAGCGCGTAAGTCGCATGCTTGACGCCGTAGGTGCCATCGTGCCCGGAGCAGCGTTCGATGGTCGTGATTTCGGTGTTGGGGACCAACTGCAGAATCTCGCTCGTTTTGGGGCCAATCTTCTGCACACGTTGATGGCACGGCACCTGCCACGCAACCTTGCCCAGCGATTGCTTGAAATCGGTGAGCAGCAATCCGGCTTTGTGGCGCTCGGCCAGATATTCGAACGGATCGAAGAAACGATCCCGCACGAGCGCCACGTCCGCGTCGTCAGGAAACATCAGCGGCAGCTCCTGCTTGAACATCAATACGCAGGACGGGATCGCGGCGGTGAAATCCCAGCCTTCGCGTGCCATCTTGGCGAGAACGGGAATGTTGCGTTCCTTGTATTTGCGCACCGTCTCCAAATCGCCGAGTTCAAACTTCGGCATGCCGCAGCAGCTTTCCTGTTCGACCAGGCGCACGGGGATCGCGTTGTGTTGAAACACCGTGGCGAGATCTTCCACGACACCCGGTTCGGAGTGATCGCAATAGCAGGTGGCGAAGATGGCTACTTTGCCGCGGGTGCGCCCGGCAGGTTCGGCGTCGCCCGTGCCCTCGAGCTTGCGCAGGCGTTTGCGTGCAGTGGGCGTGTAATAGGTCGGTACGCGCGCTTGCGCGTCCACACCCATCGTTCGTTCGAGCAGTTTGCGCGCGGTCTTGCTTTTGTTCGCTGCGTTGACGGTTTGCACCACCACTGGAATCGATGCGATTTTGCCGACGGCGCGCGTATTGGAGAGAATCCGGGCGGATAGCGGCGCGCCGTGTTCGCGAAATTCCACCGCTTTGGCGCGCAGCATCAGGTGCGGAAAATCCACATTCCACGGATGCGGCGGCACGTAGGGGCATTTGGTCAGATAGCAAAGGTCGCACAGGTAGCATTGCTCCACGACCTTGCCGTAATCGCTTTTGGCGACACCGTCGATTTCCATCGACTCGGAAGCGTCGATCAAATCGAACAGCGTAGGAAAGGCATGACACAGGCTCACGCATCGGCGACAGCCGTGGCAGATATTGAAGACGCGTTCCAGCTCGGCATTAAGCGCTTGGGCGTCCCAAAACTCGGGGTTCGTCCAATCCAAAGGGTGACGAGTGGGCGCTTCCAGGCTGCCTTCGCGGGCAGTGCCAGTGGGTTCTGCCATAGCTTCTGCCTCCGATGGAGTTGCCACGATTCACGGCGCGCTGCTCCCTCGGCATGAGCGCGCCAGACACGGAAGAAGACAATACGCTGAGCGCGGCCTGTCCCCTCCATCCCTCCCTGGTGAGCAGGGAGGGGCGTTGGCCATCACGCGACAAACCATCGAGAGCTTGTCGACGCGACAGATCAAAGTTCGTTAAGCGCCTTCTGGAAACGGTTGGCGTGCGAGCGTTCGGCTTTGGCGAGCGTTTCGAACCAGTCGGCGACTTCGTCGAAACCTTCGTCGCGCGCGGTTTTCGCCATACCCGGATACATATCGGTGTACTCGTGGGTTTCGCCGGCGATGGCGCTTTCGAGATTCAACTTGGTGCCGCCGAACGGTTTGCCGGTAGCAGGATCGCCGCATTGCTCCAGGTATTCCAGATGGCCGTGCGCGTGGCCGGTTTCGCCTTCGGCGGTGGAACGAAATACCGCGGAGACGTCGTTGTAGCCTTCTACATCGGCTTTCGACGCAAAATAGAGATAGCGGCGGTTGGCCATCGACTCGCCGGCAAACGCATCTTTCAGACTCTGCTCCGTCTTGGAGCCTTTCAGCTTGCTCATGACATCACCTCGTGGCGTTGGGCTTGAGAGGGAATTCAGAGCGACCTCGTCGGTCGTATCGTCCGAGCGTAACGCCACGCAGAGCAATTAAGAAATTGATTGTTTTTATGAAGACGATTGACCGCAACTATGGTGTGATGCAGCACGCTAAGCGGTTCGACGGCGCTTGGTATGCGTTGCGTTGATGCCGTGCGGATCGAGCAAATCGCGCGGTAGATTCTTGAATACTTCCGCCAGTTGCTTGAGGAAGCTGCTCATGGCCGAGCTCTTGCGCCACACCATTGCAATGCGGCGGCTCGGCGGCTGACCGCTGAATTGGACAAGGTGCAAATTGGGCGCTTGCGCCACCGGCGGTTTCACCGCGAGCGTTGGCAGCAGGGTGATGCCGACGTTCGCCGCTACCATTTGGCGCAACGTTTCCAGGCTGGTGGCGCGGAAACCGCTCTTTTCACCGGCACCCGCCATGTGACACACCTCCAGCGCCTGATCGCGCAGGCAGTGTCCGTCCTCAAGCAACAGCAAACTTTGGTCGGAAAGATCGCTGAGCTTCAGTTGCGGACGTTTGGCGAGCGGATGCGATTGGGGCACTGCCAGCAGAAACGGTTCTTCAAACAGAAATTCGGTGTGCAGACTTTCGTCGTGAATCGGCAGCGCGAGAATGCCTGCGTCGAGTTTCCCTTCGCGCAGGCGATGCAACACGGTTTCGGTTTTTTCTTCGACCAACAGAAGTTCGAGGCGAGGGAAACGCTCGCGCACCATCGGCACCACGTGCGGCAGCAGATACGGACCGAGCGTAGGGAAGATGCCCAGCCGCACGGTTCCGGACTCGGGATCTACCGTGCGCCGCGCGATGCCTTTGATCTGTTCGATTTCGTTGAGTACCTCGCGTGCGCGGTGCGCGATCTCGCGACCTACATCCGTCAGCAACACTTTGCGCGGCGTGCGCTCGACCAACGCGACGCCCAGTTCCTCCTCCAGCTTTTTGATCTGCGTGGAGAGCGTGGGCTGGCTGACGAAGCAGGCCTCCGCCGCGCGCCCGAAATGCCGGTGTTCGGCCAGGGAAACCAGATAGTGGAGGTCGCGAAGATTCATGGCCTTGATAATAGATGTTGTCTATTGATTTTTATAGTATGGATCGATTTTGATAATGCAAGCTATAGGCGGCCTTTTGTACCTGGCAGTCCGGCACGCAGAAAAAACCCCGGCGGAAAAGCCGGGGTTTTCCGCGGGAAGTTGCCCATTACGGGTTGTAATCGGCCAGCACGGAAATGTTGGCGTAGCTGCCGCCCTGCGGTGCCACAACTTCGATGTAGTAGGTGGTGGCCTGCGGAGTTGCAACCACGACAGCCTGGCTGGTACCCGGCTTGGCGGAGGTGAAATCGGCATGGCTGCCGTCGGCTGCCGGCGCGCTACCGGCTTTCACGTACAGGGCCACGCTGCCTGAGCCACCCAGCGTACGGATGTTCAACATGGTGGCGCAGGCTGGCACGGCGATCGAATACAGCGTGCCGCCCGTGGCCGGGTTCTGGCCGGAAAGCAGCGTTCCCTTGGTCAGCGCGATCGCTTGTTGATTGTCGTCGCCGCCGCCGTTGTCGTTGCCGATAGCCAGATTGACGGCGGCATATGCATCGACGATACCAGCACCGATCGGGTGATCTTCAGCCACCGGGAACGCACGTGCCGATTTTACGAGCATGCCGGAGATCTGCGCGGGAGTGGGTGCGGTCAAACCGGCGGCTTTCACGGCGCCAATCATCATCGCCACCGTGCCGGCGACATGCGGCGCGGCTTGCGACGTTCCTGCCATACCGCCATAGGTGTAGTCGCTGGGGGCGGTCGGGTAATCGGGTGTCGTCTCGCCATCGTTGATGGCTTGCCAGATGAACCCATTGTTGACCGGTTGTCCCGATGACGCGTCGTTGGCGTAAATGCCGCCGCCTGGAGCGGAAAGGGTGATGCCGGCGCCGTAGTTGGAATAGAACGCCCGCTTGCCCGTGATGCCGTTGGAGGCCACGGCAACGACGCCCGGGCAGCTTGCGGGTGTGAAATTGGAGACATCCGCCGAGCTATTGCCCGCCGCCACCACCACGGTCGTGCCACGGCCGATCGCATGTTGGATAGCTGCGTATTCGGGGGTGCTGGTCGTGCATTTGCCCTGGCCGCCCAGGCTCATATTGATGACTTGCGCGGGTTGCGCGAGATCTGGCACGCCAGCGACGTGTCCGCCGGATGCCCATTCGATGGCATCGGAAATGTCGGAGTCGTAACCGCCGCAGTGACCCAGCACGCGCACCGGCAGCACCTTTGCGTTGTATGCGATACCCGCCATGCCGACGCCGTTGTCGGTGAGCTCGGCAATTTCGCCGGATACAACCGTGCCGTGCCAGCTGCTTGGTTCGCCATCCGCCGGGTTGTTCGAGCCGTAGCATTCTTGCAGGTA
>DATJMR010000203.1:0-7451 GCA_035508595.1 Dyella sp.
GCCCACGATGGCTCGACACCATGCCGAAGGCGTGGCGGTGAAGTAGTTGGGGTGATGCACCGCGGCGGGGGCACGAGGGCGTGCGGGTGCCTTATGATCGAGCGTAACCATCATTGACTTCCTATCAGTTGGTGGTGGCCAGCGGGTCGTCAGAGCTGTAACTCCGGCGATCCGCGTTACTTCACATCATGTCGGGCGTGTCGGTGTCATCGATAAGGATGGGCACGCCCGACGACCGAACCATCCCACAAAGCCAACACGCAATCTGTCAGTGCTGAGTGCTTTGGCACGTTAGCGAATGCCTACGTGAGCGATGCGAAATAGCTTCGCTGTGGATCCGACAGGGAAGCGCAATAGCTCACCGTCTTTAATATGCGCAGCGTCTGCTTTGGGTTGCCAATTCAGCCGGTCGATGCCACACACTGAAGACTGCGTGAGCGGAAGGAATGCTGCATCGACCGGCTGAATCCGCAGTCGAAAGCGAACAATGCGTCGGCTCGCCCCGACAAGTGGCACCTAACGGATACCATGTGCTCATACCTTCGGAAAGGGATCGCAGCAAAATGATCGGAGCGGAAGGGAGCCAGTTATGGCTCCCTGTTTGAGAATCCCCAGCTAGCTATCTACACAGCGAATGGCGTTACCTGTCGACACCGAAGTCGAACAGCTCACCCATGTACAGGCCGTACTCGCCGGGTTTCAGGTCTTTGGTCGGCGTCAGTTTCCACTGGTTGCCAGTGCCGACGGCGACCGCGTCATAGGCAATCTGGTTGTCCTTATCCGGAGCGCCTACGTTCTTCATACCGCCCCAAAAACGGGAATTGCCCAACTTTAGCGAGCGGTCCTGGTCGCCGCTGTCCACCTCGACCGACACGATGTAGATGCGCCCTTTCGGCTGGTCAGGCGAGTTGACGATGAACGACGGTCGCGCATCGTGTGTGCGCGTGGTGGCCGAGACGCCCGGGAAATTGTAATGCTCCAGCACGGTGACAAAGGCATTCGTCGTGCTGATGGTGCCGGATATGCCGCGCAGGTGCACATTGCCGCCGTCCGTTGTAACCATCGTGACATCGGTGGGATTTCCCATGATGGCGCCCGCGGGCGGCGCCCCCGAACCTGCCGCACCGCCGTTGGCGCGTTTTAGCATTTCGGATATGACGTCTTGGGAGACCCCGGCGCTTTTCAGATTCACGAGGTCATCGACCTCCAGTTTGAAATTGACGGCGGGTGCTCCGTCGATCTTCGCCTTGATCACTCCGGCATCGAAACCCAGCTTGGCCAACTTAACGACATCTGCATTGGTCATCGGGGCAGACGCAGCCGTACCGGAGGCCTGTGCGAAAGCAGTAGAGGTGGTAAGCAACTGAAACGGCACTGCACTCATCGTGAGCATCAGTCCGGTGACGGCAATCCTAGCGAAACGGGTCTTCATGAAGTATTTCTCCCTTGTTGTAAGGGGGCGACCGATTCAACTGCCCCCTTAATACTCACCAGTATATGGCAAGTGGATATTTGTCCGAGTCATTCGCAGATGGCCTTTGCCACCGATTCGTGCCCACTCAAAGATCAGACATTGCGATATCGGCTGCGCATCGATTTACACCGCAAAGCCGCTCATCCTTTTGAGCTCTTTCGCACATGCCGGAGTAAGCTCGGCCGAATTCCGACGACGGTGAATGTCATGAGCCAGATTGGAAAACCGCCTTGCGAAGAGGGCATCATTTTTCATGGCCAAGCGGCGGCGTCTTGTTCGGCGCCCTTGCGACGTTGGACGCTTGTGGCCGCGATTCTTGGTTCCAGCCTCGCGTTTATCGACGGCACGGTGGTGAATGTGGCGCTTCCGACTATTCAGCGGGAGCTGAGTGCTACGTCGGCGGATGTGCAATGGGTGATGGAGGCTTATGCGTTGTTTCTTGCGTCGTTGCTGCTGGTAGGCGGGGCGTTGGGAGATCGTTTCGGTCGCAAACGGATCTTTATGATGGGCGCGGGGTTGTTCACGCTGGCTTCGATCGGTTGTTCGTTGTCCTCAAGTGTGGGGATGTTGATGGGCGCTCGCGCGATTCAAGGTATCGGTGCCGCATTGCTGGTGCCGGGTAGCTTGGCGTTGATCAGCGCGACGTTTCCGCAATCGGAACGGGGCGCGGCGATCGGGACGTGGTCCGCATTCAGCGGTATCACGGCGGCTTTCGGGCCGGTTCTTGGCGGTTTTCTTGTCGAACACTATTCCTGGACGTGGGCTTTTCTGATCAACGCACCCGTGGGCGCCGTGTTGCTGGCGATATGTGCGACGAAGGTACCCGAGAGCAAGGGCATTGGAGATGCCGGCCCCGTCGATGTGCTGGGTGCCGGCTTGGTGACGATCGGACTGGCCGGGTTGGTATTCGCTTTTATCGAGGCGCCCGCGCGTGGCTGGGCGTCGGTGCCGATTTGTGTCGCGGCCGTTGCTGGCATGTTGGCGCTGCTGTTGTTCGTCTACGTGGAGATGCGCACGGCATCGCCCATGATGCCGTTGTCGCTTTTCCGCGAGCGTAATTTTGCGGGTGCCAATGTGCTGACGTTGTTGCTGTATGCGGCGCTGGGCGGAAGCCTGTTCTTTTTGCCGTTGAACCTGATCCAGGTGCAAGGTTACGGTGCCACGGCGGCGGGTGCCGCGTTGCTGCCGTTTATCGCGATCATGTTTCTGTTGTCACGCTGGACCGGCCGCTTGGTGGATCGGTTCGGGTCCAAGCTTCCACTGGTCATCGGGCCGACGATTGCGGCGGTTGGCTTTGCGTTGTTCGCGCTGCCTTCCAATGCAAGCGCGTATTGGACTTCGTTCTTTCCCGCCATTTGCATGCTGGGGCTCGGCATGAGCGTCACGGTGGCGCCGCTGACGACGACGGTGATGAATGCGGTCGCCACCGAATTGACAGGCACGGCATCGGGTATCAATAACGCGGTGTCGCGTGCCGCGGCGCTGCTGGCGATAGCGCTGTTCGGATTTGTGCTCGTGCTTGTTTTCAACACAAGGTTGAACCGTGAACTTCAAAGCTTGCATGCGCCCGCCGCATTGGTGTCCGCCGTGGTGGGTCAGCGAGCGAAGCTTGCGGGGATCGTGATCCCCAGCGGATATCCGGCTGCGACGGCAATCGCCGTGAAGCAGGCCGTGAGCGCGTCGTTTGTATCGGGTTTTCGATGGGTGATGCTTATTTCTTCGGCGCTGGCGGCATTGAGTGCCATCAGTGCGTGGATTTTCATCGGGGACAGAGCTACGCGCTGAATGCGCTACACGGGCCGTATAAATGCCCTTCCTGGAAATGCTTGCTCGAGCACGTCGAGAAATGCCCGAACTTTTGCGCCGACCAGGCGACGCGAATTTCGCAGTGCCCAGATTTCCACGGAAGGAAGCGTATCCGTTCCCCAATGCGCCAAGCGTCCGGCGGTTACGTCTTCTTCGACCAAGAGCTTCGGTAGCAGCGCCGCGCCCGCACCCGCCAACACGGCGTCGCGAACCATCAGTAGCGACGACAATCGCAGTGCAGGTATGGGCTTGATGCGTTTTTCGTCTCCCGTGCCGGTACGAAATTGCCACACAAGATCGGGCGATGTTTTCGATGTCAGCACGGCGTTGACCGCAGGTATTTCTTCGCTGTTGGCGGTGGCGGGCGGCATGAGCATATCCGGGTGCGCAACAACCAGGCGTTGATCGTCGAGAATGCGTCGGCCGACAAGACGTTCGTCGGGCGACGGATCAACGCGTATGACGAGGTCGAAGCCGTCTTCGACCGGGTCCACGATACGATCGTCGGCGACAACTTCCAGTTGCACCTCGGGGTACGCCAAGGCGAAACGCGCGCTCACCCGGCCCAACGCGACGTGCGCGAGTACAAGCGGTGCGCTCACGCGAAGTCTTCCGCGCGCCGTGGATGCACCCAGTGTGACGGCCTCCTCGGCTTCCGCGATTTCCGACAGCGGCCCATGTGTACGTTCGTGGAGTGCGCGCCCTTCATCCGTCAAACGAAGGCTTTGCGTGCCGCGTTCGATCAAGCGCACGCCCAGGCTTTGTTCCAGCTCTGATACGCGCCGCGAAAGGGTGGCTTTGGATCGCCCGGAGACCCGGCTCGCCCGGCCGAAACCGCCATGTGTGGCCACCAACGCGAAATCGGTAAGCGCCTGTAGGTCCATTTTCGTGTTCCATTTATGAGACAAGATGTCTAATTATTAGTGCCTTCTCGCTAAAAGTGAAACTACTTATCGTGTGCCCACGTTGTTTTGAACGTCACTGAGCGAGGATTTTCACCATGAGCATTTTGGTCACGGGTAGCACGGGAACCATCGGTTCTCAGGTTCTGCATCAACTGAGCGGTTCGGGTGTCGATGTTCGCGGCCTGACCCGTTCGCCGAATAAAGCGGAGTTTCCCGCCGGCGTCACCGCGGTGGCGGGCGATCTGGGCGATATCGACTCCTTTCGCGCGGCGCTCGAGGGTGTCAGCACGCTCTTTCTGCTCGTTCCGAATGTCGCCGATGAATTGACCCAGGCTATGCAAGCGCTGACGGTCGCACACGAGGCGGGCGTGAAAGGCATCGTCTACCTTTCCGTGTACAAGGGCGACACCTATGCGGACGTACCGCATTTTGCGAGCAAGCACACGGTGGAGCGAATGATCGATGCGCTCGACCTGCCCGCTACGGTGCTTCGCCCCGCGTACTTTATTCAGAACGATTTGCGGCAAAAAGACCCGCTGTTGAACGCCGGCATCTACGGCATGCCCGTGGGCGACAAAGGTATTTCCATGGTGGATATTCGCGACATCGGCGAAGCGGCCGCCTTGGAGCTATTGCGTCGCGAACGCGCGCCGAAACCGCTTCCTCGCCAAACGTACGCCTTGGTCGGGCCCGATGTGCTGTCTGGCGGCGATGTCGCCCGCATATGGAGTGAAGCGCTTGGTCGCCCGATTCGATACGCGGGCAATGATACGGCCGCTGTCGAGAAACGCATGAAGACGATGGTGCCTGCGTGGCACGCGCTGGATCTTCGTCTTATGCTCGATCGCTATCAATCCGATGGCGCTGCCGCCACCGACGAAGACGTGGCGCGACTCACTCATCTTCTTGGCCACGCGCCACGTTCGTATCGCAGCTTTGCCAAGGGCGCGGCGGCGCAATGGGCTCATCGTTGATACTCCGCCGGGTTGCACGGATCTGAATGCCGCGGAGAGCGACCGCTGAAAGCAAGATCGGCGTGCGCGCCTGAAAGGGAAACACGCTGATCTGCTTTTTGCATGTCGTTGACGGAACCGTCGCTTTGCCTTGAAAGCAGCCAACATGCGTGTTGATGAGGCGTGCAACATAAATAACCTACCATCAGCCGCTGAAACGTTGTTGGCTCACCCATTCGAGCTTGCCGGTCGCCAACGCGACAGCAAGCCCGTTTTGGGTGTATTGATGACCCCATCCGCATCGGCAGCCTACTCATGCCCTACGATCAACCCACGGTTCAGTCGGCTGTCGTGATCGCGATGCATATGATCGATATTGCCGACGCGATCGACCTGCCCAGCGTGGAAGCGTTGTGGGACAAACAAAAGCGTTCGGCCAGCGTGCGCAGCAAACTCAGCAGCACGCCGCCGAAGGCGGTGGCTTTCGGGGTGCCGCCGGTGTTGCTGACGCTCGATCCGTTGGATTTGTCGCTGCTGGGCAAACCTTACCGTGCGCAGGTCACGGTCAGGTTGTACGACTTCGGCGCGGCGGCATTCTCGGTGCAAGTGCCGGCTGCGTCTTGCGAATGGGCGGCGTTTTCGCAGCTGGTCAATGCCGTGGATGCGCAATTGGGGCCCGGCGCGAACAGTCCTGTTTGGACGCAGTTTCTGGAACAGGTGCGCACCGCGCTGCTGCCGGCGTTGATCAAACCGAGCCCCGCTTCGCTGCATGAGGATTATCTGCTCGGTATCGTGCAGGCCTTTGGCGAAACGATACCCGTCAGCGCGATGCACGAGCGCATCGATTTGGTGCCGCTGCTGTCGGGCGAACAGCGTCCGTTATCGGAACAGGCGCGCAGGGATTTGTTGCAGCAACGCTTTTCCTATTATGCCGACGATCTGGTGGTGCTGACCTGGGATCGTGCGTTTATTTACGAACCTCGCGGCGATTCGGACGTCGTGGACATTCTGGAAGTTGCCAATGCGCAGCTGCTGGAAATGCGCTTCTACGATGAGCTGCTCGACGCGGAATTGCCCCGCATGTACGACATGGTGGAAGCCGTTCACCACGCCGGCAATCCCATGGCCGGGCGCCATTTTGCCGACCTGGCGCGCAAGCTCTACATGCTGGTGGCGGAGGTCACGGAAATTACCGAAAAAGTGGATAATGCCTTGCAGGTGACCGAGGATGTTTACCTCGCCCGCGTTTATGCATCGGCCTTGGATCTATTCCGCGTACGCCACGTAAGCGACGCGGTGGATCGCAAATTGGCGATTATTCGCGACACCTACGCGGCGCTATACGAAGAGGCATCCGGCAAGCGTGCGGAGCTTTTGGAATTGGCCATCATCGTGTTGATCGTGGTGGAAATCGTGATTGCGATATTTCGCCGATAGTGCGCGCGGCGCCGGATTGGAAACAGGCATTGCGCGCTCCGTAACGACGACATCCGGATTCAAACGGCACGCTATCGGGAAATACCCCTCGCAAATGACGGCCCCCTCAGCAGCCAATGCGTTTTCCCTGCGCACGCATCGGGGCCTTTCTGGCAGATCGCGGGAACCATAACCTCCGGCGACGCCGGCGTACCGGCAAAAACGAAACGGATGGCCATTTGACGTGGCGTGCCTATATCGGTGAAAGCCCATTCCTCTCGTGCCGATCCATCTTTGTTGTAGAGCTTGAACGTAGTCAGATGACCGTCGGCGTTATGCGATCCGGGCGATTGTGCTGACAGACCCTCGAACGCGCTTTCCACCGATGGATATGGAAAAGCCCTGGTGTCCAGAACGTAATGCGGATTCAGATAAGTAGAAGGCCACATGCCGCGTTTTGAGTAATTGGCATGGAAGGCAATGGGCACGCGCGCATTGCTCGCCGTGGCGCTGCCGTTTTTGCGTGCTGGGATGAAAAACGATTGGTGCGCAGCCATGAGCGCCGATTCGTCCAGCTCCTTGTGGCCCGAAGACGTATCCACCCGCGCGTCGACAACGTGGCCGTCGGGTGCGATCGTCACATACACCATCGTCGTGCCTTCGATACCAAACAGCGCATCGAAGCCAGGATAGATGGGCTGTACGAAACGGGAGGTGTCTTCCTGGGGAAGTGCGTCGCCTGATTGAACGTTCGCAATTGGCGCCGTCACTGGCGGATTTGACCCGGTCGCTGGGCGGCTCGGGTTATTGCTGCAGCCGGATACCGTCAATGCCACCCCAAGCACCACCATCCACTTCCGCATGTATTTCCCCTGATGTATTGATTCAAATTGCCGG
>DATJMR010000204.1:0-18926 GCA_035508595.1 Dyella sp.
GCGGCAATGCCCGCCTTGGTCAGCGCGTTGAACAAGGTGGATTTGCCGACGTTAGGCAGGCCGACGATGCCGCATTTGATGCCCATGAAAAACTCCGAAAAACTGGAAACGAGTAACGCGAACTATCAGAACTGCATGAAACCACGGCTACGGAGGCGGCTTCTTTTCCGTTCCCGGGGTGTGCAGTTGCTGCATGGCCTTGTCGAATTGGCCGCCCACCGCTAACGGCAACGCGTTAAGCGCGCGCGCGATGCCATCGAGCATGGCGTCTTCGTCCTTGGCGGAAGGACGACCCAGCACCCATGACGTCACCTGATCTTTGTGGCCGGGATGGCCGATACCAACGCGCAGACGATGAAATTTGCCGTGCCCCAAATGCGCCACGATATCGCGCAGACCGTTCTGACCGCCATGACCGCCGTCGAACTTCATACGCACGGTACCTGTAGGCAGATCGAGTTCATCGTGCGCGACCAAGCATTCTTCCGGCGAGATCTTGTAGTAGCGCAATGCCGACACAACGGCGATGCCGCTCTTGTTCATGAACGTCGCGGGCTTCAACAGCCAAACAGGCTCGCCGTCGATTCGCACTTTGCAGGTTTCGCCATGCAGCTTGCCGTCGAAACCAAAGCGCTCGCCCTGCCCCGCCGCCAGGGCGTCAACAAACCAGAACCCGGCGTTGTGCCGGGTTCTGAGGTATTCGGCACCGGGATTGCCCAGTCCGACGATGAGTCGCAAGCCCGCCATAGGTAGCTTCGGCAAGACGTACCCGCATCCCGAATCGAGACGCGGATACGCAGCGATTTACTTCTTGGCGTCCTTTTGGGCTTCGGCGGCGGGCTTGGCAGCCTCGCCCTCGGCACCTTCGGCAGCCGGAGCTTCTTCCACTTCTTCCCGCACGGTCACGGCGCTGACCACCGCCACGTCGTGGTCGGCGCCCAGGTGCAGCGCCGGGATGTCCACGTTCGCCGGCAGCTTGAGCTGCGACAAGTGGATGATGTCGCCGGGTTTGAGGTCGGACAGGTCCAGTTCGATGAACTCCGGCAGATCCTTCGGCAAGCAGGACACTTCCACTTCGGTCATGTTGTGCGAAACCACCACGCCGGCAGTCTTGCCAGCGGCCGACTTTTCCTGATTCAGGAAGTGAATCGGCACGTTCACGCGGATCGCTTCGTTTTCGTTGATGCGCTGGAAGTCCATGTGCAGCATCTGCTGCTTGAACGGATGCTTCTGCCAATCGCGCACCAGCACCTTCTGCACTTTGCCGTCGACGTTCAGGTCGAGCACGGACGAGAAGAACCACTCGTGCTTGGCGGCGAGCAGGATGGTGTTGTGCTCGATCTGAATGCTTTCGGCGGGTTGACCCGCACCGTAAACCACTGCGGGCACGAAGGCTGCGCGACGCAGGCGGCGGCTCGCACCTTTCCCCTCGTCTTTGCGGGCCTGTGCCGCGATTTCATGAGTCTTGGCCATGTTGGTATTGCCTTAGGTTTTTGAAAGCCGCCTCACGGCGGCCAGACTGACTCTCCCGCGACCAGAAGAGCCGGATTGCCCGCGAATGCGGGCGGAAAAGCGGGTAAGTATACAGAAAAATCAGCACCATGGCCCTCTCCCGTTCAGCGAAAAGGCCTAGGCAAGAGGCAAAACCCGCCGCGACAACCCCCGAAAGGAGTCTGCCGCAGCCCTTGCCCAAGCTCGCTCCACTGCCCGCAAGGGACAGGAAAAAACCGGATTGGCTCAGTCGATGTAAAGCGAGCTCACCGACTCGCCGTAGGCGATGCGGCGAATGGTTTCAGCCAGCAGTTCGCCCACCGAAAGCTGCCGGATACGGGCGCAGGCCTTGGCCTCTTCGCGCAACGGCAGGGTGTTGGTGACCACGAGCTGGTCGAGCTGGGAGTTTTCGATGTTGCGGATCGCCGCGCCGGACAGTACCGGATGCACGCAGTACGCGACCACCTTGCGGGCTCCGCGCTCCTTCAGCGCAGCCGCCGCAGCGCAAAGCGTACCGGCGGTATCGACGATGTCGTCCACCATCACGCAAGTTTTGCCTTCGACGTCGCCGATGATGTTCATCACCGTGGCGACATTGGCCTTCGGACGGCGCTTATCGATGATGGCCAGGTCGGCATCGTCCAGGCGCTTGGCGATCGCGCGTGCGCGCACCACGCCACCCACGTCCGGGCTGACAACGATCAAATCGTCCATGCTGTGGTTGCGCCAGATATCGGCAAGCAGGATCGGCGAGGCATAAACGTTATCGACGGGTACGTCGAAGAAACCCTGGATCTGGTCGGCGTGCAGATCGACCGTCAACACGCGATCCACACCCGAGGTGCCGATCAAACGAGCGACCAGCTTGGCGGTAATCGGCACGCGTGCGGAGCGCGGGCGACGATCCTGGCGGGCATAGCCGAAATAGGGAATGACCGCGGTTACGCTCGCCGCCGACGCACGCTTGAGCGCGTCGACCAGGGTGAGCAGCTCGAACAGGTTTTCCGCACTCGGCGCGCCGGTGGGTTGCAGCACGAACACTTCCTGGCGGCGGACGTTCTCTTCGATTTCGATCTGCACTTCGCCGTCGCTGAACTTGCCGATCAAGGCCTTGCCGAGCGGCACGCCCAGGCGATGAGCGACGTCTTCGGCGAGAGCACGGTGCGCATTGCCGGTAAACAGCATCGGGCTGGACGTATCCACGGTTGTTTCCTCAGAACCAGGCCATTGTTAGTTCAGCACTGAAAAGGGGCATGGCCGCCTTTTCAACTCACCCGTCGGGTCCCTGCCCGAAGCGGGCTCCATCGTATCGAACAGTTGCACTCGATACGCGACAATCTCTTCCCGATTGCGCAAAACAGGGGGTCAAGAGACCCCCTGTCGAATATGGCTGGGGCGGTAGGATTCGAACCTACGCATGCGGGAATCAAAATCCCGTGCCTTAACCAGCTTGGCGACGCCCCAATATCTCGTTTGTAGCTTGATCTCGTTTGTAGCTTGCTTGCACCGAGCCTTAAGCCGCTGCCGCATGGCGCGCTAACGCCCGATGCAACGACGACAATCCGACGCCCTCGACCACGTAGGCCGCAAACGATCTCGGACAATGCCGAGCAATCGCTTCGGCCCGCTCAGGCGTGGGCGTTTCCATAAAAACGCAACCGCCTGCACCGGAAAGCCGTGCGTGGCCGTGGTCGGCGAGCCAATCCAGCGCCGCAGCAACCCGAGGGTATCGCGCGCGGACGAAAGGCTCGAAGACGTTCTCCAGCGTTTCGCCGGAAGCAAAGGATGAAATTGTGGCTGGCGACGCAATGCGTGTCAATTCAGTTGTTTGAAATAAATCGTCGACCGACACATGTTCATGCGGGTCGAGCACCACATACCAGCGCCGCGGCAGCTTGATCGGCCTGGAATATTCGCCCGCGCCCGTCACCCATGCCGAACGGCCACGCACGAACAGCGCGATTTCCGCATCGAGCTCGCTCGCCAGATCGGCCACCTCGTCCACCGTTAAACCGCATTGCCACAGACGATTCAACGCGATCATCGCGCTGGCCGCATTCGAATGACGACCGCCCAAACCTTCGATGGCAGGAACGCGCGTCTGGATGTCGATGTCCGCGCCACAGCGCACATTGGCGCGATCGCGCAACAACGCTGCCGCACGCATCAGCAAATCGCCGGACCCGTCCTGTGCATCGGTTGCGCAATGAATGCCGCCATCGTCGCGCACGCGCACACGAATTTCGTTGCACCAATCCAACAGGCGGAAAACGGTTTGCCATGCCTGTTGACCGTCATCGCGCCGCTCCAGCATGCGCAAGAAAAGGTTGAGCTTGACGGGCGCCGGCCATACGGCCCACTCGCTCGCACGGGGCGGCGAAAGCGCGCGCGACATGAATACACGGAGCGTATCGGGGAACCCGTGCTCTCGATCGCGCTCGCGCGCATAGGCGTAAGCGGGATCGTTCTTGTCGACGATCGCGAAACCGTGTCTGGCGTAGAACGGTGCATTCCAAGGCACGTCGGCGAGCGTACCTAGATCGACGCGACGATATCCCGCGGCGCGCGCCCACGCACATGCATGTTCGAGCAATGCGGTACCGATACCGCGACGGTGAAAAGCGGGCAGCACATCGATTTCGGCGATGCCGATGATGTGTCCGTCCTGTTCGGCATCGAGCCAGACGAACCCCACCGGCTCGGCGCTTTCGTTATCCAGCGCCACCCACACAAAACCGCGCTGGATTTCTTCCGCCAGTTGCTCCGGCGGGATCGACACGGAGGAATAGAACCGCCACGCCGGATGTCCGCGAAACGTCTCGACGGCTGCACGCTCGATGGCGCAGAGCGCCTCGACGTGCGTGGTGGCGGCTCGTTCGATTCGAAATGACATGACAAAACGCCATCAAAGTTCGGGTTAGCGATGCATACCGTACGCGAATGCGGCGCTGGTTTACTGCAGGTTCCACGATTCGATCGCGAGCCGCACTTTGTAGGGCGGTTTCTCGGCAAACACTTTCATGGGCAGCGGCGGCTGATGCGCCGTATCCCATGCGAGGTAGCTCACCGTCCAGCCGTCCTGTTGCAGTACGGAAGGCAGCCGATCGTCGCCGAAACTCAGATCCGCTTCGGCGTCATGCGCCCGCAAGCCCAGTACCCAGGCGCGCAATTCATCCAGCGGTACCTCCCAGTGCAACGCACGCCGCATCAGCGCCTCAGCGTCAGGCCCGTGCTGAGGACCGCCATCGACACCGTCCAGCTCGGCGCCGTCGGGCCCACCGCTCAAGCGATAACTTTTTCCGGAGACGGGTGCGCGAAAAACGAGTTCGTAGCTGGCGCCGTTCTGTGTCCAGGTGAAATCGCTGCCCGGAACGCCTTCTTTCCCGTTGGAGACGGCGAGCCTGCCCTGCAGTGTCCAGTGATCGGCATTGGCCAATTGCTGCTCACGCGCCGCTTGCTGCGCCAGCGAGGCCGCGTCGCCTTGGTTGCGCACGAGTTGCCGCGGTGCGCACGCAGCCAGCAGCAGCAGCGGCGCGAGCGCTGCGATAATGCGAAATCGTGATGTCATGGTTGAAGACGCTTCAAAGTTTGTTGCAGGCTGGCATTGTGCGGATCCATGCGACGTACTTGATCGAAGATTTGCTGCGCCTGATCGTGGTCGCCTTGCTTCCATAGCACTTCGCCCAGATGGACGCCGACATCGGCATCTTTGCCGGTTTGCCATGCGCTGCGCAGCACGGCAACCGCTTCGTTGAGATGTCCGAGCCGATACTGCAGCCAACCCCAGGAATCGGCGATGGACGGATCATTCGGCTTGGCGGCGCGTGCGGTAGCAATCAATTTCTCCGCCTCCGGGAGATCGCGATCGGCGTCGGCCAGCGTGAATCCCAGGGCATTGCTGGCATCGATGTCGTTCGGCTTGACTTGCAGCAGATGGCGAAAATCGGAGACGGCCAGATCGATCTTGCCGATTTCCGCATACGCCAAGCCGCGTCCGTACAAAAGATCAGGATCGTCCGGCGCTACTTGCAGGGCATGGCTAAACGCATCGGTGGCTTCCGTATAGCGCTTGTCGCGCAGATACAGATCGGCATCCACCTCGTAGGCACGGCGAAGTTGCGCGGGCTGATCGAGGTAATCGGTCTGCATTTCGGCCAATTGCTGATGCGCCTCGGCGCTGCGGCCTAGATCCTGCAGCAGAATCGCGCTGCGAAGATCGGCATCGAAAGCGTGATCGTCGTCGTCCTGCACTTGGTCGTACCACTTCAAAGCTTCTTCTTTCTTGCCCAGCACTTCAGCCAATTGGCCCAGAAGATACGCACTGGACGTGCGCACATCCTCGGGCGCTTGCGCCAATTGGTTGTAGACCAGGCCCAGTGTCCTGTTGTCTTTGGCGTTGGCCGCCAACGCGGCGCGCAAAGCGTAGGTCTGTGCGTTCTGCGGCCCCTTTTCCAGCAGATGCGACGCTTGCGCGTATTGGCCGCTTTGACCCAGCAACGATGCATACGTCAATCGCAACCCGATGTTGTTGGGATCTTTCACCTGCGCCTGACGCAGCAGGCTCAGCCCGCCATTCCGATCGCCGTTATTGAGCTTCAGCTGTGCGGCCCACGCATAGGTTTCGGCCGTACCGAAACGCTTCAGGGCACCATCGGCGATTTGTTCGGCATACGCATGGCGACCCAACTGTTCGCCAAGTTCGCTCATCGCCAACCATGCTTTGGGATCGGCAGGCAAGTGGTCCGGCGTGGCAAGCGATTCCAGCAGATTGGCGGCAAGCGCCGGATCGCGGCTGCCGATCAAAACGCGACCGAACATGCGCCATGCATCCTTGTCGCCGCTAGTGATCAGCAAGGAAAGCTGATGCCGGGCTTCATCGGTCCGACCCTGCTCTACCGCCAACTGGGCCCTGGCCTGAGCCAGCTGGGCATGCGAGGCGCCGAGCGCCTGCCAGCGGTCGATGGCGCGCCGGGCCGCATCCGGATCGTGAATGGCGATGCCCAGCGCGGCGGCCTTGCCGGCCACATCGGGGTCGCTCGACATCGCCATGGCTTTGTCATACGCCTGGGAGGCGGCCTTGAGATCGGCCCCGGAAAGCGCCAGTTCTCCCGCCAGGAGCTGGGCGAGCAGATCGTGGTCGGCATCCGGCGTGGCGATCGTTATCTTAGCCAGCGGCTGCCGCGACGCCGTGGATGGGGGGCTCGTCCGATGCGATACCGCGGCACATCCAACCATGCCAAGCACGACCAACCCACCAGCTACAAACTGCCGCACTTGCTTGAACTTGCCCGTCCCGCTCAGCACACTATTCCTCCAACCATCTGTCGGTTCCGGCCTTTGCCGAACATGTCTAGTCTACGCCGGCCCACGCCCGTCGCCTCCATTCGCATCACGTCATGAAGCTGATCGCCCTCGGGCTCAACCATCTCACCGCGCCGGTCAGCCTGCGCGAACAGGTGGCGTTCGACGAAGACGCGGCCGGCGCGGCCTTGCGCGAACTCGCTCAAGAGCCCGGCATCGAGGAGGCGATGATCCTCTCCACCTGCAATCGCACCGAGCTTTACGTCAGCGTAACAGCCGATGCCGAAAACGTGCCGCAGGAGTGGCTCAGCCGTCACCATCGTCTGACTCCGGGCAAGCTTGACGAGTTCCTGTATCGCCATGATGACGAGGCGGCCGTGAGGCATATGTTTCGGGTCGCCACCGGACTGGATTCGATGGTGCTGGGCGAACCGCAGATTCTCGGGCAAGTGAAAGAGGCGTATCAGCAGGCGCGAGAAGCCAATGCGTTGAAGACGCCGATGGACCGATTGCTTCAGCACACCTTCGCCGTGGCCAAGCGCGTGCGCACCGATACGCGAATCGGTGCGCACACCGTATCCGTCGCATTTACCGCGGTACGGCTGGCCGAACGCGTGTTCACGGATCTGCGCCAAGCGTGCGTGCTGCTGATTGGCGCGGGCGACACCATCGAGCTGGCGGTACGTCACCTGGCGGAAAAACAGGTGCGTCGATTGATCGTGGCCAATCGCACTTTGGAAAATGCGCAAGAGCTTGCCAGCCGCCACGGCGGCTATGCCATTGCTCTGCACGATCTTCCGCAGCATTTGGCCGAAGCGGATATCGTCATCGCCTCCACCGCCGCGCGGCAGCCGGTGCTGACGCGCGCGATCGTGGAGAAAGCGATGGCGGCGCGGCGGCGCAAACCCATGTTCATGGTCGACATCGCCGTGCCGCGCGATATCGAACCGTCCGTGGGCGAATTGGATGACGTCTATCTTTACGGCATCGACGACTTGCGCCAGGTTGTCGACGACAATCGACGCTCGCGCGAAACGGCTGCGCGCGAGGCCGACGCCATTATCGATCTGCAAGTGGAACGCTACATGTCCTGGCGCCGCGCATTGACCATACGCAATCCCGCGGTAGATCTGCGCCTGCATGCCGAGTCGTATCGCGACCAGGTGCTGGAAAAAGCGCGGGCCATGATCGCGCGCGGCAAATCGCCCGACGAAGCTCTGTCGTTCCTGGCCAACACGTTGACCAACAAGCTGCTGCATCACCCGAGCGCGCGGCTGCGGGAAGCCACCCTCAACGGCGACCACGACTTGCTGCACGCCGCGGGCCGCCTGTACGGACTGGACGAGACCACAGAGACGAACGAGGAATAGCGAAAGCGGCTGGCTGCCGCGCTCGATCCACCCCTTGTTCGCGAGCACATCGCCCGCTTTCGTTTTCGGTTTCCGGTTTCCATCCATGACTCCTTCCATTCGTCGCAAACTCGAGACCACCGTCGAGCGTCACGAGGAACTAAGCCTCTTGCTCGCGCAAGCGGACGTGCTGGCCGACAACACACGCTTTCGCGACCTGTCGCGCGAATACGCGCAGCTTCAACCCGTGGCCGACGCCATGCGCGAGCTGGCGCAAGCCGAGCGCGAACTCGCCGAAGCGCGTGTCATGCTGGACGATCCCGAACTGGGCGACATGGCAGCTGACGATATCGCCCGGCTCCAATCGCGCATCACCGAGCTGGACAGCGAGCTCCAACTGTTGCTGATTCCCAAGGATCCGCGCGACGAAGCGAATCTGTTTCTCGAAGTGCGCGCCGGATCGGGCGGCGACGAAGCGGCCATCTTTGCCGGCGACCTGTTCCGCATGTACACCCGTTACGCCGAACGCCAACGCTGGCAAGTGGACATACTGAGCGAAAACCCTGGCGAGCATGGCGGCTACAAGGAAATCATCGCCCGCATCGAAGGCAAGGGCGCATTCTCCAAACTGAAATTCGAATCGGGCGTGCACTGCGTAAAGCGCGTGCCCGCCACCGAGTCGCAGGGGCGCGTGCATACCTCCACCGCCACCGTGGCCGTGTTGCCGGAACTGGACGAGATCGGGGATATCGACATCTCCCCCGCCGACCTGAAAATCGATACGTTCCGCGCCTCCGGCGCGGGCGGCCAGCACGTCAACAAAACCGATTCGGCGATCCGCATCACGCATTTGCCCAGCGGCATCGTGGTGGAATGCCAGGACGAGCGAAGCCAGCACAAAAACCGCGCGCGCGCGATGAGCCTGCTCAAGGCTCGCCTGCTCGACGAGGCCCAATCCAAGCAAACGGCCGAGCAAGCACAATCGCGCCGCCTGCAAGTGGGCACCGGCGATCGTAGCCAGCGCATTCGCACGTACCGTTACAAGGACAACCTGGTCACGGACCATCGTATCGGTCTGGATCTGCACAACCTGCCCGACATCATGCAAGGCCACCTGGACGAGCTGTTCGACGCATTGGCGCGCGAGCACCAGGCGGACGAGCTGAAGTCGCTGGCAGGGCATTGAGAGGGGTGCGCCGTCCGCAATTGGCGTTACTCTTAGGAAACTTAAGGGGCTATGTCTTTCCAGCGGTCATTCCGGAAAAAGCCGGCATGACGGTTTCGAATGCAGGCTTCTTCACTTTGCCTCTTCACGCTGCCGCCACCCGATGACCGACGCGTTACCCACCGACATTGCCGCCACTCTGCGAAAGCTCAGCGAACTGCTACAGCGGAACAACAATGAAGAAGCGGCTCATTTCGCGGCAACCGCGCGGCGCCAATTTCCGGTATCGGCCGAACTGATTCGCTTGCACGGCATGGCGTTGATGCGCCTTGGGCAGCGCCGCGAAGCGCAGGTGGCGATGAATCGTGCCGCGGAACTGGCGCCGGACAACGTCGAACTGCAATGCAACCTCGCCAGTCTTGCCATGGCCGACGGCCGCGTCGGCGCGGCAATCGAGCGCATGCACAGAGCCTTGGCCAAAACCCCCGGGCATCCCGCGTTGCTGCAAACGTTGGGCGGCGCATACATGTCTGCCGGACATCGCGCGCAAGCGCGCGATGCGTTCGCCGCGGCGTTGCAAAGCGCGCCGCAACATCCAGCCCTGCGCCTCAATCTTGCCGCGGTGGAAATCGAGCTGGGACACCTCACTCAAGCCGAGGCGCTGCTTCGTCAAGTGTTGCAACAAGTGCCCAATTCGGATTTGGCTCACGCGATGCTCGGCCATCTGTTGTATATGCAACGCCGCCCCAAAGAAGCCGCCACTTCGCTGTTGCAGGCCGGCAATTTGGCGCCGAACAACGTGCAACACGTGTTTCAAGCCGCCTTGATGCTGGCTGAAATCGGCGACCTCTCCGCGGCACAGGACGGTTTCGCCCAAGCGCTGGCACGCGCCCCCGATTCGGCAGCGACGATGAGTCAATTGCTGCTGATTCGCCGTCGCCTCTGCCGCTGGCAGGACATCGACGCGCTCAGCGAATGCGTGGTCGGCGCCGCATCGAAGGGCGAACAAGGCATTCACCCGTTCGCGTTTCTTGCCGAAGACACGGACGCCGCGCTGCAACTTCGCTGTGCGAAAAGCTACGCGTCGACCATCGAGGAACAGGCTGCCTCCGTGCGCAAGCAACTGAACTTTCGCTACGCGTTGCCGCTGCCGGATGCGCCCATTCGCGTGGGCATGATCGCCGAGGGTTTCAACGATACGGCGGCGGGTCAACATATCGTAGGCTTCGTCGAAGCGCTCGCCGAAAGCGATCTGGATATTCACCTCTTCGCCATTTCGCCTGACGATGGCAGTGCCGTGCGTCGCCGCCTTGCCGCCGCCGCAACCTTGCACGACATTTCCGCACTCGACCGTGCGCAGGCCGCTTCATTGATTCATGGTACGGCGATCGAAATATTGTTCGATCTCAACGGATACCGCGGTCGCGCCAACACGGAGCTGATGGCGCTGCGTCCGGCGCCGATTCAGGTGGGGTGGCTCGGCTATCCTGGCAGTTCGGGGGCGCGTTGGATGGATTACTTGCTCACCGATGCCATCACGCTCCCCGCCGAGCTGCGTGAGCACGTCAGCGAGAAGGTTATCCGTTTGCCGCGTTGCTATCAGCCGAGCGACCCCAATCGCTCCCATTCGGAACCACCGCCGCGCACCGCGTGCGGGTTGCCGGAGAAAGGCGTGGTGTTCGCATGCTTCAGCGACACGCATACCATCACGCCCGAAGTATTCGCGCGCTACATGCTCATTCTTCATCAAGTGCCCGACAGCGTACTGTGGTTGCTGAGCGAGCCCTCCGATACCAATGAGCGTCTACGGCAAGCCGCGCACGCCTTGGATACCGATCCTGAGCGACTGATTTTTTTGCCGCGGGTGGCATACACGGATTATCTGGGACTGTACACGCACGTAGATCTGTATCTGGATACGCTACCCATCAACGCGCGTGCCGCCGCATCGGATGCGCTATGGGCCAATCGCCCGGTGCTCACGCGCTGCGGCAACACCATGGCATCGCGCACCGTCACCAGTTTGCTGCACCACGTCGGTTTGACCGAGCTGATCACCACCGACAGTTCGTCCTTTGTGGGCATGGCAACCGCACTGGGTAACGACCCGGAGGCGTTGGCGACGTTGCGCCGTCATCTCATGCTGCAGCGTAGTCTCAATCCGCTGTTCGACTTGAAGGGCCTCGCCGCCGACTTCCGCCGCGCGGTGCGAGCCATCAGCACACGCTATCGTATCGGTCGCCCGCCGTCAGATATCGATCTATAGCAAACCGCGTTTAGGAAACGGCGAATCCTTTTTGCACCGAACTCTCGTGTTCGCGGCGCAAAACCTCATCTACCCGCGCCGCAGGCGGACCTTGCCAAAGCCATTGCTCAAGTTGGTCCAGCGCCTCTGCCGTTCCGCACGCAACCACTTCCACCCGGCCGTCGGACAGATTGCGTGCGTAGCCATCCAAGCCCAGCCGCAACGCTTCGTTGCGTGTACTAGCACGAAAGAACACGCCCTGCACCCTGCCAGCTACCAGGAAACGGGCGCCGCACATGGCGTCACTTGCCGATGGCGGCGGTCAGCGCAGCCGGCGTGATCGGCCCCATGAAGTGTTTGGCTACTTTTCCATCCGGCGCGATGAGCCATGTGGTTGGCAAACCCAACGGCTCGTCGAAATCCGTGAGCGGCTTGTCCATGGTGACTTGCGCAACCGGGTAACCCACCGGGTGCTTGGCGAGGAATGCGCGTATGTCGGACGGATCGGTATCTTCGTAGGCGATACCAACGGCGCGCACATTGGGATGCGTCGCTACAAAATGCGAAATGTCCGGCAACTCTTTGATACACGGCACGCACCAGGTTGCCCAGAAATTCACGATGACCCAATGGCCGCGTTGCGAGGCGAGATCGTACGGCTTGCCGTCAAGCGTGGTGACTTTGAGCGATGGCTGCGCCGGCATGGCCGCATACACGGGTGCCGCCAACAGGCAAGCTGCCAACAAGAGCGATGAGGCAAACAACTTCATGTTTCCGATTCCTGCGTTTGTGAGACCTGCCGAGTGTGTGCCGGCGTAGCACGGAAAGGATATACCTCGTCCAAGCGGGTACCCAGCGTGGCATCGAGCGACTCGGCCAGCCGATTGAGCAGCGACAACAGTTCCTCCGGCAACGCGATGCCGGACGCCGCGACCTGCTGAACCGGATTCAAGGGCAATTGATAGCCGCTATGCCGATATACGAGCAGAAGGTCCGTGCTATCCAAGCTACGGACCAGCGACCAGCTGCCGCCTTCGGCGCGGTGGATGAGGCCCGCGCGCACCAGGTCCTCGAAATAGGCTGCAATCGCCTCGCTGCGCAAATAAGGCTCCGCCTCACGTATGGCTGCCAGATCCACGCAACGCCCCGCGCGCTGCGCATCGACGAAATAACGCAGCACCACCAGCAAACCAAGAAATTCCGACCCTTCCGGCATGGCATCGCAGGGCTTTTGGTATTCGAACGCCGAGATCGATGCGGCAACCGATGCGCACAGAATCACGATCACCCACGACAGGTAAATCCACAACAAGAGCAGCGGAATGATCGCCAGCGCACCGTAGATTTGCTGATAGTTCTGCGCATTGCGTACGTAATGCGTGAATCCCCAACGCGCCAGTTCGAACAAAATAGCGCCAAGCATGGCGCCGATCGCCGTGTGCTGCTTGTTGACCCGCTGATTCGGAATCGTGGTGTACATCAGCCAGAGCGTGAGGAATGTCACCACGAACGGCATCGCTTTGAGCAACTCCTGCCCAATGCCAAGCTGCTCTCCGGCGTTGCGCAACATGGGTACCGCCGCGACATACGAAGTCACCGCGATGCCGCCCACCACCATGATCGGTCCCAGGGTGAGCGCCGCCCAATACAGCAACAATCGCGGCCCCCACGGACGATGATGGCGCACGTGCCAGATGCGATTGAGACGGTCTTCGATGCTGATCATCATCGACACGGCACTGAACAGCATCACCAAAATACTGATGCCGGTGAGCTTGCGCGCATTGGAGGCAAAATCGAGCAGCGCTTTCTGCACCGTTTCGCCGGCCGCCGGCACGAAATTGCTGAAGACGAAATTGATCAGCGTATCGCGCGCCTCCTCGAACATCGGAAATGCCGCGAACATCGCCAACACGGCGACGGTGAGCGGCACCAGCGAGACCAAAGTGGTGTACGAAAGGGCACCCGACGTCTCGAAGCACTTGTCGTCGAGGAAGCGTTGCCAGAGGAAATGGCCGAAGGTCAGCGTGCGGTCGCGATCGAAACGCAGGTTCATGACGTTGATGTACATCCCTGATGCCATCCGTACACTACCCCATCCCGTGTGAATGCCTCAAACGATGACCGACATTCTCGTCCTGTACTACAGCCGCACCGGCCATGTCGCCCAACTGGCGCGTTTCATCGCCCGTGGCGTGGAGGAAATCCCCGGCATGCGCGCGCGCCTGCGCCAGGTTCCGCCGGTTGCGCCGGTGACGGAGATAGCTCAACCGCCGGAACCGGAGGAAGGTGCACCGTACGTCGCCAAACAGGACCTGCATGAATGCGCCGGACTGGCCCTTGGCAGCCCAACGCGGTTCGGCAACATGGCCGCACCCTTAAAGCATTTCCTGGACACGACCGGCGCCGAATGGGCAAGCGGGGCGTTGGTGGGCAAGCCCGCCGCGGTCTTTACCGCCACCAGCACCATGCATGGCGGCCAGGAGTCCACCCTGCTGAGCATGGCGCTTCCCCTGCTCCATCACGGCATGTTGCTGCTAGGCCTTCCGTTCACCGAGCCGGCGCTCAACAGTACGACGAGCGGCGGCACACCCTACGGCGCCAGCCACGTGTCAGGTACCAAAGGTGAAAACGGCATCAGCGAACACGAACGCGAACTCGCCCGTGCACTCGGCCGGCGCCTTGCCGATACCGCACGCAAACTGGCGAGCGGCGCATGAGCGCCAGCCCGGCTGTGACGCATCGCATTGGGGTGTCGGCATGGATCGCGCTGATCCTTTTGCAGGGTGCGTGGTATGCGTGGCTTTTTCCGCCGCAACACGTACCCATGTGGCTGGCGCTGGCTGTCGCGGTCGTTCCGCTGCTGCTGCCGTTTCTGGCCATCGGCAATGTGCGTCGCGCGCTGCTTTGGGTGGGCATACTTAGCCTGTTCTATTTCTGCCACGGTATCGCCGAGAGCTGGAGCTCGGCGCAAGAACGTGTGCCGGCGTTGCTGGAAGTGTTGCTCACCTTGCTGTTGATCGGTGCGCTCGGTGCTGGCGTAAAACGCAGACCGAAGCCCACCGCACGCTGACAAAACCATCGCCCGGCTTCCTGCCTATACTGGCGACAACGGCTGGCTGAGGTGATCGACATGGGATTCCTGCAAGACGCCCCGCAACTGGCGCATCCGTATCGCAGCGACCGCCTGTTGATCGCCTTGCTCGATCGCATCTTCCCGTCAAAACGCCGCGCCGCACTGGATTTCGATCTGGACGCGCTAGGCGATTACGCGCAAATGACGTGGGAACGCAACAGCCGCAGCGAGCGCCGCAAACCGATCTTGACGCAGTGGGATGCATGGGGGCGTCGCGTCGATCGCGTGGAATTGACCCCCGCCTGGCTGGAAGGCCCGCAGCTCACCACCCGTCACGCCATTCTCGCATCCGGCCACGAACCGCACGAACACGCGCGACTGGAAGAATTCGCACGCGCGTACGTCTATCACGTCGCCAGCGAGTTCTATACCTGTCCGCTCGCGATGACCGACGGTGCGGCCACGGCGTTGAAAGCCTCCGGCAACAAAGCACTGATCGATCGCGCCGTACCGCATTTTTTAACCCGCGATGCGCATCAATTCTGGCTGTCCGGCCAATGGATGACGGAAAACGCCGGCGGCTCAGATGTGAGTCAGACCGAAACCGTCGCCAGACAAGACGCCGAGGGCCAATGGCGGCTGTATGGACGCAAATGGTTCAGTTCCGCCGTCGTCGGCGAAGCGGCGTTGGCGCTTGCTCGCCCGGAGGGCGCGAACGATGGTGCCGGGTCATTAGCGCTGTTCTTCGTCGAAACCACAAACGGCGAAGAACGCAAACCCGAGCTGATTATCGATCGCCTGAAAGACAAGCTCGGCACGCACGAACTGCCCACCGCGGAAATTCATCTGGACGGACTGCCCGCATGGCCCGTCGGCGAACTTGCCCACGGCGTGCGGCAAGTTGCACCCATGCTCAACATCACGCGCACGTGGAACGCCATTGGCGCTATCGCCAGCATGTCACGCGCGATCAGTCTCGCGCGCGATTACGCCTCTCGCCGCGAGGCGTTTGGCCGACGGCTGATCGAGCAGCCGCTGCATGCGCAAACGCTGGCCGATATGCAGGCCGAGTTCGAAGGTGCTTTTGCGTTGACGTTCGAAGTGGCACACCTGTTGGGGCGCGTCGAACAAAACGTGGCGACGTTGCAGGAAACCGCTTCGTTGCGGCTACTCACACCACTGGTGAAATTGTGGACCGGCAAAATGGCGATGAATTTGTGTTCCGAAGCGCTGGAGTGTTTCGGCGGCGCCGGTTACATCGAAAACACCGGCCTGCCCCAACTGTTGCGCGACGCACAGGTCTATGCCATCTGGGAAGGCACCACCAACGTACTATCGCTGGACAGCCTGCGTGCGCTGGCGGGCAACAACACGTTCGCCGCCTTGCGCAAAGTGATTGCCGGGTGGTTGAGCCAGGCGCACAACCAGCAAGCCAGCTTCGCCATCCATGCCGCGCTGGATGCCGCCGCCATGCATCTGGACACCCAAAAGGTCGAACGTCCCGCGCTGGAAGCCGGCGCGCGCGGCATCGCCATCACCCTGGCGCGCTGCGCGGCGGCGGCCTTGCTGGCGCGTCAGACGGTATGGTCATCCACGCGCGGCGACGAGCGTCCTGGCGCGGCCCTGCGCCGCTTTTTGGGGCATGGGCTGCTGCGTCTTTCCGACATCAGCGGGGAGGATACCCGCCTGCTGTTGGAATAATCACCTACATCGCACGGGCGGAACGGTTAAAATGCGCGCCCACCCTCCATCTCAGCGCGATCATGCAGCATCTGACCATCGTTACGACCGGCGGCACCATCGACAAGATCTACTTCGATGACAAATCGGACTACAAGATCGGCGCTCCGCAGATCGGAGACATTCTTGGCCAGCTCGGCGTCGCCTTCCAATTCGACGTAATTCCGATTCTGCGCAAAGACAGCCTGCATGTCACCGCGGAAGATCGTGCGCTGATCCGCTCCACCATCGAAGCGCAGCCCAGCCGTTATGTGCTCGTCACGCACGGTACCGACACCATGGTGGAAACGGCCAAGGAACTCGCACCGATCAAGGGCAAGGTCATCGTGCTTACCGGCGCGCTCAACCCGGCACGCTTCCAAGGCTCGGACGCGGTGTTCAATATCGGTTGCGCAGTGGCCGCCGTGCAGACGCTTCCCGACGGGGTCTACATCGCCATGAACGGCCGCGTGTGGAATCCGGCCAAGGTGCGCAAGAATCGCGATGCGAACCGATTCGAGGAAGTGAATAACTGATCGCTTCCCCATCTGCCGAGGGAAGCTCGCGGAAACGTTACAGCATGCCCGTTTCGAGCTTCGCCACGTCGGACATCATGGAGTGATTCCAGGGTGGATCGAACACCAGATCCACATCGGCCTCGAGGATCGTGGGAATCAATTCCAGCTTGGTGCGCGCATCGTCGATCAACACGTCGCCCATGCCGCAACCTGGTGCGGTCAGCGTCATTTTTACGTACACCTTGCGCTGATCCGGAGCGGTGGTTTCCAGGCTGACGTCGTAGACCAGACCCAGTTCGACGACGTTGATCGGGATCTCCGGATCGAACACCGTGCGCAATTGCTGCCACACCAACTGCTCGACATCCGCATCGGTGGCATCGGCGGGCAATTCCAGCGGCGGCGGCGGTTCCTTGCCCAGCGCGTCGGCATCGTTACCGGCAACACGGAACAGGTTGCCTTCCACGTACACCGTGAAGCTGCCGCCCAGCGCTTGCGTGATGTAACCGACCTGTCCGGCCGGCAACACCACGCTTTCACCCTGCGGCACCATGACCGCATGGCAGTCCCGCTCCAGGGTGAAGGGCTCGCTGCTAAGACTGAAACCGCTCATGCCATCTCTATCGATCGTGTAAGGAAAGCCGGCCCGCGGCCACTCGGCCCTCTATTATGCCGGTCGCTTGTAGGGCCTGTCCTCCACATCAGGCTGAATGGGCCGAAACTCAAGGGAGGTCGGCAGTCACGCTAGGGAGAGCGGCTTTGGCACGTTAAGATGCCCGCCTTGTTTTACCCGGCAGGACATCCGTGACCTTTTCCCGCTTCAACTGCAGTGATCACCCATGAGGCTGAACCAGATCATCGGCGAGTGCTTTGCGCTGTGTTGCGCCCTGATGTTGGGCCTGGCGGCTGGCGCGATCTGGCTCGTGCCTACCGTGTTTTTGCATCGCCCCTTGCCATGGCTTGCGCTCCTGGCGGGCTGGCTGCTTGCCAAAGCCATGGGCAAGTGGGTGCATACCCGAAAATGGAATGCCGCCGTGCTCGCCGCTCTTGCCGTGGTCGTGGCGAGCGTCTACATCCGCGTCTTGATCACCACGGTCAATCTTTCGGCGATGATGGGTTACGGCCTGCTCGATGCCATGCACACCGCCGGCCTGTCGATGTTGCTGGATTTCGCGCGCTTCAGCACCAGCAAGCAGGATGTGGCGTGGTGCGTGCTCGGGATGATCGTCGCGGTGGTGACGGCGCTGCGTTCGTCCACCGCGACGTTGCGTAAGGGCAATTAGCTGTCCAGCGTTTTCAGTTCCGATACGAGCTGGCCGGCTGCAGCCTGGCCGTCGCCGTAAAGCATTCGCGTGTTGTCCGCGTAGAACAGCGCGTTTTCGATGCCCGCAAAGCCGGTGCCTTTGCCGCGCTTGACCACGATCACTTGCTTGGCGTCGGCGACGTCGAGAATCGGCATGCCGTAAATCGGCGAGGTGGGATCGGTCTTGGCCATCGGATTGACTACATCGTTCGCACCGATCACTAGCGCCACATCGGTGACGGGGAACTCGGGGTTGATGTCTTCCATGTCCACGATCAAGTCGTAAGGCACGCCTGCCTCGGCGAGCAACACATTCATATGGCCCGGCATACGGCCCGCGACCGGATGGATGGCAAACTTCACCTTCACGCCGCGAGAGAGCAGAAGCTGCGCGAACTCCCATACCTTGTGCTGCGCTTGCGCGACCGCCATGCCGTAGCCCGGCACGATCACCACGCGCTCGGCATAGGCCATCATCACAGCCGCGTCGGCGGCTTCGATGGGCTTTTGGCTGCCACCGATCTCCTGCGCCGTACCGCCTGCTGCGGCGCCGAAGTTGCCGAACAACACGTTGCCGATCGAACGGTTCATCGCCTTCGCCATCAACTGCGTCAGCAAGGTACCCGCCGCGCCAACCACCATGCCGGCGATGATCATCGCCTCGTTCTGCAGCACAAAGCCTTCGAACGCCACCGCCAGGCCGGTGAACGCGTTGTAGAGCGAAATGACAACGGGCATGTCGGCGCCACCGATCGGCAG
>DATJMR010000205.1:0-9184 GCA_035508595.1 Dyella sp.
CTTGCCGCGCGCCTGGCTGCATGGCTTGGGGGTGTGGCCGCCCGCGTATTTTACGCGATTGCCCCGGCCCGCGCCTGTACCGACCCATAGCGACGGTCTATCGATTCCGTGCAGAATGCCGCGGGCCGAACCCGCCAGAGCGAGAGGATGTATGGATACGCAAGCGCCTCATCAAGTGCAGCCGCATCACGTCCACCAGCGTCATTTCGACCGGCTGGTGATGCTTTCGGACGGAGTCTTCGCGATCGCGCTGACCTTGTCCGCCGTGGAGCTCAAACCGGAGATTTCGCCGGGCGAAAGCCTGGTGAAAATCTGGGCCACGCCGCTGGGCATCTATTTTCTGAGCTTTTTCATCATTGGCGGAGTGTGGGCCCGGCATCGCCGCACACTGGCGCATCTGCAGCACACGGATGCGTTCGTGACGCTGGCGACGCTGCTGCTACTGAGTCTGGTCGGCCTGACGCCGGTTTTTATCCGAGAAATGCTTACCGACGAAAACAGCATGAGCGTCAACGGCATGCTTCTGTATGCGATGTTATTGATGACCACATATCTGTCGCTGCTTCTCGGTTGGGGCTACGCGGCGTTTATCGGCCGTCTGGCACCGAGCGTCCCGCGACCGCGTGCGTGGGCGTGGCTGCTGGAAGATCTGTTCGTCGTGGTGATATTCGGCGCCCTCGCGCTCTACAGTATTCACCTGCAGATGCTGGCGTGTGCGTTGGTGTTGATGGGAGTGGTGCTTCGCATCGTGTCCAAGCGGTTGGAAAGTGCGGCGAAAAAGCTCGATTGAACGTTCCCCCGGCGGCCCTCGATCGGCGACAATAGCGAGGCATGACTCTTCCAGCCTCTCCACAGACGTTCTCCGATTTGCCTTGGCGCTTGTCCGTTGCGCCGATGATGGACTGGACGGACCGGCATTGCCGTTATTTCCATCGACTGCTTTCGCCGCATGCGCGCCTGTACACCGAGATGGTGACCAGTGCGGCGCTGGTGCGCGGCAAGCAGCTGCGGCTGCTTGAACACAGTCAACAGGAGCATCCCGTGGCGCTGCAATTGGGCGGCAGCGATCCGAACGAGCTGGCGCAAGCGGCGCGTTACGGTGCACAGGCCGGTTACGACGAAATCAATCTCAATGTCGGGTGCCCGTCCGATCGCGTGCAATCCGGGCGTTTCGGCGCGTGCCTGATGCGCGAGCCTGCGCTGGTGGGCGATTGCGTCAAGGCGATGCGCGATGCGGTGTCGGTGCCGGTGACGGTGAAATGCCGCATCGGCGTAGACGATCAGGACGAATACGCCGACCTGCAGCACTTCACCGAGACGATGCTGCAAGCGGGCGTGGAAGTGTTGATGGTGCATGCACGCAAGGCATGGCTGGAAGGTTTGTCGCCGAAAGAGAATCGCGAGATTCCGCCGCTCGACTATCAGCGCGTGTATCGCCTCAAGCGCGAATTTCCGCAGCTCGTGGTGGTGATCAACGGCGGCATCACCACGGTGGACGCCGTGCGCGAACATCTGATCCACGTGGATGGGGTAATGCTGGGGCGCGCGGCGTATCACGACCCGTATGTGCTGGCCCGCGTCGAGGCGGCCCTGTATGACGTGCCGCTGCCGGCACGCGAAAGTGTCATGCAGCATATGCGGCCGTACGTCGAAGCGGAGCTTGCCCGCGGCACGGCGCTTAAGCACATCTGCCGCCATCTGCTTGGGTTGTATCAAGGGGAACCTGGGGCCCGCGGCTTCCGGCGTACCTTGAGTGAAGGCGCACATTTGCCGGGGGCGGGGTGGCGGCTGATGGAGCAGGCCATGGCGCCCATGCTGGCCGCGGCCTAAGCCCGTTCGGCCGTCCGGTCGCTATTCAGCCCCGGTTGTTCAGTATGTCGCGTCAGCCGGCTCGTTCCGGCCCTCAACCACACGGGAATATGGCTTTGAAGCACCTCGCATGGATGGCCGCAGCCGGGCTGTTGGTAGCCGGCGCGGTTGCCGCCCAGTCATCGCCGCCGCAACCTGGCCTGACGCTCGACCAGGCCGTCACGCAAGTCCAACAACGGGTTGGCGGCAAGGTACTGTCGGCAGAGCCTCGACACATCGGTCGCAGGACGGAGTACCGGATCAAAGTGCTCACCCCTGATGGACATGTACGTGTCATCACCGTGTCCTCTGATGCCACGCGTGTGCCGCCTGCGGCACAATCCACCAAGAAATCCCCTAACGGCGGAAGCAAGAAGGAGAAACACTGATGCGCATCCTCCTGGTCGAAGACGAAGCGCCGCTGCGCGAAACGCTGGCGGCTCGACTCAAACGCGACGGGTTTGCCGTAGACGCCGCCCAGGACGGCGAAGAGGGCATTTACCTCGGCCGCGAAGTGCCGTTCGATCTGGCCATCATCGATCTTGGCCTGCCTAAGATGTCAGGCATGGATTTGGTCAAGGCGCTGCGCGAAGCCGGTCAGCGCTATCCCATCCTGATCCTTACCGCTCGCGGCAGTTGGCAGGACAAGGTCGAAGGTCTCAAGCACGGCGCCGACGATTACCTGGTCAAACCGTTCCATGTGGAAGAGCTGCTGGCGCGTATCAACGCCCTTGTGCGTCGCGCAAGCGGTTGGTCCAAGCCGGTGTTGGCGTGCGGCCCGATCAAGCTGGACACCACCGCGCAAACGGTCACCGTGGAAGGCAAGCCGGTGGATCTCACCAGCTACGAATACAAAGTGCTGGAATACCTGATGCTGCACGCCGGCGAACTGGTGTCCAAAGCCGACTTGACCGAACACATCTATCAACAGGATTTCGATCGCGATTCGAACGTGCTGGAAGTCTTCATCGGCCGCCTGCGTAGAAAGCTGGATCCGGAAGGCACGTTGAAACCCATCGAGACGGTGCGTGGACGCGGGTACCGCTTTGCCATCCCTCGCAGCGAAGACGAATGATGCAGCCGTGCGCCGCCCGTTCTCGCTGGCGGCGCGCGCAGCGCTTACGACGGGACTCGTACTGGCCGCCTTTTTAGGTGCCATCGGGTGGACGCTGTCGCGCACCTATGCGGCAGGCGAACTCAATAAGCTGCAGGACCGGCTGCACGACTACACCATCACTTACATCGCCGGTACCGACCCTCGGCGCGACGGCACACCCATCCTGCCCGATTCGCCGCCGGACCCGATGTTCGCGATCCCCGGTTCGGGCTTGTATGCCGTGGTGCTGGGCGAGAACGGGTTTCATTGGGAGTCGTCGTCGGCATTGCAGCGCGATTTCAGTTTCCTGCATCCGCTGCAGCCGGGGCAGCAGCAATTCATCGGTCCGGTCGATACCGAGCTTGGACGGCTGTATTACTACAGCTTCGGCGTGGCGCTGGATGTACCGGATCGCTCGCCCGTGCATCTCACCTTTACCGTGGCGCAAACCGAAGAAGAGCTGGAAAGCAACATGGCGGTTTACCGGCGCAGCCTGGTCGGATGGCTCGCCACGCTCGGTGTGATGTTGATCGTGCTGCAATTGCTGCTGTTGCGTTGGAGCCTTACGCCGTTGCGCAAGGTAGCTAACGATATGAGCCGCGTGGAACGCGGCAACAGCGATCATCTGGACAGCCAATACCCGGCCGAACTCACCGGCCTTACCGAGCGCATCAATGCGTTTATCGAAAGCGAACGCGAGCAGCGCACGCGCTATCGCAATACGCTCGCCGATCTCGCGCATAGCTTGAAAACACCATTGGCGGTGATGCGCTCGCAAGTGGAGTCGTCCGCCGATCTGCCCAGCGCCACGCGCACGCCCATTCTTGACCAGGTGCGGCGGATGGACGAATTGGTGGCGTATCAGCTGGCGCGCGCGGCAACCACCGGGCGCCAGACGTTCGCAAGCGCGGTGCCGATCGCCGGACATGCGGAAGACCTCGTGCAGAGCCTCGAAAAGGTCTACGCCGCAAAAAATGTGCTATGCGAATTCGATATCGAAGAGGGCGCGGCGTTTTACGGCGAGCAGGGCGATCTGTTGGAGCTGATGGGCAATCTGCTCGAGAACGGTTTCAAATGGGCTGGCCACCATGTCTTGCTGGTGGTGCAGATGCGCCAGCAGGCTGGGCGTTCGCGACCGGGTCTATGGCTCAGTGTCGAGGACGACGGCCCCGGCATCGAAGAAGACAAGGTGGAAAAAATCCTGCAGCGTGGCGTGCGCGGCGACGAACGCGTCAAAGGACACGGCATTGGCCTGTCCATCGTGCAGGACATCGTGCGCGCTTATAACGGCGAACTTACGGTGGATCGATCCCCCGAATTCGGCGGCGCGCGGTTTAGTGTCGTATTGCCGCCTATCTGACAAGGCGGCCGGTTTGGCGAAAGCCTGCGCGGGGTTACTGGATCGAACCCGGGAGCAGCGATTGCCAACTCAGGCCGGAGGAGCCGCGCGACGACCCGTCGGGCGTGGCATCGCCGCCGCCCAGATGGGCCGGGCTGTCATCCATCGTGCTGTTGGCGGTGCCGGCGGCGTGGGCGTTGCTGGATGGTACGGACGAGCTGCCGTTGCTACGCGATACGTTCACGCTGTCTCCGTTAGAAGACGAAGACGTGTCATGACCGCCGCTGCGATCGCTGCTGCCGTGCCCGGTGCAGCCCGCGCCAGCATTGACGCTGGCTGCGGCGGTACCCGTGGCCGCCACATTGGCAATGGCTCCAAGACTCAGCAAGCATCCGAGCAGCAATGTAGTGGCGCGCATGGCGATAAGGCCCCCGAAGGCATAATGCCTATCTTTGCGATGGTCCCACGATCCCTGTCAGGTTGCCAGTGCCCTCCCTGTAGGGTAGTGCCTTAGAATCCGCCGATGCCCCATTTTGCCCTCCCGTCCCTTTTGCGGCCCGCGCCGGCCGTTCGTCTCCTGGACAACTGAGACCATGCAGCCGCAAGACCTTCTGGCCGCCCTGGCGTCCGGGGAGACGCTTTCCGGCTCCCGTCTGGGCGCCGAATCGGGCATTACGCGCGCGGCGATCTGGAAGCAGATCGAAGCGCTGCGTCATCGCGGCGTGCCGATCGAATCGGCAGGGGCGGCGGGTTATCGGTTGCCCTGGGCGATCCAGATGCTGGACAAGGCATCGATCCGCCGCGGCCTGCCCGCCTCCATTGCGCGACAGTTGGGAGCGCTCGACCTCTATTGGGAACTGGATTCCACCTCCAGCGAACTGCAACGCCGTGGCGCCGGTGCGCCGGATTTCAGCGTCGTCGTCGCGGAAACGCAGACAGCGGGCCGCGGCCGGCGCGGGCGCAGCTGGTTGTCGCCCCCCGGATTGAACATCTACCTTTCGTGCCTGAAGCGATTCGACGCCGGATTCGCCGCACTGTCGGGCTTGTCGCTCGCGACGGGTGTGATCGTGCTTCGTGCGTTGCACGCGCTGGGTATCCACGGTCCCCGCTTGAAATGGCCGAACGATGTGCTGGCTGACGGCGGCAAGCTCGCCGGCATTCTGGTCGAGCTGAGTGGCGAATATCAGGGGCCGTGCGCGGCCGTGATCGGCATCGGCCTCAATCTGCGGCTCACCGATGCCCTGCGCGAGCAGGCCGGTCAGCCCGTGTGCGATCTCGCTGCGCTCGCGCAAGGAACGCCGCCTGACCGCAACCGCGCAGTGGCTGCGCTGATCGCCAGCCTGGTCGAAGGATTGAATCAATTCGAGCACGAGGGCTTTGCCGCGTTTCTCGACGAATACGCCGAACATGACGCCCTGCGCGGCGTGCCGCTGCGCGTGAGCGGCCCGGCGGGCGAACTCGATGGCACCGGCGCGGGTATCGACCCGCGCGGCGCATTGCAATTGCAAACGGCAACCGGCCTGCAATGTATCGACAGTGCCGACATCACGGTGCGGCGCACATGAAATTACTGCTCGATCTGGGCAACACGCGTTTGAAGTGGGCGATGATCGCCGGCGACCAATGGGTCGCACAGGGCGCCGTCGCGTGGGAGGAAAATGTTTCCGCCGCACTGGCGCAAGCGTGGCGCACGCTCGAACGACCGCAACGCGTGGTAGGCGCCTCGGTGGTGGACTCGCAGCGCGAGCTTCAGATCGAACGCGTGGCGGGTGACGTCTTCGCGCAGCGCGCCGATTGGGTGCGCACGCCTGCCGAAGCCTGCGGCGTGCGCAACGCGTATGCCCAACCGCAGCGGTTGGGTGTGGATCGGTTTCTTGCGATGGTCGCCGCACATGCGGCGGGTAAGACGCCTTGCGTACTCGCGGGCATCGGCACCGCGCTCACGCTCGATGCGCTGACTGTCGACGGGCAGCACTTGGGCGGGTTGATCGCGCCGGGCCCGTTGCTGATGCAACAAGCGTTGCTCGGCGCGACGGCGCGCGTGCGGCCCGATCATCCCGGTGCCGTACGCGATATCGCTGACAATACCGCCGACGCGGTGGCGTCCGGCTGCTGGCAGGCGGTCGCCGCATTGATCGAGCGCTTTGCCGCAAACGTGGCCAAGCGGCATCCGGATGGCGCCCAACGCGTGCTGTTGGACGGCGGCGACGCGGCGGCCTTGCTGCCGTTGCTTGGCATTCGTGCGGAGCTTGCGGCCGATAGCGTGCTGCGCGGGCTGCTTGTGTGGTCGGCCTCACACCCTTTGCGCGCATCCTCCTAGAATCGAACGTATCCAGGGGGTAGCCGATGGTTCTGCGCCTGTTATTTGTTCTGCTGATTGCTTTGAATATTGCCGTCGGTGCGTGGTTGCTGCTCGGGCAGAACGAAGCGCATCGCAGCTTCGCCACCGACCCGGGCGTGCCCAAACTCCAGCTGCTTTCGGAGTTGCCGCCGCCCGCCACCACCGTCGCTCATGCGGCATCTGCCGCGCCGACGGCCGCCGCGTCGGCGCCAGCACCCGCGGTTGCCTCGTCGAACGCATTGACGTCGGCATCGTCCAGTCCCAACGCACTCAGTTACGCGTGCATGGCGCTAGGACCGTTCGCGACACAGGAAGATCTGCGCATCGCGCGCAATGCACTCGGTTCGCAGGTGCAGCGCATGCGCGCACGCCAGGAACAAATCTCCGAATCGCGGGGATGGTGGGTGCATTTGCCACCCAGCCCGAATCACGCCGCGGCGTTGGCGCAGGCCCGCCAACTGGGCGCGCGCAATATCCAGGATTATTTCGTGGTCGGCTCCGGGGACAACCAAAACACCGTGTCGCTGGGCCTGTTCAAAGATCCCGCCAACGCGCGCAAGCGCCGCGACGACATCGTCGCCGCCGGCTTTCCCGCCCAAATGAGCGAGCGCACCGAAACCGTACCGGAATACTGGCTGGACCTGATTCCGGTCGATAGCCGGCATTTCGATTGGCGCAGCCGGATTCACGATCCCGGAATCGGCTCGCACAGCACGGGTTGTTTTTGAGCGAGGGTGCTGTGCCCCTGGCCGCAGAGCCTCCTCAAGCCTGTTAGAATGGACGGCCCAGTGCCGGCATAGCTCAGTTGGTAGAGCAACCGCCTTGTAAGCGGTAGGTCGTCTGTTCGAGTCAGACTGTCGGCACCAGCTTCGACAAAAAGCCCGCATCGCCGCGGGTTTTTTTGTGCGCTTCGCACAGCGGGCTCGTTATGGGGTAGGTGCTGTTTGCGTCTGTTGCAGCAGCCGGTTCGTCGCTTCGCGATGCACGGACCCGCTACACTTGCCTATCCATGCGAAACATCACGAGAAAAACGTCATGAAAAAGCAGGTTGCGCTGGTCGGCGTGCCGACCGACATCGGTGCGGGGCATCGTGGCGCTTCCATGGGGCCCGAAGCCCTGCGCGTGGCGCAGCTTGCGGAGAAATTGCGCCGTCGTGGTCTGGACGTGATTGATCGGGGCAACCTGCATGGGCCGATGAATCCGTGGCAGCCGCCGGAAAACGGCTATCGCCATCTGCCCGAGGTCATCGCGTGGAATGCCGCGGTGCATGGCGCTATCCATCACGAACTGCAGGCCGGGCGTTTGCCCATCATGCTGGGCGGCGATCACTGCCTGGCGATCGGCTCGATCAGCGCGGTGGCGCGTCACTGTCGCGAACAGGGCCGCACATTGCGCGTGCTGTGGCTGGATGCGCACGCGGACTTCAACACCTCGCAGGTGACGCCGTCTGGCAATATCCACGGCATGCCGGTGGCGTGTCTGTGTGGAAACGGGCCGCGCGAACTGGTGGAAATCGGCGATCGCGCGCCGTCGGTCACGCCGGACGTATTTCGCCAGATCGGCATTCGCTCGGTGGATGAAGGCGAGAAGCGCCTGGTGCGCGAAGCGAAAATGGATATTTACGACATGCGCCACATCGACGAAGTGGGCATAAAGCGCACGATGGAAGAAGCGCTCGAGGGTGTCGACGAAGATACGCATCTGCACGTGAGCTTCGACGTGGATTTCCTCGATCCGTCCATCGCGCCGGGCGTCGGCACCACGGTGCGCGGCGGCCCTACCTATCGCGAGGCCCAGCTGTGCATGGAGATGATCGCCGATACCGGTCGTTTGGCGTCGCTGGACATCGTGGAATTGAATCCTGCCTACGATAAGCGCAACGCCACGGCGAAGCTGGCGGTGGAGCTGGTTGAGTCGTTGTTCGGCAAGTCCACCTTGATGCGCGAACCGGACTGAGTCCGTACACTGCGGTTTCCTGCCGCGCAGGCCGCGCGGATACTTCTTATTTTTCGCACTTCGCCGATTCCGCCGCATGCAAACCCGCGTTCTCACAGGCATTACCACCTCCGGCACCCCGCATCTGGGCAACTACGTCGGCGCGATCCGGCCGGCCATTGCCGCCAGCCGTCGTGCGGACGTGGATGCGTTTTTCTTCATGGCCGACTACCACGCCCTGATCAAGAGCGACGACCCGGCCCGCATCGAACGTTCGCGCCTGGAAATCGCCGCGACATGGCTGGCGGCTGGACTGGATCCCGACAAGGTCACGTTCTATCGGCAGTCCGATATCCCGGAAATTCCGGAGCTCACCTGGTTTCTCACCTGCGTCACGGCCAAGGGTTTGCTCAATCGCGCGCATGCCTACAAAGCGGCGGTGGATAAAAACGCCGAAGCGGGCGAAGACGCGGATGCGGGCGTCACGGCCGGTTTGTACATGTATCCGGTGCTGATGGCGGCCGACATTCTTGCGTTCAACGCGCAACAGGTACCGGTGGGGCGCGATCAGATTCAGCATATCGAAATGGCGCGCGACATCGCGCAGCGTTTCAACCACATCTAC
>DATJMR010000206.1:0-8932 GCA_035508595.1 Dyella sp.
GGAATCGGCAGCGGCGCGGGTACGGCATCGGCGATAGGTGTTTCCGGCTGCGGTGCGGCGTCGCCCAGCTGTTGGCGATAGTAGGTGTGCAGCTGGCCGAGCAGCTTCTCGATGTCGGCGTCCTGAAAGGCGACGTTCGCCAACCCTTTGCGCAAGGCGCGCTCGATACCGGGCAACAGCTGGCGCAGATCGCGCTTGGCTTCGGGTGTGCGCACCGGCCTGGTGCTGGCGATGAACGCGTCGACGAAGCGCAGCGCCTCCCGAAATTCGGTCGACTCCTCGCCTTTGCGCAGAATGGTGAGCACCAGGTAGTTGGCCCACGCGCGCGACAGCACGCCGTGAATCAGCGGCGGCAGCGTGTGATCGCCGATACGGGTGAGAATCTCGCGCGCGGCACGGCGGCGTGCCTGTTCCAGTTTCTCGCGGCCGCGTGTGGATTCGGCGACGCGTTGCTCGGCCAATTCCGCACGGCGGCGATTGGTTTCCTGGAACTGCGAAAGTTCGGCGGACAGGCGATCGAAGATCGTCATGTCATCGTCGAACTCCTGCAGCAGGCGCTCGACGATGGCCTTGATGGTGTCGTGCAGGCGGCTGTCGCGATCGGATTCTTCCGACCAGCTCTTGGCGGCGTCCGCCAAACCGTCCAGCAGGCGGCGCGCGGGATGTTGGCGATGCGCGAACAGTTTGCGATCGAGAATGGCGGCCTTAAGGTAGGGAATCTGCAGACGCGCCAGCAGCACCTGCATCTGCGGCGGCAGGTTGCGATCTTCGAGAATGAATTCAAACAGCATGCCGACCAGATCGATGGTGTCTTCGTCGATCGTGGCGATCTGGCCCGGGCGCTGGCCGCGCAGGGAGCCGAGCTGCAGCATGAGCTGCTCTTTGAGCTGCAGTACCTGCTCGGCGATATCCAGCGTGCTTGCGCCGGAAACGATCGGCTGCATAGGCACCATGGCGGCCTGGCTTTGCAGCACGCTCAGTGCGCCGATCAACTCGTTGGCGGTGGGCAGCTGGCCGGCCGTCATCGCCGAGAGCGGCACGTTCGGATGGGCGCGCCGCGCGCTGAAAAGCGTGCGCAAGGTTTGCAGCAATTCGGCCGATGTTTCGCTGTCATCGGCCGGCAACGGCGCCGGTATCTCGCCCGCGGCAGCCGCAGTGCCGGCGGCGGCTCCGCCTTGGGCGTTGCGTACAATCTCGTGACGCAGCTGAGGCAGTACGCCGGCACGCATCAGCTCGGCGTTGGTCTCCTGGTACAACTCTTCCAGGGCTGCCATGACGTAGCGATCGAACAGCTTGTAGATGATCAGCTTCACGCGCATGTCGGCGTTGAGTTCACGCATCGACTGGCGGAACGCATGGGACAACTGTGCCGGCCCGATCGGGTTGGTCGCATCTTCGATACGCGCGCCGCCGCAGATCACCGACAGACGTTGATTGACGGCGAACAGATCGCGCGAGAGGCGCGTTTCGTTTTTGCCGATCATGCTGGTAATGGCCAGCGACTCTTCCAATTCGTTGTCGGCGACCAGCGAAAGCTCGACGGAACCGGCCGTCGGCGTGGACGGAGCGGGTTGGGAGGCGGGGGACTGTCCGCTCGCGAAGTTGTTCAACTCGCGCGATACCCCGGCCAGAAAACTGCGTTCGATCACCGGGCGGCGCTTACGCACCTCGCGCATGCCATCGAAATAATGCATCTGCGCGGCGTTGTTCTCGGCCTTTTCGGCCAGGTCGAACAAGGCATCGTCGACATGCTCGAACATGTTGCCGATGTACTGCTGCAGACGGCGGGCGGCGATATTGCGAACGGCGTTCAACAAGTCGCCCCCCCGGCCACTGGAAGGGTCCAGGCGCTGGCTAAGATTGACGATGTTGGAGGACTCGTTGGCTTCTTTCATCGCCACACCCCTGTGGTTGGCTGGCTAGGCCGGTGTCGAATGCTGCCGTGAACGACAGTCACACACCGTGAGCCCCGCGGACGGGTGCGCCAGGAATGCCGCCGATCGATGAAACATAAGCGAAAACGGTCTTTCCCGCCATGTCCGGCGTCATGGTTTTGTGTACTGTTTGTTCAGACGGCGTCTAAGCCCCCAAAGGGGCAGGTTTTTACGAAGCGGCAGGGAAGTCGGTGAACTGGGTCGTACCGATGCCTTCCTCGGGCAGCATCACGGGGATCCCGTCCTCGATCCGGTAGATCAGCTTGCTGTCGACGGTAATCAGGCCTTCGGCCAGGCGATGGTGCACCGTAGCCCCTGCCACGCTAAGTACCTGACAGCCCTCGATGGCTCGGTTCACGGCGTTGAGCTCGCTGGCATTCAGCGGGCGCACCGGGGTTTTGCTGACCGGGCAGCAGAGGATGTCGAGTAGGCGCTTGTCCATGAATAACGGCTAGATCTCGTTGCAATGCGGCGAAGTCCGTACAATATCCCCTTTTGGACGACCGGACCATGACGGGAACAGCTTCAGCGCCGCGTGTGGGTGTGGTGATGGGATCGCGTTCGGATTGGGAAACCATGATGCATGCGGCCGACGTGCTTCAGGAGCTGGGTGTGCCCCACGAGGTACGGGTAGTGTCCGCGCACCGTACGCCAGACTTGCTGTTTCAGTACGCGGAAGAGGCGGTGCAGCGCGGCATTCAGGTCATCATCGCCGGCGCCGGCGGCGCCGCGCACCTGCCGGGCATGCTCGCCGCCAAGACCCGTTTGCCGGTCTTGGGGGTGCCAGTGCAGTCCAAGGCGCTGAACGGCATGGACTCCTTGCTTTCCATTGCGCAGATGCCGGCTGGTATTCCTGTCGGGACATTGGCGATCGGCCGGGCGGGTGCGGTCAACGCCGGCTTGCTGGCCGCCTCCGTTCTCGCGCTGCACGACCCGGCCCTGGCCAAGGCGGTCGATCAGTACCGTGCCCGCCAGACGCAAACCGTGCTGGACAATCCGGATCCCCGCTCGTGACCGAACGCCAACAATCCGTCCTGGGCATTCTGGGCGGCGGGCAACTTGCCCGCATGCTCGCCCTTGCCGCCGCACCGCTCGGAGTGAAGACGCTGGTGGTGGATAGCGCGCCGGACGCGTGCGCGGGACAGGTATCGCCGCTTCGGCTCGCCGACTGGAGCGATTACGCCGCGCTGGAGAAATTCGCGGCCGACGTCGATGTCGTCACCTTCGATTTCGAAAACGTGCCGGCCGACACCGCGCATTGGCTGGCCGAACGCGTGGCCGTCTTTCCCAATCCGCGCGCGTTGGCCGTGGCGCAGGATCGTCTGGCGGAGAAAACCTTGTTTCGCGAATGCGGTCTGCAAACACCCGCATTCGAAGCCGTGGATACGCGCGAAGATCTCGATCGTGCGCTGGCGATCATCGGCGCGCCATCCATTCTCAAAACGCGCCGCCTCGGCTACGACGGCAAGGGTCAGTTCCGCATCAAGCAACTCGCCGATGCCGATGCGGCATGGAACACCTTGGGTGCCAACGCGCACGGCTTGATTCTCGAAGCGTTCGTACCGTTCGAACGGGAGCTTTCGGTGCTTGCCGTGCGCACGCGCGAAGGCGATTTCCACGTATGGCCGCTCACGCAGAACTGGCACACGGACGGCGTGCTCAGTCTCAGTCTTGCGCCGGCACCGAACGTCGGCGCCTTGCAGGCGCGTGCGGAAGCCTTGGCGCGCACGCTTGCCGAACGTCTGGATTACGTGGGTGTGTTTGCGTTGGAGCTGTTCGTCAAAGATGGCCAATTGCTCGGCAACGAAATGGCGCCGCGCGTGCACAACTCCGGCCACTGGACGATCGAAGGGGCCATCACCAGCCAGTTCGAAAACCACGTGCGCGCCGTGCTCGGTTTGCCGCTGGGCGACACCTCGGCGCATGGTTTTTCCGCGATGTTCAACTGGATCGGCGATCTGCCCGACCCCGCGCCGGTGCTGCGGACCGTCGACGGACATTGGCACGATTACGGCAAGCAACCGCGCACAGGCCGCAAAGTGGGGCATGCCACGGTACGCGCCGAAGACGCCAAGACGCTCGCGGCACGTATTGGCGACATCGCGCGCACTCTGAAACGCGAAGATCAGGTCGCACCCGCCTTGCGTGTGCTTTGACGAAGCGAGGTTGCACGTTGGCGATGGATCGTTGATTCGATCGATCGCCCAACAAAAAGCGGAGCCGTTCGAGGCTCCGCTTTTTCAATTCGCGATATTTGAAGATTAAGCGAGATTTTTCGCCGCGAAATCCCAGTTCACCAATTCCCAGAACGACTCCACATACTTCGGACGCGCATTGCGATAGTCGATGTAGTACGCGTGTTCCCACACGTCGATGGTGAACAGCGGTTTGTCGCTGCCGGTGATCGGCGTGGCGGCGTTGGACGTGTTGACGATGCCCAATGCGCCATCGGGACGCTGCACCAGCCACGTCCAGCCCGAACCGAAGTTGCCGGTGGCCGATTTGGTGAATTCTTCTTTGAATTTGTCGAAGGAACCGAACGCCTTGTTGATCGCATCGCTCAACTTGCCGGCAGGCGCATTGTCCTTCTTCGGCGAGCGCATCGAATGCCAATAGAAGGTGTGGTTCCAAATCTGCGCTGCGTTGTTGAATACGCCGCCGGAGGACTTCTTGATGATGTCTTCGAGCGCGGCGCTTTCGAACTCGGTGCCCTTGATCAGGTTATTGAGGTTGGTCACATAGGCCTGGTGATGCTTGCCATAGTGAAACTCCAGCGTTTCGGCCGAAATGTTCGGCTCTAGCGCATTCTTTTCATAAGGCAGCGGGGGAAGTTCGATCGCCATGGGTCACTCCTGGGCGTTGGTTAGGGATGAAAGGTAACAGGCGCCCCGGCCGGATGGGGCGCCCGGACGGCTGGTACACTACTAAGCTGGCTGCATTGTAGTGATGAATCTGAAGTTATGGACGTCAACGAGCGAATCAAGGCCGTGCTGGCCGAGCATCCCATCGTGCTTTTCATGAAAGGCACGCCGCAGTTTCCGATGTGCGGTTTTTCCGCGCGCGCGGCGCAGGCATTGAGCGATGCGGGCGCGACGTTCCATCCGGTGAACGTGCTGGCCGATCCGGAAATCCGCGCCGCCTTGCCGCACTACGCCAACTGGCCGACGTTCCCGCAGCTTTTCATCCAGGGCGAGCTGATCGGCGGCTGCGATATCGTGGAAGATCTCAAAGCTTCCGGCGAACTCGCACGCATGGCCTGCGACGTGGCCGGAGGAAGCCCCGCATGAGCCTGCCGCTGCATCGACTGCCACCGTCGTGGACGTCCGTCGGCAACGCGTTGAGCGGTCGGGTCGTGCTGGTCACCGGTGCGTATGGCGGATTGGGCAGCGCCGTCGTACGTGCAGCCGCGCGCGCCGGCGCTACCGTGGTCATGACCGGCAAGCGCAAGCGTCAGTTGGAAAAGCTTTACGACACGGTGATCGGCGAGGGCCTTCCCGAGCCGGTGATCCATCCGCTCGATATGGAAGCGGCCACACCCAGCGATTACGAGGCGCTGGCCGAAGGTTTGCAGCGCGATTTCGGACGACTCGACGGCATCGTGCATACCGCCGCGAGCTTCGCCGGCCTCACGCCGATGTCGATGCACAAACCGGATGCATGGTTGCGTGCGTTGCATATCAATGTGTCGGCGCCGTTCGCGCTGACGCAAGCTTGCCTGCCGTTGCTGACTGCGGCGCCCGATAGCGCGGCCGTGTTCGTGCTGGACAATCCTGAGCTGATCGCGCGCGCGCACTGGGGTGCCTACGGTGTATCCAAGGCGGCGCTGGAACGTTTCGTGGCCATACTTCACGACGAAAACGACGCCGGCGCATTGCGCGTGCATGCGTTGCTGCCTGCGCCGATGCGCACGACGTTGCGTCGCACCGCGTACTTCGGCGAAGACACGATGCAGCAGCCGTTGCCCGATGCTGCCGCCGACGCAGCGGTGTATCTGCTCAGCGATCAGGCCGTCGCCATGCGTGGCGGCGTACTCGATCTGCGCGTGGCATGATCGCTTCCGCACCAGCCGCCGCATCACTTAAGGGGACGGAATGCAAACGCAGATGACGACCATGTCGGCAGCGATCCTGCTGTTCCTGATCATGGACCCGCTGGGCAACATCCCCATCTTTCTGACCTTGCTCAAGGACGTGCCGCCCAAGCGCCGTCGCGTGGTGATGGTGCGCGAATTGCTGATCGCGTTGGCCGTGCTGCTGGTGTTCCTCATGGGCGGCCAGCTGATTCTCAAACTGCTGCAATTGCGCGAGGAATCCATCAGCATCGCAGGCGGCATCGTGTTGTTCCTGATCGGTATCCGCATGGTGTTTCCGCCTGCCGAAGGCGGCATCTTCGGACAATCCGGCGAGGGCGAACCTTTCATCGTGCCCATGGCCATCCCCGGCGTTGCCGGACCTTCCGCGATGGCCGCGTTGCTGCTGCTCACCAATACGCAACCGGGCCGCACCGCCGACTGGGCCATTGCGTTGTTGTGCGCGTGGCTGGCAACGGCGCTGATTCTGCTTAGCTCCACCTACCTGTTCCGTTGGCTGGGCGAAAGCGTGCTTACCGCGCTGGAGCGTGTGATGGGCATGCTGCTGATTGCCTTGTCGGTGCAGATGTTCCTCGGCGGCATCGCCGCGTACTTGCATTTGACGGTTTGAAGCGCCGCTTCTGATCACACAGTGCGTTTGATAGGTCACAAGACTGGCCCGATGTGAACGAGCTTTTAAGAAACCGCCCCTGACCCTTCGTGTATTCTTGCGGCTTGACAAGTTTGGCCGCGCGATTTCTCGTAGTTGTCACACTTGATCGGCAACATGGGCGCTAAATCCAGGGAGGCGGTCATGCTTCACGTCGAACAGGCCCTTACCGAACGTCTGCCATGGCTTGCGCAACATCCGATGATTCGCAGGCCCGTCGCCGGCATGTTGGGGCGACTTGCCGATGAGGCAGGTTTCAACCGAGTACTTGATCGGCTCGCCGATACCAAGGGCTTGGACTTCGCCGAACAGGTTCTGGACCTGTTGGGGTGCAGCTATCACGTCGTGCAGCGCGAACGGGAACATATTCCCGTCGAGGGTGGCGTGATGATCGTCGCCAATCATCCGCTGGGCATGCTCGATGCGATGGCTCTGTTGGATTTGGTGGGGTCGGTACGCAAAGACATCCGTATTCTCGGCAACGACTGGTTGGCGGCCGTGCCGCAGTTAGGTTCGTTGCTGTTGCCGGTCGACGTATTCGGCGGCGGCGCTGCCTCACGCATGCGCAACATTTACCGCGCGCTGGATCGCGGCGAGGCACTGATTATTTTCCCGGCTGGCGAAGTGTCCCGTATGGGGCCTGCGGGCGTGCGCGATGCGCGTTGGTCGGATGGTTTCGCGCGACTGGCTATGCGCAGTAAAACGCCGGTGCTGCCGATTCATGTGGCGGCGCGTAATTCGGCTATGTTTTATGGGCTTTCCATGTTGGCCAAGCCGCTCAGTACGGCAATGCTGCCGCGCGAAGCTGTGGCCACGCATGTGAGCCGCATCGGTTTCAGCGTTGGCGCGTTGGTCAGTGCGGAAGAGCTGAGCAAGCGCAGCGGCGACAATTCGCAGCGCGCGGCTGACCTGATGCGTCGGCACGTCTATCGCATTGGCCGTCGCCGCGGTCTGATCTTCGGTGGACAAGTGCCGCTGGCGCACCCCGAATCGGTCGATCGTGTGGCGCAGGAGCTGGCGCAGAGCGAAAAGCTTTTGGATCTCTCCGACGGCAAGCAACTGATCGTCTTGCGCGGACAAACCGATGGCGCTGCGCTGCGCGAGATCGGTCGCTTGCGCGAGCTGACGTTTCGCAAGGTCGGCGAGGGCACCAATACCCGTCGCGACCTGGACGCCTACGACGCCCATTACGAACACCTTGTGTTGTGGGATCCGAAGGCGCTACGCATCGTTGGTTCGTATCGCCTGGGTCACGGTGGACGGCTGATTGCCGCACGCGGCATGGGTAGCCTGTATACCGCCAGCCTGTTCAATTATTCGCCAGCGCTCGAATCGCGACTGGCGCAAGGCTTGGAATTGGGCCGCAGTTTTATCGCGCCTGCTTACTGGCGCTCGCGCGCGCTGGACCAGCTCTGGCAGGGCATCGGCTTGTATCTGCAGCGTCATCCGGAGCTGCATTACCTGTTCGGCCCGGTCAGCATGTCCGTCAACTTGCCGCGTCAGGCGCGGGAGTGGATTGCCGCGGCGCATCAGCATTACTTCGGCGCGCCGGGCCTGGCATCGGCCCGTCAGCCGTTCAAGGTGTCCGCCGACGTGCTCGAAGGCGTGCGCCGAGAGCTGGAAGGCCTGGACCCCGTCAGTGGGCTGGGCAAGCTTCGCCATCATCTGGATGCGCTGGGCGTGAGCCTGCCGGTGCTCTATCGCCAATATGTGGACCTGATGGAGCCCGATGGCGTGCAATTTCTGGACTTCGGCGAAGATCCGGGCTTCTCCGGCTGCGTCGACGGCTTGGTCATGCTTGATCTTTCCCGCCTCAAGCCCGCCAAGCGCGCGCGCTATCTCGGCAAAGGCGTCTAAGCCTCACATCTTCCGCAGTGCTTCTTTCCCCCTTAATTGGAGGGGGGCGATATCGTGCGGAAAAAGATGCCTTTTGCCGCAAATTCTTCACAGATGAGATACGTCTGTAAAATTAATGTAAAGCATATGTGGGATTGTGCTAAGGTATCGCTAAGGAAACGTGACCGCTTTCTCCCCGCCTGAGCGTAGGTAGACAGCTTGGGTAAGGCGCATCAATCAGCTGCTTGCACGTATTTGTCCAAGGTTATGTGGCAGGGGGCCGAGGCACTTCCGCTTCGACTCGCTAAAAATCGAAAAACCTAGGGAATCCAAGAAAGGCCCCAGTGGTTCATGAGACCCATGAGCCCGAGCTTTTTTTGTGCTGAAGGATCGCCCGCGGCAAAAAGCTAAGCAAGGCCAGCT
>DATJMR010000207.1:0-9572 GCA_035508595.1 Dyella sp.
GAGCGGCGACTTCAAATATTCGCTGCCCTATCATCGCCAAGTGTTCGAAGCGATACGTAAACGCCAGCCCGAAGTGGCGCGCCGCGCCATGCAGCAAATGATTCTCGACTCGCGCGCCAACATGACCGGCAAGCGCCGTGCGAGGAAATCGACATGACGACGAACGGACAGCTTATCGGTCTGGACTGGGGCACGAGCAGCTTGCGTGCCTATCTTTACGATGCCGACGGAAACGTCATCGCATCGCGGCAGCAACCGTGGGGTTTGCGTCATTTGCCCGAGGGCGGCTTTGCAGCGGCGCTACTGGCCATCACACGCGACTGGCCGGCGTGCCCCGCGATTGCTGCCGGCATGGTCGGCAGCCGGCAAGGTTGGCGCGAAATACCGTATGTGGATGTCCCCGCCGATGCGGCAAGCATGGCGCAGGGCGTGTTGCGCGTCGAAACCTGCCACAGTCATGCGCTCTGGATCGCACCGGGCCTGCGTCAAATCGCACCCGCGGATGTGATGCGCGGCGAAGAGACACAGATTATCGGCGCGCTATCGCAACAACCGGCGCTCCGTGCAGGCGCTCGCTTCGTACTGCCGGGAACGCATAGCAAATGGGCAGCCGTCGTGGACGATCGCATCGTCGCATTCCACACCGTGATGACCGGCGAGATGTATGCCGTGCTGATGAAGCACTCGATTCTCGGTGCGGGCGCTTCGATTGATCCCATGCAACCGCATCACGGCGACGCTTTTTTTCGCGGCCTGCGAACGGCCAAGGAGAGCGGTGCGGAAGGTGCATTCAGCCGTCTGTTTTCGACGCGCGCGTGCATGCTTGCCGGCGACCTTGCCAGCGCCGAAGTGCCGGATTTCCTGTCGGGCCTGCTGATCGGCGAGGAATTTCGCCTAGCGCGATTGCGCGACGGCGATCATCTCGCGCCGCTATGCCTGATCGGCGATTCGTCGCTGTGCCAACGCTACACCGCCGCCGCCACCTGCTTCGGCTACGCACCGCCCGTCGTCATTGACAATGCCGCCGCGCAAGGACTATGGCGCCTGGCCTCCGCGGCGGGGCTGCTTACACACACCGTATCCCGCCCTTATTCCGGAGTAGAAACATGATTCGCGCGTGGCTCGACACCCTTCCCTTGGTGGCGATTCTTCGCGGCCTGCGGCCCGAAGAAGCGCTTCCTATCGGCCATGCGCTCGCCGACGCCGAATTTCGCGTCATCGAAGTACCGATGAATTCGCCCGAACCGCTCGACAGCATTCGCCTGTTGTCCGAGGAACTGGGACAGCGCTGCCTAATCGGTGCGGGCACCGTGCTGCAGGTGGATCACGTCGCGCAGATTGCCGCCGCTGGCGGCCGGCTCATTGTGATGCCGCACGCGGACGTCGCTGTGATCACGGCGGCCAAGCGCGCCGGCATGTATTGCGTCCCAGGCGTCGCGACGCCCACCGAAGCGTTCGCCGCGCTGCAGGCGGGTGCCGACGCCATCAAACTTTTCCCCGCCGAATTGCTCACGCCCTCCGTACTCAAAGCATGGCGCGCAGTGATGCCGCGCGACGTGGCGTTGCTTCCGGTAGGCGGCATCACCCCCGAATCGATGGCGCCTTATATCGCCGCGGGCGCGAACGGCTTCGGCCTTGGTTCCGCGCTCTATGTACCCGGCCGGCCCGCGGACGACGTCGGTCGTCGCGCCCGCGATTTCGCACACGCCTGGAAGACCCGTTCTCAAGGAAACAACGCATGAAGATTACCCGTCTCACCACCTTCCTCGTCCCGCCGCGTTGGCTGTTCGTTCGCATCGACACCGACGCGGGCATCAGCGGCTGGGGCGAGCCGGTTGTGGAAGGTCGCGCGCACACCGTTGCTGCCGCCGTCGAAGAGCTGTCCGATTACCTGGTCGGCAAAGATCCGCGCCATATCGAAGATCACTGGAACGTGATGTATCGCGGCGGTTTCTATCGCGGCGGCCCGATTCTGATGAGCGCGATCGCCGGCATCGACCAGGCGCTGTGGGACATCAAGGGCAAGCACCTGGGCGTTCCGGTGCACGCCTTGCTCGGCGGCCCGGTGCGCGAGCGCATTCGCGTTTATTCGTGGATCGGCGGCGATCGTCCGGCCGATACTGCGAAAGCTGCGAAAGATGCCGTCGCGCGCGGCTTTACCGCGGTCAAGATGAACGCCACCGAGGAAATGCACTTCGTCGATACGCACGCCAAAGTGGAGCGCGTGCTGGAGAACGTACAAGCCGTGCGCGATGCGGTAGGCCCGGATATCGGGCTTGGCCTGGATTTCCACGGCCGCGTGCACAAGCCGATGGCGAAGGTGCTGATGCGCGAACTGGCGCCGTTCAAGCTGATGTTTATCGAGGAGCCGGTGCTCTCCGACCATCTGGAATGCATTCCGGAACTGGCCAGCATCTCGCCCGCGCCGATCGCCTTGGGCGAGCGTTTGTATTCGCGCTACGACTTCAAGCGCGTATTCACCACGGGCGGCGTGGATATCATCCAGCCCGATCCCTCGCACGCCGGCGGCATTACGGAAACGCACAAGATTGCGATGATGGCCGAAGCCTACGACGTCGCGCTGGCGCTTCACTGCCCGCTCGGCCCGATCGCGCTGGCCGCCAATCTGCAGCTCGACGCGATCTGCCACAACGCGTTTATCCAGGAACAAAGCCTTGGGATTCACTACAACGCGACCAACGATCTGCTCGACTACATCACCGATCGCAGCGTATTCGCCTACGAGAACGGCTATGTCTCCATGCCCAGCGGGCCTGGCCTGGGTGTCGAAGTGAATGAGGCGTATGTGGCGGAGCGCGCCGCGGTGGGGCATCGTTGGCGCAATCCGATCTGGCGCCACAGCGACGGCAGCGTGGCCGAGTGGTAAACGTCTTTTCTTTCACGAGATCCAACATGTCCACGTTTGCTACGTACCCAAGCCTGATTGACCGCTCGGTCTTGATCACCGGCGGTGCCACCGGCATCGGCGCCGCGTTCGTAACGCATTTCGCGCAGCAAGGCGCACGCGTTGCGTTTCTCGATATCGACGAAAAGGGTGCGGCGACGCTGTGTTCGTCGTTGCCGGATGTGCGCCACGCACCGTTGTTCTTCCCCTGCGACGTTACGGATACCGCCGCACTAAGGAGCACCATTGCCACAGCAAGCAATCGCATCGGCACGATCGGCGTGTTGATCAACAACGCCGCCAACGATCGGCGTCATCGTTTGCAAGACACGACGCCGGAAGAGTTCGAGCAGAGCATCGGTGTCAACTTGCGGCATCAGTATTTCGCTACGCAGGCTGTCCTACCCGGCATGCGCGAACTCGGCGGCGGCTCGGTGATTTGCCTGGGCTCCACGGGCTGGATGATCAAGAACGCTGGCTATCCGATGTATGCGATGGCGAAATCGGCCATCCGCGGTTTGGTCAACGGTCTTGCGCGCGAGCTGGGCAAAGATCGCATTCGTATCAACGGCCTCGTTCCCGGCTGGGTCATCACCGAGAAGCAACGCGAGCTTTGGCTCGACGAAGCCGGCCAAGAGGAAATTCGACGCAAACAGTGCATGCCCGGTTACCTCGGCGCGGACGACATCGCGCGCGCGGCTTTGTTTCTGGCCTCCGACGACAGCCGCATGTGCACGGGCCACGATTTCATCGTCGATGGCGGGTGGGCATGACGCTGAAAGCCGAACTGGTGCTGGACGCACACAACACGCTGGGCGAAGGCGTGACATGGTGCGCGCGCAGCCAATCATTGTATTGGACCGATATTCAACAGTCGGTGCTTTGGCGTTTTCGCCCCGCCGATGGCAGCACACAGCAGTGGCATATGCCGGAACGACTGGCTTCCTTCGCACTCTGCAGAGACGAAGGTTGGCTTCTGCTTGGCCTGGCGAGCCGGCTGGCTTTCTTTCATGAAGACAGCGGCGAGCTGATCGACATCGCAGACGTCGAACACGGATTGCCCACGCGCCTCAACGATGGCGCATGCGACCGCCAAGGCCGGTTCGTATTCGGAACGCTGCACGAGCCGATTGGTGACGAAGCGCGACGCGCGGCCGGAAGCTTTTATCGGCTGCGTTCGGACCTCGCGCTTGAGCAGCTCCCGCTCGGCCACGTGGCGATCAGCAACAGCATCGCCTTCAGCCCCGATGGCTGGACCATGTACTACTGCGACTCGATGTCCGGCGTGATACGTCGCTGCAACTATGGCGATCGCGTTACCGGCGATACGACGCATATCGACCTGTCGCATCTGGAGGGCGATCCTGATGGTTCGGCGGTCGATATGGAAGGCGGCTTGTGGAATGCGCAGTGGGGCTTGGGCCGCGTCGTGCGTTACGACCGCGACGGCAAGGAAGATCTTGTCGTCGCCGTACCGACTCGGCAGCCAACGCGCGTGGCATTCGGCGGCGAGCGCTTCAACACGCTTTACATCACCAGCGCGCGGGACGGGCTGTCGCCCGATGAGTTAGTGAAAGATCCACACGCTGGCGGTTTGTTTGCCGTCGAAGTGCCTTTTACCGGCATGCCCGAACCACTTTTTGCAGGCCGACCTGCATGAATTTTTTTCGCGTCATGATGAAGATGTCCATGGAGGCATCCGCGCGACGCAACCGACCGGGGAGTCATTCATGAGTGCTATTGCTACACCTGCTGCGACACACGCCAAGGCGACGGCCATATTCACCTGTGTGCTTGCTGCGCTGGCTGGATTGATGTTCGGCTTGGATATCGGCGTGATCGCCGGCGCGCAACAGTTCATCCAGAAAGACTTCATGATCAGCGATAACACCATCGAGTGGATTGTCTCGATCATGATGGCCGGTGCCGCCGTGGGTGCGCTGAGCGCCGGCTGGCTGTCCGGCCACCTGGGACGCAAGCGCTCGCTAATTCTTGGAGCGGTGCTGTTCGTGGCCGGATCCGTGCTGTGCGGCGTGGCGTGGACACCCGAGGTATTGATCGTGGGCCGCTTCGTGCTTGGTCTGGCGATCGGCATCGCCAGTTTCACTGCGCCGCTGTATTTGGCCGAGATCGCACCGGAATCGATTCGCGGCGCCATGATCTCGCTATATCAGCTGATGATCACCATCGGCATCCTCGTCGCGGCCCTCTCCAACGCCGCCCTGAGCTACACCGGCAATTGGCGCTGGATGCTCGGCATCATCGCGATCCCCGGCGCGCTGTTCCTGCTCGGCGTGGCCTTTCTGCCGGAAAGCCCGCGCTGGCTGATGATGCGCAACCGCCAGCCCGAGGCCGAGCAGGTGCTGCATCGGCTGCTTGGCAGCAACGACGCCATTGCTCGCGAGATCGGCGAGATCAGCGAGCAGCTGAAGACCCCGCAGCGCGGTGTGCACATGTTCTTCCAGAACGCCAACTTCCGCCGTTCGGTGGGCCTGGGCGTGCTACTTCAGATCATGCAACAGCTCACTGGCATGAACGTGGTGATGTACTACGCCCCGCGCATCTTCGAGGGCATGGGCTATGCCACCGAAGCGCAGATGTGGTTTACGGTCATCGTCGACCTGGTCAACGTGCTGGCTACCTTCATCGCGATCGGCCTGGTAGACAAACTGGGCCGCAAACCGATCCTGCACGTCGGCTTCATCGTGATGGCGTTGGGCCTCGGCGTGGTCGGCACGATGATGCACCTGGGCATCCACACGCACGGTGAGCAGATCTTCACCGTGGTCATGCTGCTGGTCTTTATTGTGGGCTTTGCGATGTCCGCAGGGCCGCTGATCTGGACGCTATGCTCGGAAATCCAACCGCTCAAGGGGCGCGACTTCGGGATCGGTTGCTCCACCTTCACCAACTGGGCGGCCAATTGGTTGGTAGGCGTGTCCTTTCTAAGCCTTCTCAACGGCATTGGCAATGCTGCAACGTTCTGGCTCTACGCAGCCTTCAACGTGGTATTCATAGCATTGACGATCTGGCTGATTCCGGAAACGAAAGGCATCACGCTCGAACAGATCGAACGCAATCTGATGAGCGGCAAGCGGCTGCGCGATATCGGTCGCTGAAAATAAGGCGGATTTTAGAAGCTTTGCAAGAGTGACCGTTAAATAAAAAGGCCGGCTTATGCCGGCCCTTTTTATTTTCGTGCCTTGGATGTTTATTTCGAAGGCTGTTGTTTGAGCCCGCGATTGATCAGCATCGGCTCGACGCTCGGGTCCTGTCCGCGCCAATCCTTGTAAAGCTTGGCCAGTTCCACCGTGTTGCCGCGCGAAAGAATCATGGCGCGGAAGCGATCGCCATTTTCGCGCGTCAGGCCACCATGCTGCTTGAAGCCTTCGAACGCATCGTCGGCCAGCATCTGCGTCCACAGATACGCGTAATAGCCCGCCGAGTAACCGTTGCTCCAGATGTGGAGGAAGTAACTGGACCGATAACGCGGCGGCACGTAGGAGAGATCCGTACCGTCCTTCTTCAACGCTGCCGCTTCGAAGGTATCGACATCTTCTTTGGGTTCGTCAGCGCCAAGCATATGCCAGTTCATATCGAGCATGGCCGCCGAGACCAGCTCGGTCATGTCGTAGCCCTTGTTGAACATGCCTGCCTTCTTGATCTTGTCGACCAATGCCTGCGGCATCGGCTGATGCGTCTGGTAGTGCTTGGCGTAGTTGGCGAACACTTTCGGGTCGACCGCCCAGTGCTCGTTGAACTGCGACGGGAATTCGACGAAGTCGCGCGCGGTTTGCGTACCCGAGAGCGTCGGGTATTGCTCGTCGGCGAACAAACCGTGCAAGCCGTGGCCGAATTCGTGGAACATGGTCACCACGTCGTCCATCGACAACAATGCCGGCTGACCCGGCGCGGGCTTGGTGAAGTTGGCGACGTTATAGATCACCGGCTTGGTGCCCAGCAGCTTGGATTGCTGGACGAAGTTATCCATCCACGCGCCACCGTTCTTGTTGTCGCGCTTGAAGTAGTCGAAGTACGCAAGCGCCATCGACTTGCCGTCCTTGTCGAACACTTCGAATACGCGCACGTCCGGGTTGTAGACTGGAATGTCTTTGCGTTCTTTGAAGGTCAAACCGTAGAGCTGATTGGCGGCGTAGAACACGCCGTTCTGCAGCACGTTATCCAGCTCGAAGTACGGCTTGATCTGCGAGTCGTCCAGATCGTATTTGGCCTTGCGCACCTCTTCGGCGTAGTGCTCCCAATCCCACGGTTCGAGTTTGAACGTCGGCTGCTTGAGCGCTGTCTGGTCCTTGTCGATCTGCTTCTGGATATCCGCCGCTTCCAGCTTGGCGCGCGCAACGGCCGCCGGCGCAAGCTTGTCCATGAAGCTCATGACCGTTTCCGGCGTCTTCGCCATCTGGTCCTGCAGCACCCACGATGCGTAATTGGGAAAGCCCAGCAGCTTGGCTTCCTGGGCGCGCAACTGTGCGAGGCGAGCGACGATGTCGCGCGTGTCGTTGGCGTCGCCCTTTTCGGTGCGCGTCCACGAGGCTTCGAACAGGGCCTTGCGCGTATCGCGATCGGTCAGATCCTGCAGCAGCGGCTGCTGCGTCGTGTTCTGCAGCGTGAGCACCCACTTGCCATCCAGGTGGCGGTCTTTCGCCGCCTGCGCGGCCGCGGCGATATCGGCATCGGAAAGACCGGCAAGCTTGCTCTTGTCGTCGATCACCAACGCGCCTGCTTTCGACGCGGCGAGCAGCTTGTTGTTGAATTGCGCTTCAAGCCCTGCTTCTTCTTTGTTGTAGTCCTTGAGCTTTGCTTTGTCGGCATCGGAAAGTTTCGCGCCGGCCATGACAAAGTTGCGGTACACCACTTCGATCAGGCGCTGCGATTCGGGATCGAGCTTCAACGAATCGCGCTGGTCGTAAACGGCTTGAATGCGCTGGAACAGTTTGCTGTTGAGGTGAATCGCATCCTGATGCGCGGCAAGCTTGGGCGCTTCGTCTTCCTGCACCTTCTGCAACGCGTCGTTGGTATTGGCCGACGTCACCCCGTTGAATACGGCCATCACGCGATTGAGCAGCACGCCGGATTTTTCCAGCGCGACGTAGGTGTTTTCAAAGGTCGGCGGCTCGGGGTTGTCGGCGATCTTCTGGACTTCGTCCAACTGCTGCTTCATACCCTCTTCGATAGCGGGCTGGTAATCGTTGTCCTTGATCTTGTCGAACGGCGGCGCCTGATAAGGCAGGGTGCTGACGGTGAAGAACGGATTGCTTGCCTGCGCCTCGGCGACAGCGGCCGTCGAGGCCTTGGCCGGCGCCGTGCCAGAGGCGGCGGGCGCCGCATTGTTCCCATTGTTGGGCGACTGCGAACACGCAGCGAGCACGACAGACGTGGCGATCGCTAAAAGACGAAGACGAGGCATGAAAGCTCCCCAGAAGTGGCTTGCCCGCGAGCGGGAATGGAAAGGTTTAGCCTCCGACTGTAGCCAGAGGCTGCCCATCTTCCAAGCCTGTCCGACGGCACAGGACCGCCGGAGCGGTACCTCAAGTGCTGTAAGTACGGTCTTTCCAGCGGGAGCGGACGCCGCGCCAGTAGCGAATGGCTGAGCTCCAGGTCATGGCCAGATACAGCGCGGCGCCAAGCGGCAGCAGCAGGGCCCAGGCCATCCGCATCTGGTAATAACGCAGCATGGGCAGGTAGCTGACCATCATCGCCACCAAGGCGATAAGGCCTAGACGCCAGGTCTGGGCGGAGCCCAGCAAGGCAAAAGGCAGGCCATAAGCCAAGGCGAACAGCACTGTCACCACCAGCAGCAGCACCGTGGAATAACCGAGCTGGGTGAAGGCCGAACGCGCGACCATGTCGTGGATGGAACGCAGGCTGCCGTAAGGGCGCAGACTCACCACGTCACGGCTCAGGCCGAGCCAAGTGCGATAGCCGGCATTTTTCACTTGCCGCGCGAGCGTGCAGTCGTCGATCAGCGCGTTGCGCAAGCTGGCGAAAGCGCCTGCGCGCTGCAACGCTTTGGTGTCGACGAGAATGCAACCGCCGGCCGCCGCCGCCACGTGCCGAAAGCTGGAATTGGACAGCGCGAAGGGATAGATCAGCTTGAAGTAGTAAACAAACGCCGGAAGCAGCAAGCGATCCCAGAAGCTGGTCCGGCGCAGATCGGCCATCAGCGAAACGAATTGTCGATCGTCGCGCTGCTTGTGGGCCAGCAATGCGGGCAACAAACCCGGCTGCAATTGAATATCCGCATCCAGCAGCAAGGTCATCGGCGTTTGCACATGCGCCTTGCCCTGCTCCAGCGCCCACAGCTTGCCCGCCCAGCCTTCCGGCAACGGTTGACCGCTTACGACGCGTGTGTGAGGAAAAGACGCGGCAATCTTCGCCGTATCGTCCGTGGATTGATCGTCGACCACGATCACCTGCAAGCCATGACCTTGCGCTTGCAAACCGCCGAGCGTGAGACCGATGACATCGGCCTCGTTGCGCGCGGGGATCAATACGGTGATTTGACTCAGATCAGCCGACCCGGCATGCGGGTCGGCTTCGATCCGTTCACGGGTGCTCCAGGGGCGCCACGGTGTCAGCAGCAGCCCGACCCACATCAATGCCGGCAGCGACGCGGCAATCCATCCAAGTATGCCCATCGTCGGCCGTA
>DATJMR010000208.1:0-3614 GCA_035508595.1 Dyella sp.
CGGTGTAGTTGACTTGAAAGGTTTGCGCGGCTTGACCGCCGTTGATGCCGGTCGCCAGAACGCTCAGCTCGCTGTACTGTCCTTGCGTCAGATTGATGCTGCCGCCGCTCTGGACATTGACCGTGTTGGCCGCGCCAATGGCGAACGTATCGCCGTTCCAGGTCTGCGAGGTGCCCAGCAAGTTGGCGGAGTAGGCGTAGCCGTTGCCGTCCAGTCCGCCGGTGGTGAACGCCGTTCCGTCGCTGTAGATGCCGTATATCCCGGCGTTGGTTGTGCTGGTGCCGACACCGGTATTGATCGCGTTGGCATACGCCGCCGCTTCGTCGCCGCCGTTGTACGTCTTGCCCACGATGTCGTCGTACAGCCACAGGAAACCGCCGGTGATGGCGCATTGCGAATGCCAGCTGCTCATCTGGCTTTGCACCTGCGGAGGCGTGTCGTCGCTGTCCCACAGCCCGGGATAAATCGGCACGCTTCCGAAACTCCAACCCGAGCATGGGCTGTTGCCTGCGCCGCCGGAGTAGGCCTGCAAGTGCACGCCATCCACCGTGCCGGCAAGCTGGCTGTTGATCTGCGACACCACGGACGTCCAGTACGAAGCGTTGGTGTACGGCGAAATCGTTACGTGGTAGCCGAGGTTGCCCAGCATCACCGCAAAGGCCACGGTCGAGGCCGAGTCGTAGCTGTTCTCGTCATCGAAGTCGATCGCGTCCACCGACGGCAAGGCGGCCTTGAGCGCCTGGAAATCCTTGTAGAGGATGCTGCTCGGTCCCGTGCCTTGCGCATTGACCAGCGCCTTGATGTCCTGGAAATCGCCGACGTTCGACGAACCGATGCTCAGCGTGATGCGCTTGGGCGTGCCTTGCTTCATGGTCACCAAGTCGGCCGCGAACGACGGCCACGTGTTGTTGCCGACGTAGGTGCCGCCAGAGGTGAGCGGAAATTCGCCGTTGAGGTTCAGGTCGCCCGCGGAACTCACCTCCACGCTCCAGATGATCACTTCGGTAAAGCCAGAGTTTTCGATTTCGGAGATATTGCTCGCCACATGCTTGTACAACGGGCCGCCCCCGTAGATGCCGGTGTAACCGGTCGTCTGCGCATTCGCGCTGCCGCACGCGAACGCGAGCGCTGAAACGGCAAACAACAGCGACGAGGTGCGACGCAACCGCGAATACTGATCCTTCGTATGCTTCATGGACACGCTCTCCAAACATGGATTGGACGGAAATGCGCTGATTGCCATACATGCCCAAATCGAACGTCGCGGCCACAGGCATTCGGCGCTGCTGAGGGACAAGGCTGCGAACGGCGCTGCGACATGAGGGGTTTGTCGCAACACCGTTCGACTTAGAACTCCACATGCAAACGAACGATCATCGACGTCGCCACCGTTGCCGCGAACAGCACGTGCTTGCGATACATGTGTCCCCTCCCCTGCGGCACGATTCGAAAGGCGCAAAACCGCCCTTAGCCACGGCTGCCGCCGTGACCTTCCGGTACTGCTTTCAGTGATGCGCTAACCGACCCACTACCGGCGTGTGCTGCGACGCGAACGCCTTGCCACACCGTCCCCAGAGTCCTCCGGACGCTGATGCTTCAATCGATCCAAATAGGCATGACAACGTTGGACCAAAATCACGAGCGAGCTAATGAATAGGACAGTAAAAAGGCAAAGTCAACAAGAATTTATATCGATTCAAATTTAGATTTTCTAAATGCATCTTATTGAAAGATATGAAATTCTTGTCAAGGCCCTGCTGCATGACAGCAGAAATAATTAGATCGATCTAATTAATTCATGCATTTACGGGATGCTGCGTCCGCAAAATCGGCGAATAAATCCGTTTAAAAAACTTAGGGCAAAAGGCCGAGCGCCTCGCGCAGCGGGTTCAACAACTGGCCATAGCGCGGTGCGCGTGCCGTATCGGCGCGCAGCGGTTGCCGCACTTGCATCGCGCTCGGTGTCCCGACCGCGCGCTGCGTTTCGTTGAAACGCAAACATGCCTCTTCGAACGGCAAACCACAGAATTGGAGCAACGCGCGAATGTGATGTTCGGGATCTTCAAGCAACGCTTCGTATACGTGTTGATAGACGTGTGCGGGTTCCTTGTTCGCCCAGTAACTCGCCGCAGCATCGAAGCTGCGCCAGTACGAAGCCAAATCGGAAAACGACCGCGTGTAGTCGTTACCGGGAAAATACTGCCGATAGCAGGAGAAACAGGTTTCGAGTGCGTCGCGACGGCTGATAACAATGCGTGCCCCGGGCAACATCGCGCGAATCATGCCGATGTGCATCCAATTGTTCGGCAATTTGTCGGTGAATATCGGACGCTGCTTGCGCCAACGCGCGGTTCGTTCCAGATAGCGCTGCCCCAGTTCTTGCCAATCTTGCGCGCTCATCTGCGCAAGCCACTTTGGATAGGCTTTTTTGTGCCGGTTCGATGCCTCCGCAATCAGCACGGGCAGATCGGTCAATTCGGCGGCACCCTCGACGCTGGAGTGCGAGGCGAGAATTTGTTCGATCAACGTCGATCCGGAACGCGGCATGCCTACGATGAAAATTACTTCCGAACCGAGATTTCCGCCGGCATCGGCCGTGCAAGGCGCGGATCGAATCGAGTCGATCGTCGCGGCGGCGGCTTGGGCGTTCCAGGTTCTGTGTTGTCGCGCGATGTCGTTGGCGTTGGCCAATGCCTGCATCGCTTCGGCGAACCGGCCTTGATCGTCCATCGCTTTGGCCAATGCGAAGCCCGTCGCGACACGATCGCCGTCGGTCGCGCGCGGATGCGCGAGCGCGCGCTGCATGGCCTCGCTATCGCGCGCGTCCAGGCGCAGCGTTTTGATTTCCGCCAAGCCCCACCATGCCATGCCTGCCCACGGCTGTTCGGCGATCAGCTTTCGATATTCGTCGATGGCTTCATCGCGAAAGTTGTCCATGCGCAACAAATCGGCAAGTTGCGCGCGTGCCGCCGCATAGTCCGGCGCCAAGGCGACGGCGTGTCGCAGCGCCTGCCTTGCATCGTCAAAGCGTGCGCTACGCGTCAAAAACAAGCCGAGGTTGTACCAGGCCGTGACAAAACCCGGTTGAAGCTCGCAGGCACGGCGCAAGGCATCGATTGCCTGATCGAGTTCGCCCGCCTCGGCCAGAAAGATGGCGAACGCATTGTGATACATCGCCTCGTGTGGGCGTTGCTCCAGCGCACGATGCATCTCGCGCAATGCCAAACGGTGCTCTGCGCGCATGCTCAGCAGGCTTGCATGCAGGCGCAACACTTCGGGGTGATCCGCATGACGACTCAGCAGCGGCGCCAAATGACCTGCCGCATGATCGGGTCGATGCATATCCAGTGCTTGCGCGGCAGCCATCACGCGATCGGCCGCGTCGGAGTCCAGACCTTGCAGTAGCGGATTCACATTCGCCTCCGAACGCGCTGCGCTTGCATAAAAGCGACCGAGCTAAACAAAGATGCCTCCATGTATGAGGGACATGGAGGCACCGATGTTAACGCGAGTGCCGCGTCAAACCATCAATGGAACTGCCAGCGGAACACCAATTCGCCGGTACGCGGTTGCTGGAACGTATTGGGCTGCATGAAGGCGGGGTTGAACTGCCC
>DATJMR010000209.1:0-4718 GCA_035508595.1 Dyella sp.
AACAGATCATCCACTTCGGCATCGCTGAAGCGCGAGCCCGGGAAATAGCGTTCGAAGCGGTCCATCTGCAGCGTGGCCAGGGCGAAGCAAGCCTTGAAGCTGCTGCTGATCAGCTTGGAGTCGAACAGTCCCTGTGGCAGGTCGAGATCGCGTGCAAGCAGGGAAAGTATGCGTTCCTTGCTATGCACCGGCGTGCCGAAATACTGGTCTGCGCCGATCGCGTCGATGATGCCGTCGCCGCCCCGAAGGCCGACTTCCGTGACCAGGTCTGCGTAGGACAGTGCGGCGAAATCCGCCGTCAGCAACGGTATGCGCGGCACCATCGCCAGGTACCGGTCGTAAGCTCGTCCCGGGTCGCATACCAATCCCTCATGACGCAAGCCGAGCCGATGGGCCACGAAACGCGCCGATTCGACTTCATTCTCTTCTTTGCCGCCCAGATAAGTTACGCAGGTCGTGTCCGGCCTCACGTCCGCAACGGCGATCGCCAACGACGTGGAATCCTTACCGCCACTCTGCAATAACCAGGGCGACTTCATATCGGCCGTGCATCGCTGCACAGCATGGACAAGCAACTCATGATAGGTGCTGAGCAATGCCTCGTCGCTCACGGCATCGGAGGCCGGCCGCGATGCGGACGCCGTCGACAGATGCGCGAAATGAAACCGCGGCTGATCGTCCAAGCCTTGCGGCTGCGCGAAGCCGGTCGCCAGATTCTTTACATCGCGATAGATGGTATGCGGTGGATAAACGAACGCGTTGCGCAACAGGTCGGCAAGCGAGATGGGGTCGATGGAGGCACCGCTTGCGATGTGCGCATCCAAGGGCGAGAAATCGACAGCCCCCGCATAAGGACTGGTATGGAGATGCGTCTCCGCGACCGTTATCGGCGCGCGCTCCGATCGCTCGAAAAAAGGTGTATTCATGCAACCACCGGGGGTTGATTCAATCATGCAAGACAAATCATGCGTCATCACAAACCCGTACTTGCGCGCGCTGCCCGCCCGCGGCCAAAAGCCAACGTTCGCTCATTGATTACCTCTGGCGTCGCCCACGGAAGCAAGTTTGGGGTAAACAAACCGCGCAATGGGTCGTTCGTGCCCGGGCAAGACATGGCGATGGGCAACTTCTTCGGCATCGGTCGATCGAAGCGGTGGCAATCGCGGCAAGGTGGCCTTTAAGGTCGCCACGGCGGCATCGAGCGGCACGTCGTTAGGACTAGGGGCGTCGCGCAGTAATTGCTCAAGCAACTGATCCTGCGCCCGCCCGCGCTCGTACGCGTAAGCGTAAGGCAGCAGCGTAAAGGTCACCAAGCGATAGCGCGGCATGAAGTATCGCGGCGCTCGTTGCGCTAACCGCTTACCCAATTCGAGCTTGGCCAGATAGTGCGGATCGGCGACCGAATCGCGCATCTCGATATAGTTTTCCTGTGTCATGGCCGCAATGGCATCCGCATTCGGTTTGCGAATGCGCTGAAACTCCTCGAACGCATCAGCGGTATCGCGGCCGGGTGCGGCCAGCAGATCGGTCAGCACCACGGCGTCTTCAAAACCGCAATTCATGCCCTGCCCGTGGAACGGACCGATGGCATGTGCCGCGTCGCCAAGCAACACCGCGCGCCCATCGATATGCCAGCTGTCGAGATAAAGCGTGGCGATGGTGCCGACCGGGTGGCTGTCGTAGTCCTCGGCAAAGTGCGGCATCAGCGGAAATAGATCCGGGAATTGCTCGCGGAAGAAACCACTCGCCGCAGCCGCATCAGGCATGGTGTCGAAACTTGGATGCGGGCCGTGCAGAGGCAAAAACAACGTGACATTGAAGCTTCCCGAGATATTCGGCGTCGCAATGCTCATATAGCTGGCGCGCGGCCAAATATGCAAAGCGTGCGGTTCGATCGCAAAGCGACCGTTCCCGGTCTCGGGCAAGGCCGGAATTTCCAGCTCCTTATAACCATGCCCGAGCGGCTCGACACAGATACCCAGCGGTTCGTAAGCATTCATTGCGGCGCGCAATGCAGAACCGGCGCCATCCGCGCCGATCAGCAAAGAAGCATCGTGCTCGCGCTGCACACCGTTATCGTCGATCAGCGCGATGCGCCCCGAGTCGATATCGGCTTCCGCCAACGATTGGCCAAAGTGAAACTTGACGCCAGCAGCTTCCGCAGCATCGATCAAAAGAGCGTTGAGGCCGCTACGCGAAATGGACCAGATGACTTCGTTGTCGTCGACACCATAGCGCTGCAATCCCGGCTCCCCCCGCAGCGGATGCACCATGCGACCGCGCATCATCACCGACTTCTGCAAGGCATGCTCCGCAAGTCCTGCGCTGCGCAGCGCCTGAAGCCCACGTTCGGCGAGCGCGAGATTGATCGTGCGACCACGGACAGGGCGGGCATGTCGAGGATCCGGACGCTTTTCGAAAACCTCTACGGAAAAACCACGTTTGGCTAAAAGTTGGGCGACTAACGCGCCCACCAATCCACCGCCGATCAGGGTAATTGCTTGCCTGGTCACGCAGACTCCTCGACACGAATGCCGCTGAACAAAAACGACGGCTTGGCGAAAGAGAATCTCAGTCCAAAGATCAAAAGCGCATGAACTTGTCGTGATCGGAACGACGTCGTCTCATTGAGTATTCATCAACAAGCTCATCCACGAATCATCGCTTTCATGCCATGGAGAAAGACAATGCGCACGATCAAGCGAGCGAATTCGATCGACGTGTGTTGATTCTTCATGAAAATTTTCACCTACGACGCCCTCGTCACGCCATGTGAAGGGACCGCCTACGCGCTCGCAAATAGCAGCGCCTGCTTAGATCGATATGAGTAAAAACCACAAAGATATCTTTGACCGACCTTGATCCCGCACGTTTCTACAGAACGATGACAAGCATTCAACAAAGCCCTAGAGAGAGGCCGGAAGCGCTCGCGGAAAGAAGACTTAAGTCAGGTCGCCTTCGTGATCGCCATGCAGCCATCACCGCATCGACAAGCCCTTCAAAGTTCGTTGCAACGCATACAACCCGGTAAAAGCAGTTATCCCTTGCGCGCCATGCCGCCACATTTGCAATGAAGCATGAAAAAGCCAAAAAGAAGACCTGCAAAACCCTTTGAAAATTCGCCAGAAAGACGCCGATCAAATATTCGTTTAGACATCCATATTCAACGATTAAAACTATTTATTTATAGGACACAGACACCCGTTTGCGCGCCTAGTGGTCGGCATCAAGCGAAAAAATTGAGCGAAGTTACACAATGAAAAGTTGTCATTGTGTAATTTTCACCATCGTGAACCTAGACCAAATTTCACATTTGCAATTTCACGCACGAATGACGCACCTTACCCGGACCGCTCACAAACCAGAGGCTGTTTCAGACGTGAAAATTACGACTGCACTGCAAAGTGCACAGGGGAATCACAACCCGTACGCGGGCACATTCATCCTCAATCGCTTCCATTCCATTTCTCGCCGCAAAGCTTTGACTGTCGCCGCCTCGTTAGCGCTATCGGCAGTAACGCTTCCGGCTTTCGCCACCAACTGGTGGACACAGACACCGAGCGTGTCGATCGGCTCCGCCGTGGTCAACGTTGTCAACTTTGGCGCATCCGGCAATGGCGCCATGGATGATACCGCCGCCTTCCAGGCCGCCGTCAATGCGCTGCCGTCAAGCGGCGGCACCGTGATCGTGCCAACCGGCACCTACATGATCAACGCTCTCACGAGCATCAACCTGCGCTCGCACGTGCGCCTGTCCTTGGCGAGCAATGCCTATGTCAAAGCCATTCCAAACAGTTCCGACCGCTACTGGATCGTAAAGGCATTTGGCGTAAACAACGTCGAGATCGTTGGCGGCCACTTTGTCGGCGATCGCACGAACCACCAAGGTACCGCTGGCGAATGGGGCTACGGCATCCTCGTCGAAGGTTCGAGCAACATCTATATCCACGACCTTACCGTAACCAACTCATGGGGCGACGGCATTCTCATCCGAGGCATCAATTGGGACAACGGCACCGTAACGCCATCCAATAGTGTGACGTTGAACCGCGTCACAGCCGACAACAATCGCCGCCAAGGCCTGAGCATTTGCCCGGCCAACCAAGTGTACGTGGTGAACAGCAGCTTCACCCACAGCAATGGCGCATCTCCGCAGGGAGGCATCGACATCGAGCCGCAAACGCAAGGCAAGACCTCGCAGGTGCGTATCGAGAACACCGTGCTGTCCAATAACGCCGGCAACGGTCTGGAGGTACACAACAACGTCAACGGCGTATCGCTCTACAAAGTGACGGCCGAAAACAACAAAGGCTATGGTGTGTTCACCAGCGGCCCCACCAACGTAGGCATTTCCAACAGCAATCTCAGCCAGAACTATCTGTTCGGCGTGGATATTGCCGGGGTCAGCGACTACGTGAGCATCACCAACAACACCATCACCTACAACGGCGACTCCTGGTTCTACGCACACGGCGTATCGATCTTCACGGAAGGTTGGGACCCTCGCGACATTCTCATCGCCAGCACGGCGGGACATGTCACGCAGTCGGGCAACACCATTTCTCCGCAGAAGTAAAAAGGAAGGCCGCATCGATGGCCGGGAAGCGATCCATGCGGCTTTTTGAACAATAAGGTTGGAGTTGGTTTTTCAAATTCTTGCCGGACGTTCTTTCAAGAAAAAAGGACCCGCCATTTGGCAGGTCCTTTTTTTACACGCG
>DATJMR010000210.1:0-3822 GCA_035508595.1 Dyella sp.
GATGGTGAAGTAGCGCTTGGCCGGGATGGCGGGCAGCTCGGTGTTATTCCCCTGATCCAGCATAGCCCTCGACTCTCACCTTGAGTTTTTGTCCTGGCCGGAACGTCACCACACGGCGGGCGGAGATGGGTATCTCCTCACCCGTCTTGGGATTGCGTCCCGGTCGCTGGTTCTTTTTTCGCAGATCGAAGTTGCCGAATCCTGACAGCTTGACCTGCTCTCCCCGCTCCAATGCCTCGCGGACGACCTCGAAATAGGCGTCCACGAATTCTTTGGCTTCACGTTTGTTAAGGCCCACCTCGAGGAAGAGGCGCTCTGCCATCTCCGCCTTTGTCAGCGCCGCCATCTTACCCTCGCAATTTTGCCTCGCACGCAGCCGCTAACGCCGACACCGCATTTTGAACGCAGCGGTCAGCGTCGTCGTCGGTAAGCGTGCGGGAAGCGTCCTGCAAAATCAAGCCCATAGCGAGACTCTTTCGGCCCACTTCGACCCCTTTGCCGCTGTATCGATCAAACAAGCGCAGCTCTGCCAGGGACACGCCCAGGGTGGCGCGGACCGTCTGCTCAATTTGTGACCAGCTTACCTGTTCAGGAACGTCAACGGCGATGTCTCTACGGACGGCCGGGAAACGGGAGATCGGGAGCGACTTGGGCAGGCGCCGCCCCAGCAGGGGCTCCAGGGCCAGCTCCAGAACATGCACGTCCGACCCGAGGTCGAGCGTCTTGGCCAGCTGCGGGTGGACGGCCCCCAGGTAGCCAACGGTTTCGCCATCGCGCGTGACGCGTGCGGCGCGCCCGGGGTGCAGCCATCCCGGCAGCCCATCGGCGTGGACGGCCCAGCGCTGCGGCTCGCCGCCCCAGGCGATGAGGGCATCCAGATCGCCCTTCAGGTCGAAGAAGTCCAGCGCTCGGGCGGCCTCGCCCCATTGCTCCGCGTGGGCGGTTCCGCAGGCCACGATGGCGAGCTTGGGCGTCTCGGTGGGCGCGTCTTTGCGGGCAGCCGCTTCATTGCCAAGCTGAAAGGTCCGACCTAGCTCAAACAGGCGCACCCGTTCCTGCTGGCGGGCGCGATTGTGCGATAGCGCGACGATCAAACCGGGCAGCAAGGAAGGACGCATCACCGCCAGATCGGCCGAAAGCGGATTGGCCAACGGGACCAGCTGGTCGGTCATGCCCCAGCTTTGCAGCACGTCGTTGCCAACGAAAGCGAGGTTCACGGCTTCGTAATAGCCGCGCGCGGCTAGCTGCTCGCGCACGGCCAGTTCCAGCAGGCGCCCCTCCGGCTCGACCGCCAGCGTCAACGCGCCGCCCGGCGTATGTGTCGGGATATTTTCGTAGCCGTGGATGCGCGCGACTTCTTCGATGAGGTCTTCTTCGCGCTCGATGTCGAAGCGTCGGCTTGGCGCCGTGACGCGCCAACCATCGGCCACCGCTTCGACGTGCATGCCGAGCGCCGTAAAAATGCGCGCGACTTCGTGATCGGCGACGTGCAAACCGAGTACGCGCGCCAGTCGCGCGCGACGAAGCAAGATCGGCTTTGGCGCAGCGAGGCCTTCCGGCCGCGTCACGTCCAGCAACGGACCTGGAACGCCACCGGCGATATCAAGGATCAAGCGCGTCGCATATTCGATGGCAATGCCCGGCAGTTCCGGATCGACGCCGCGCTCGAAACGATGCCCCGCATCGGTGTGCATGCCGAGCTTGCGGCTGCGCCCGATGATGGCCGATGGAATCCAGTGTGCGGCCTCCAGAAACACGTTGCGCGTCTCATCGGTGACACGCGTTTCCGAGCCGCCCATGATGCCGCCCAACGCGACAGCGCGCGCTCCACGGCCGCCGTGATTGTCGGCGACCACCAGGAAATCGTCATCCAGCGTCACCGTACGTCCATCGAGCAAAGCCAGCGATTCCTTTTGCCGTGCCGGACGGACAACGATGCCGCCTTCCAGCTTGTCTTTGTCGAACGCATGCATTGGCTGGCCGAGTTCCAGCATCACGTACTGCGTGACATCGACCAGAAAACTGATCGGGCGCAAACCGCTACGGCGCAACCGTTCGGCCATCCACACGGGTGTTTGGGCCTTGGTGTTCACGCCCTCGATGACACGCCCCGCAAAGCGGGGCACGCGCGCGCCGGCTTCCAACGCAATGGCCATGGCGGCGTCGCTCTGCGGCGGCACCGGCGAAGCGTCGAGCGGAATGACCTCGCTGCCAAGCGCGGCGGCGACGTCGAACGCAATGCCGCGCACGCTGAAGCAATCGGCGCGATTGGGCGTCAGTTTGATCTCGATCGATGCATCCGGCAGCCCGAGATACGTTGCCAGCGGCGTGCCCACCGGCGCATCGGCGGGGAGCTCGAGCAAACCGGACGCATCGGGGTCGACGCCAAGTTCTTTGGCCGAACAAAGCATGCCAAACGATTCCACGCCGCGCAGCTTTGCCGCCTTGATGGCGATGCCGCCCGGCAGGTTTGCACCGACCATGGCTAACGGCGCAATCAAACCCGCGCGCGCGTTGGGGGCGCCGCAAACGATTTGCACCGTGCCTTTGCCGGTATCCACTTCGCAAACCTGCAGGCGATCGGCTTCCGGATGCTTCTGCGCGCTGACGATGCGCGCAACGACGACGCCGTCGAGCGATTCGCCCACGGCCGTGACGTCTTCGACTTCCAGACCGATCGCGGTCAGCGTCGCAACAAGCTCATCGCGCGAGGCGCGCGTGGGAACGTGATGACGCAGCCAATTTTCGGAGAATTTCATGCGTATCGATTCCTGCTGCGGTTACGCGAATTGCTTGAGGAAGCGCAGATCGTTCTCGAAGAACGCGCGCAGATCGGAAACGCCATAACGCAGCATGGCGAAGCGCTCGACACCCAGGCCGAAGGCGAAACCGGTGTAGCGCTCCGGATCGATGCCGCAATTGTTCAGCACATTCGGATGCACCATGCCGCAGCCGAGCACTTCCAGCCAGCGCGTGCTGCCGTCTTCCGCATCCCATCGAATATCCACTTCGGCCGACGGTTCGGTGAAAGGGAAATAGCTGGGGCGAAAGCGCATCTCGAAATCGCGCTCGAAGAACGCACGGATAAATTCGGCGAGCGTGCCTTTCAGATCGGCGAAGCTGGAGGTTTCGTCCACCAGCAAGCCTTCGATCTGATGGAACATCGGCGAATGCGTTTGGTCCGAATCGCTGCGATACACCTTGCCGGGCGCAATGATGCGGATCGGCGGCTGCCGACCGATCATCGAGCGAATCTGCACCGGCGAGGTATGCGTACGCAGCAGGCGACCGTCGCCGAAGTAGAACGTGTCGTGCATCGCGCGCGCCGGATGATGCGGCGGGAAATTGAGCGCTTCGAAGTTGTGCCAGTCGTCTTCGATCTCGGGACCGTCGGCGCGCTGATAACCCAAACGGCCGAAGATCGCGGCGATGCGCTCGAGCGCGCGTGTAATCGGATGAATGCCGCCGCGCTCGCCATCGCGACCGGGCATGGTGATGTCGAGTTTTTCGGAGGCGAGGCGATGATCGAGCTCCGCTTGCTCCAAGCTTTGCTTGCGTGCGGCCAGGGCGTCGGCGAGACGCTCTTTCAAGCGATTCACCTCCGCGCCACGCGCTTTGCGTTCGTCGGGCGACAACGTGCCGAGCGCTTTCAGCGCAGCGGTCACGATGCCGCTCTTGCCCAGCAAGCTCACGCGCAGCGCATCGAGTGCGTCCAGCGTGTCGGTTTTGTCGATTTCCGCCAGCGCCTGGGTGGCGCGGGTGTCGAGGTCTTCCATCGTTTTTCCCCGGAAATCGGGAATCGGCCATCGTGCCGGCGGTCGA
>DATJMR010000211.1:0-10750 GCA_035508595.1 Dyella sp.
CACCGGTTTCGAGGATGCGCTGGAACTGCTGCCGCGTCTGCTCGACGGCAGCCTGGTGGCCGAACACGGACACCGCGTGCTGCCGGCTGTTTCCAATTTTTAAATTGCGTTCCCCAGCGCACCGATAACGAATGTTTGCGACGGCGCTTGCGCAATACACATATGCGCTCTTTCGTGAGTGCGAAAAATCAACCAGCGGCCTTCGTTGGTCGCAACGTTCATTGAATTCAAGCGAAATCAGGTTTTACTCCCATGAATGTTTTCGATAAAAGCGCCCTCACCAGCGTGATTCCCGACGAACAATTGCTGGCGGACGAGGCGCAATACAGTTCCTTCGGCGATACCGTGCACTACGTGGATCCGCCGAAGATCTTTCGTCACGGCGAAGGCAGTTTCATGTACGACACGGCCGGCGTGCCGTTTCTCGACCTGCAGATGTGGTACTCGGCCGTCAACTTCGGCTACGGCAACAAGCGCCTCAACGACACGCTCAAGCGTCAGATCGATGTGCTGCCGCAAGTGGCCAGCCAATATCTGCACCAGACGCGCATCGAGCTGGCCAAGACCATCGCGGTGGATGCGCAGCAGAAATTCGGCCTCAAGGGCCGCGTGCACTTCAACGTCGGCGGCGCGCAGGCGGTGGAGGATTCGCTCAAGCTCGTGCGCAACTACAAGAACGGCAAGAGCCTGATGTTCGCGTTCGAAGGCGGCTATCACGGCCGTACGCTGGGCGCATCGTCGATCACGTCCAGCTATCGTTATCGGCGCCGCTTCGGCCATTTTGGCGAGCGCGCGATGTTCATTCCGTTTCCGTATCCGTTCCGCCGCCCGAAGGGCATGACGCCGGAAGAATATTCCGATGCGTGCGTGCGTCAGTTCGAGCGCCTGTTCGAGACCGAATACAACGGCGTGTGGGATCCCAAGGTCAATCAGGCCGAGTACGCCGCGTTCTACGTGGAGCCGATCCAGGGCACGGGTGGCTACGTCGTACCGCCGCGCAATTTCTTCAAGGATCTAAAGAAAGTGCTGGACAAGTACGGCATCCTGATGGTCGTCGACGAAATCCAGATGGGCTTCTGGCGCACCGGCAAGCTGTGGTCGATCGAGCATTTCGGCGTGACGCCGGATGTGATCGTGTTCGGCAAGGCGCTCACCAACGGCCTCAATCCGCTTTCCGGTCTGTGGGCGCGCGAGGAGATGATCAATCCCACGATCTTCCCGCCGGGGGCCACGCATTCCACCTTCAATTCCAACCCGCTAGGCACGTCGCTCGGTCTGGAAGTGATCAAGATGGGCTCCGAGCTGGATTACGAAAAGACCGTGCCGGAGAAGGGCGCCTATTTCCTCGAAGCGCTGAAGGACTTGCAGAAACGTCACAAGGAAATCGGCGACGTCGACGGCCTGGGTTTGGCCATGCGTGCGGAGATTTGCACTGACGACGGATTCACGCCGAACAAAGCACTCTTGGACAAGATGGTCGATATCGGCCTCGCCGGGGATCTCCAACACAACGGCAAGAAGATCGGCCTCGTGCTGGACGTGGGCGGCTGGTACAAGAACGTCATCACGTTCGCGCCGTCGCTGGACATCTCGTACGAAGAAATCGATCTGGCCATCGTGTTGCTCGACCAGTTGCTGACCAAGGCGAAGAAGGCAATGTAATGGTGCCGCGACGAGCGCTCGATCGTTCGCCGCGGATACAGCTTTTATTGTCGATGTTCCCATGCAGGGGAAGTGACAAGCCCGGCGACGCATTGGCGTCGCCGTTTTTTTAAACCTGATGCCCCGGATGTTGCGCGACTGGAAAGAGAATTTCCACGCGCAAACCGTGTTCGTGGCTGCCGGTCATGTAACGCACGCGCGCGTTGTGCCACTCGGCAATGCGCTGCACGATGGCAAGCCCCAGGCCGCTGCCTTGATCTTCGCTACCGGGTACGCGGAAAAATCGCTCGCCCAAACGCTCGATCCATGCGTGTGGAACGCCGGGGCCGTTGTCTTCCACGGCCAGGCAGATAGCGCTGCCTTCGCGAGTAAGGGATGCCGTCATCAGACTGCCGCGCCCGGCATAGCGCAGGCCATTATCGATCAGGTTATCCAGCATTTCCTGCAGGCGATGGCGATCGCCTTCGATCCATAGCGGGCCGGCGGGGCCTTCGTAACCCAGATCGATATCGGCGGCCAGCGCTTCGTGGACACGTTGGCCAACCAGCTCGGGAATAAGCGTGGCCAGATTGAGCAACTCAGTATCGCCGGCTTCGTGTTCTGCCGTTTGCGCGCGCGTAAGCGCAAGCAACTGGCTCGATGTGCGATTGGCGCGCAAGATCAGACGCTGGATGTGATTCAACGCATCGGTGATCGTCGCCGGATCGGACGTGGCCTGTGCGCGTTCGGCATGGACGCTCAAGCCCGCCAGCGGCGTGCGCAACTGATGCGCGGCATCGGCGATAAAGCGTTCGTGCAAGGCCAGCATGCTGCGCAGGCGGGCGAACAACCCATCGATCGTGCGTGTCAGCGGCAAAATTTCCGCCGGTACTTCCGCATCGCCGATCGGCGCCAGATCGTGTTCGCGGTTTGCGAGCTGATTGGTCAGCGGCTCCAATTGACGCAAGCCGGTGCGCACGCCCATCCACACGAGCAAAAACGCAGCGATGATCAGCAGCGCTTGCGCGGGAATGCTCAGCAGCAGAATTTGTCGTGCTTCCAGGTGCCGGTCGCGCAGCGTTTCGGCGACGGTCACTTCGAGTTGATCGTCGGGTTCGCGCGGATTGGGCATCTGGATGCTTGTCGCGCGCATCGCGTGTTTTTCAATCTGAATGTTATAAAGCTGCGGTCTGACGCCGTCGATAAACAAGCCGCCAGGGGGTTTGAGCCCGCGATTGCCTGCCACCCATCCGTGTTTGGCGCTGAACACGCTGAAGTAATTCCGGCCTTCCGGTTCGTATTCCAGCAAGAACTGCGCTTGCGGTGTGACCTGGCCATCGGGGCTTTTGCTCGCCATCATCTGCACGAGGGTCAGCGTATCGTTGACCAGGTTCACGTCGTGCACGTGATTGGCGTAAATCAACGCGCCTATGTACGTAATGAGGCTGTTCAACAGCAACAGGGCGATGAGCGGCACCAGCAAGATGGTCAACAGGCGCCTGCGCAGGCTCTGACGACCTTCGCGCCACAGCAGGCGCTGGCTCATGCGGTTTTGACCTCTTCCAGCAAATAGCCCAGTCCGCGAATCGTGCGCACTTGCGTGCCCGAGTCGGTGAGCTTGCGGCGCAGACGGTAAATGGCGATGTCCAGGCCGTTGTCGGTGAGTTCCTGATCCCAGCTGCAGAGTGCTTCGATCAGCTGTGCGCGACTGGTTACACGATCAGGGCGCGCGGCAAGCGCTTCCAGCAGACCGAATTCGCGTGCGGTGAGTTCAAGCGGCTTATCGTCGACCCAGGCGCGATGACCGGGGAGATCCAGGCGCAGCCGGCCCAAGATGATCTCCGGCGCGCCTTGTGTCGTATAGCGTCGCAACAAAGCGCGTACGCGCGCTTCGAATTCCGCCAGCGCGAAGGGCTTGACCAGATAATCGTCGGCGCCAAGGTCCAGCACGCGCACGCGTTCGCGCAGACCCTCGCGTGCCGTGATCACCAGCACCGGCAGGCCGCTGCCGCGCCGGCGCACGCGCTGCAGCACTTCGCTGCCATCCAGCCCCGGAAGCCCCAGATCGAGCACCAGCAGGTCGTAAGGGGTGTCCTTGAGCGCCGCGTCGGCGCGCATGCCGTCTGCGACATGATCGACGGCGTGACCACCCTGACGCAGTGCGGCACTCACGCCTGCGGCGATGGAAGGGTCGTCTTCGGCAATCAAGATACGCATGATCGAATTACTCCCTCAGGCCTGAGGCGTCGCGGTATTTCCATGGTTTTCAGCAGTTTCCACAACTTACCCAAACGCGCGCAGCTTAGCGCTTGCGACGCTCTGCGCACAGCTTTGTGACGTAAGACCCGTAAGAGCGCGAATGGTTTGCCACGTCGGCGCGACGTCCTTCCATAGCGCGCTGCATCATGACCTCTGGCGGATGCCGGCCCTGTATGCTTGGGTTCAGGCTCGGCAGATCATCGGAAGGGGAGACCATGATGAGGTTGGCAATCGGTAGAGGCGGGCCTTGGCTCGCAGCATGCGTGTTGTTGTGGTCGTGTCAGGCGATGGCGCAGACCACGCCGGCGGGAAAACTGGAGCCGGCCAAAGAGGCACCCGTCGTGTCGGCGGACATTCCCTTCGCACCCGCGCACGACACCATGATCACCACCCAAAGCGCTGCGAATGCGTGGGGTGGCGAGCGCACCGGCAACGAACCGACGCTGTCCGATCGCGTGGTGAGTTACACCATCGATGCCGACCTCGATGCCGACAAGCATGCCGTGACCGGCAAAGAACACATGACCTGGCGCAATCGCAGCGATCGCGAGGTGCGCAGCGTCTTTTTCCATCTTTATCTCAATGCTTTCCAAAATGAAGGCAGTACCTTCTTTACCGAACGCAAAGTGCTGACCGCACACGGCCGTTCGCGCGGCAATGCCGTGCTTGAGAAGGGGCAGTGGGGTTGGATTCGGCTGCAGAGCGTGCAGCAGGATGGCGCCGCGCTGAAATGGAGCTTCGTTCACCCCGACGGCGGTCCGGCTACCGACGAGACGGTGGTGCGTATCGATCTGGCACAACCCGTGGCGCCGGGCGCGACGCTCGCGCTCGATATCGACTTCTTGAGTCAATTGCCGCGCGTGGTCGAACGTACCGGTTGGTGGGGCGATTTCAATCTTATCGGCCAATGGTTTCCCAAGATCGGCGTGCTGGAGCTGCCCGGCGAACGCGGTGCGACGCAGGTGCGATGGAACGTGCACGAATTCCACTTCAGCAGCGAGTTCTACGCGGACTTCGGTTTGTACGACGTGCATCTGACGGTGCCCAGCGACTACACCGTCGGCGCGGTCGGCAAACTGCAAGGCGCGCCCGAGCAAAAGAACGGCAAAACCACGTATCACTTCGTGCAAGGCGACGTGCACGATTTTGCCTGGGTGGCCGCCAAGGGTTTCAAAACCATGGATGGCACCTATGAAGGCCCAGGCAGCCCGAAGGTGGCGGTGCGCGTGATCTATCCGCCGGAGTACGAGGCAAGCGCGGCGCCGACGTTGAAATCGAGCATCGATGCGATCGGCTATTTCTCCAAGACGCTGGGTGCTTATCCCTACGAGACGCTGACGGCGGTGATTCCGCCTTACAACGCGCAGGAAGCAGGTGGCATGGAATATCCCACCTTCTTCACCTCCGAAGGCTATAAGGAGGTCGAACCCGATACGATGAATCAAATGCTCAGCGATTTCGTGAATATCCACGAATTCGGTCACGGCTATTTCTACGGCATCCTTGCTTCCAACGAATTCGAAGAGCCCATGCTGGACGAGGGCCTCAACGAATATTGGGACAACCGCATGCTGCGTGAGCGCAAGCAAGACTTGGTGCTCGCTACGCCCTTCACGAAGTGGCTGGGTATCACGCCGCATATCCAGGGATTCGCGTTCGAGCGCTCGACCGCCACCTTGTTCCATCCGGACGATCCGCTGGCGCAAAACAGTTGGGACCGTCTTTCCGGCACCAGTTACGGCACGGTTTATTCGCGCACCGCGACCGCGATGCACGATCTGGAAGAGCGCCTCGGCAGGCCCGCGCTTGAGCGCGCGTTCCGCCTCTATTACCAGCGTTGGCGTTTCCGCCATCCTTCCGCCGCCGATTTGCGCGCCGCGCTAGTGGATAGCTCCAGGGATGCCAAAGACGTGGATGCCATTTTCAACGAATACGTCTACGGCACGTCGTTCATCGACGATGAGGTGGCCGATATCGACTCGTACGAGGTAACGCCGCAGGCGGGCGTCACCTGGAAGGATGGCAAGCAGACGGAAACGGTTGCCTCCGAACTCGACAAACAGGTCGACAAAGAGCGTAGCGATTGGAAAAAAGCGCATTCCGACGCGAAACCCGGTGCGCCCGGGCCTTTCCCGTGGCATAGCATCGTGACGGTGCGTCGCGATGGTGTAGCTGCACCGGAATTGCTGCGTGTCACATTCGAGGATGGCTCGCACGAGGATGTGTCGTGGAACGACGACCGTCGCTGGGCGCGTTTCGAATTCGACAAGCCCAGCAAAGTCGTATCGGCGGAACTCGATCCGGATCAGCACAACCTTCTGGATCGCAATCGGCTCAACAACAGCGTGACGACCGAACCGAACGGTGCGGCATCGCGACGCTGGACCGCCGATGCGGCAGCGCTGCTGCAGACCTTCTACTCCCTGCTCGCGACACTCTGAGGGCCGATACCATGTCTCGTTCCGCAAGCTTTGGAGCCTTGTTTGCCAGCATGCGCGCCGCCATTCAGTGGCGCCTGTTGCTGCTGTGGCTTTTGATCATGCTGATTCCCGCGACGCTGGTGGCGTTGCCGCTATGGACCATGCTCGGCGGCCTGCTCGATGCGTCGGTGCATGCTTCCGAGTGGGCACAGCACTTCAGCACCATCATGTTCAGCGACGTGCTGGAGAATTTTTCCGATCACCCGCAATGGTTGGGTACGGCCATGGCCGTAGGGCAGGCGACGACGCTGCTGTTGTCGCCTTTCCTGGCCGGCATGGTTGTCGCCAGCGGCCGCGCAGGACGCGCGCTTGGATTTGGCCCGCTGCTGCAAAATGGCTTTGTCGAATATGGCCGGATGTTCCGTTTGAAGCTGTGGTCGTTGCTGCCTTATGCGTTGGTCCTGGTCGTCGCCATCGGCGGTTCGCGCATGATCGACAAGCACGCCGAGCATGCCACGTTGGAGTCGCAAGTGGATCACGCCATGAGCGCGGTGCATTGGGTGCTGTTGATCGTGTTTGTGCTGGTGCAGTCGATCGTCGAATCGGCGCGGGCGGCATTCATTGCCGATACGTCGCTACGTTCCGCGACGCGCGCGCTGGGACGCGGGTTCAAGCAACTGTTTCGTCAACCGGTGAAGACGTTGACGTTCTACCTGGTGGTGACACTGATCGGCTTGGCAATTGCCTTCGTGTTTGGTTTTTGGCGCATTCGAGTCACCCCGGTGGGCGCGTTCGATTTCGTGCTCGCACTGGTGTTGAGTCAGCTCATCGTGTTGGCGCTCGGCTGGATGCGAACGGCACGGCTGTTTGCGTTGGCGGAGATTGCGCGCGTCATCAAGTAAAAGTAAGCACGCTGCAGGTCGGGGTGCGCCGGCGGGTATCCCGACCTGTTTTTCTCGTAGATACAGATCAAGACGCGGCGAGTTGTACCAGAATCAACTCGCCGCCGCCTTCAATGCGTACGCGCTCGCCCGGTTGCGCATCGATCCAGAGATTCGCGCCTCCGCTCACCTCGACGCATTCGTGTGCGGTTTTTACTTCGGCACGGCCGCCCACTACATGCACGAACCAGCGCCATGACGCGCGCGCCGGCAGCCACATGCTGCCGTTCAACGGCCGCGCGATAAGTTCGCCTTGCGCGTCGCCGCGCAGCATCAGGTTGAAGGCGCGCGTAGGGCCTTCCGGTAGTGCGACATGGGGAGCGTCGGCACCGTCGAAGCGCGTGATCTGCAAACGCAGCAGCGAAAGCTCGCGGCCGTTTTCGAAGCGCAACTGCACCGGCGCATCCAGCGCGACAAATTGGCGTTGCGTATCGGGATAGGCGGAGAAATCGCATGCCTGTGCGATGTCGGCGATACTCAATCGCCACGTCCAGCGGGTATCGGGTCCGCTCGCCATCACCGTGGTGGTGCCGGCGCCGTTGGCCCACGCCTCGGTTTTCAAGGCATCGGCAGGTACCGGGTGCAAGCTTGTCATGCGGAAGCGCGGCGGATTTCGCGGTGAGGCGGGTAATAGGCGAAAACGTGGTTGTCGCTGCCGAAGAAATCGATATCTTCGATGTGCTCGCCGCCAAGACGTTCGGCGACGCGGTCGGAGGCTTCGTTGCCCACACGAACCAAGCTGATCACGCGTTGCAGGTGCAGATGGTTCCAGGCGTAATCCAACACGGCCTGGCCTGCCTCGGTGGCATAACCGTGATGACGGTAATCGGGCTTGAGCATCCAGCCCATTTCGATATCGGGCCAGCCTTCGGGGTGAAGCAACCCGGCACGGCCAATGAACTCGCCGGTGGACTTCAGTTCCAGCGCCCACATGCCATAGCCGCGCAACTGCCAGTGGCCGATCAGCATGGCCAGCGAACGCCAGGCGTTGGTGCGATCCAGCGGTAAGCCGTCGCCGATCCAGCGTGTGCTCTCCGGGTCGGCGAGCATGGCCGCGTAGTCGTTGAAATGACGCTCGGTCAACGCCGTGAGGCGAAGGCGTTCGGTTTGGAAGGTAGGAATCTCGATCATTGCCGATCAGTTGCTTGCACTGTCCAACACTCTGGCCAGGGCACGAGTCGTCGTCATTAGACTCTCGTCCCAAGACAGCCCTACGATTTTCTCACCCGTGGCCGTATCGATAAAGTCTTCCTCCTGGCCCGGGGGCAACAGGTGCCGGTAGTCGACCGTGATTTCGGTGCCGGCCGGCAGATTGTGTTGCGCGAAGACAAAACCCAGGTGCCACAAACCGGTGGGCGCGAAGCTATGGTTGATGTAGCACTCGTCCGGCCAGTCCGGGGACAACGTGTAGCGGTCTTCGAACCAGCGGGCGCTGGCGTACATCTGGTCCGGCTTGGCGAGCAGATCGTTCAAGCGATAGGTCTGCTCGATGGCGTCCGGCGCCGTAATAATTCGACCGGCGTCAACGGCTTCTTCCAGAAAAAGTCCCTTGCCGGCACCACGGATCGTGGAAGCGTCGATACGGTAGCGCGGAAGGATCATGAAGGATGGCGGCGTTGGCGGATTTCGGAAATAGCGCGCGGAGTGTAGCGCAAGCCGCGGGCGACGATACGGCCGACGGCGGCCGTATCGTGCGATGGGCAGGGTTATTCGCCGGCCGGCTGGTCCTTGGCGGACTTCGCCTTTTTGGCGTGCTTGGGCATGGCCGGCGTGTCGGCGCTCGGCTTTGCGCCTTCGCCGGAAAGCAAGATGGCGTCGTGATTGCGTTGCAGCGTGGCCGGGCCGATACCTTTGACCTGGGTCAGATCATCCACGCTTTTGAACGGGCCATGTTCTTCGCGAAACGCCACGATGGCTTTTGCTTTGGAAAGCCCGATACCGTCCAGCGATTTGGCGATGGTGTCGGCGTCGGCCGTATTGATGTTGACGGGCGTGGCGGCGAATGCGGGCAAGGCGAAGGCGAGCATCAGGCCTGCCGCGGCGAGGAACTTTTTGAACATGAGATGGGTTTCTCCCTGGGTGATGTAAGCGGTGCGTCCACACCGCTTCGTCACTTTGCGCCGTCGTCGGCATGGCGGCCCAGTCGGTGAAGCGCGTAGGTGTTCGACTGGATTGTGCCTACTCAACCGTCGGGGAGAAGCCTCGAAGCCTGTGGGAACCGGCCGCTAAACCAAACCATGCCTCGCAAACACAGACTGTTAGAATCGTCTTTTCACCTTTAGTCGATGGAGTCCGCATGGATACCGCACGCATCACTCGCTACGTCAGCGACCTTTGGGACGCCGAAATCGTCCCGCAGCTGGTGGAGTACATCCGGATTCCGAACAAGTCGCCGATGTTCGACAAGGAGTGGGTGGCGCACGGCCACATGGACGCCGCGGTGAAGCTGATGGAAACCTGGGCGCGCGGCAAGCTTTCATCGCTGCCCGGCGCCACGCTTGACGTCGTGCGGCTGGAAGGGCGCACGCCGTTGATCTACATCGAAGTGCCAGGACAGAACAGCGACACGGTCGTGCTCTACGGTCATTTGGACAAGCAACCGGAAATGACCGGCTGGTCCGAAGGCCTGGGGCCGTGGATGCCGGTGCTCAAAGGCGACAAGCTCTACGGTCGCGGCGGTGCGGATGACGGCTATGCGATCTTCGGCTCGCTCGCCGCGCTGCTCGCGTTGCAAGAGCAAGGCGTTCCTCACGCCCGTTGCGTGATTTTGATCGAAGCCTGCGAAGAGTCCGGCAGCTACGACCTTCCGTATTACGTGGATCATCTCGCTCCGCGCATCGGCAATCCGTCGCTGGTGGTGTGCCTCGATTCGGGTTGCGGCAATTACGATCAGTTGTGGCTGACGACATCGCTGCGCGGCATGACCGGCGGCGAGCTCACCGTGCAGGTGTTGGAGGAGGGTGTGCACTCGGGCGACGCATCCGGCGTCGTGCCGTCGAGCTTCCGCATCCTGCGCGAGCTGCTGGACCGCCTTGAGGACGCCAAGACCGGCCAGATCCTGCCGGACGCGCTCTACGCCCAGATCCCGCCCCAGCGCGCCGAGCAGGCGGTCAAGGCGGCCAAGGTGGTGGGCCAGGAGGTCTGGGCCAAGTTCCCGTTCGTGGCCGGCATGCGGCCGGTTTCCGGGGATCTGCCCGACCTGGTGCTGAACCGCACCTGGCGCCCGACGCTGTCGGTGATCGGCATCGACGGCGTGCCGGCGATGGGCAGCGCCGGCAACGTGCTGCGGCCGTTCACCTCGGCCAAGCTGTCGATCCGCCTGCCGCCGACATGCCCGGCCAGGGCGGCCGCGGACGCGGTCAAGACGCTGCTGGAGGCCGATCCGCCCTACGGCGCGCGGGTGAGCTTCGAGCCCGAAGCCAGCGGCCAGGGCTGGGATTCGCCGGCGCTGGCGCCGTGGCTGCGCGCCTCGATCGACCGCGCCTCGCA
>DATJMR010000212.1:0-7137 GCA_035508595.1 Dyella sp.
AAGCCGAGGCTATGCGCTTTGGCCAGCAGGCGCTCGAAGTCATCGAGCGTGCCGAACAGCGGATCCACATCGCGATAATCGGCGATGTCGTAACCGAAGTCCGCCATCGGCGAACGGAAGAACGGTGCGATCCAGATCGCATCCACACCCAGGCTTGCCACGTAATCCAGTCGCTGGATGATGCCCGGCAAGTCGCCCACGCCATCGTGGTTGGTGTCCAGAAAGCTGCGTGGATAAATCTGGTAGATGACGGCGCCGCGCCACCAGCATGCATCGATCATTGAAACGCTATCCTTGAAATCTGATATCTGCCGCTACCCGCTTCCCCGTCCTCGCATGCAGGCGAACGACGAGGCGAAGCCCGCACGCGAGCGGTTCGTTCGTGCAACCCCTCTCCGTCTCCTCGGCTCGACGAAAGACAAACGTAAGCCTGCGCGCGACGCGAGGAGCGAAAAGCAGGTGCAGCTTAGTTGCGCGACCCGCGCGACTCGCGTCGCTTGCATACGTATTCATTCGTGCTGCGGTTGCGGCATGAAGGTGCGGACGAGAAATCGCCGGGGATTGCCGAGAAAATCGGCGGAGATGGAAAAATTGCGTATTAGCCGCGGTTTTTCGCTGTTTTGCCGTGTTGCCGTGCTGTGGCAGGGTGCTCATGCTGCGGTGCGATAGGCGGTCAAGGGGGCATGGCATGAATACGTATGCAAGATGTAGTTACCATGGAAAAACGCGCCCTACCATCCAATCACGCCGCCGACATTGCTCGGACAGCGTGCGAGCTGCCCGTGTTCGCGAACCGCGACAACGTGGCGGTCGGCGATCACAAGAGGCGACTACATAAAAATTGTTTGGGGAGGGGAACGTGATACTTAAGCGCAATTTGCTGGTGACGGCACTGGCTTCGGCCGGTCTTTGCATGGCCTTCGGCGTGCAGGCTGCGACGGGCGACACCGGCGCGCAGGCCACGGCGGGTTCGTCGCAACAGGCCAGCACGTCTGGCAGCGGCACCGATCAGACGTCGGCGGCGGCAACGTCGACAACCAATCCGAAGAGCCAGCAGCAACTGGCTAAGAGCTTGTCCACGGTGACCGTGACCGGTTTCAGCGCAAGCGTTGAAAAGTCGGTCGACTATCAGCGTTATGCCGATACGATTCAGAACGTGGTCACGGCCGCCGACATCGGCGGTCTGCCGGATCAGTCCATTGCCGACTCGCTGACGCATCTTCCCGGCGTGTCCACCGAGCGCATCGCCGGCATGTCGTCGCAGATCAACATCCGCGGCCTTTCGGGCGACTTCATTGAGACCACGCTCGATGGCCGCGAACAGCCCTCGACCAGCGGCACCAACTACATTCAGTTCGACCAATATCCGTCGGAACTGATCAACATGGCGACGGTGTACAAGACCTCGCAGGCGTCGCTGATCGAAGGCGGCGTGGCGGGCACCATCGCATTGCAGACGGCCAATCCGCTGGAAAACACCAAGGATCAGTCGCTCAACATCGACACGCGCGGCAGCTACAACGACGCGGCGAACAACGTGCCCAATGCCAACGCGATGGGCTATCGACTGAGCGTGGCGTATCAGGGCAAGTTCCTCGACAACACCTTGGGTGTCGGCCTCGGCTTTGCGGATATGTATCAGCCGCACGTATCCGAGCAGTTCGTGGGCGAAGCGTCCGACGGTGCTCTTTATACGTTGGCCAACGGCAAGCAGGCGTACCTGCCCGAAGGTCTTCAGGTGCAGCAGAACGGCGGTGAAGAACGCCGTCGCGGCTATCTCGGCACCGTCGTGTGGAGGCCCACCGATGAGCTGCAAGTGACCGCCGACACTTTCTTCTCCAAGTTCGACAACTCCTCCTACGGTTTCGGCTTCCGTTCGCAGAACTATTACGGCGGCAACGCAACGATCACCAACCCGGTGCTCACGTATGCGCAGCCTGGCCAGCCGGGCACGGTGATCGGCGGCACGGCAAGCGGCAACGGCACCACGCAGTTCTCCAACGAAACCACGGCCGACAACTACACGACGGACACCAACGTGTTCTCCGGTGGCTTGAACCTGAAGTGGAATCACGACAACTGGCACATCGAATCCGATCTGTCGATGTCGCGCGCTGCCAGCAACGAAATCAACGTCGACACCACGGCCGATCCGTATAACGGCCTGGGCACCAGCACCCCGACCTTGATGGCGCAATCGGCCAACTTCTTGTTGAAGGGCCGCTCCATCGGCGATCTGTCGTTCGCCAATCCGGGCATCTACACCAACCTCAACGACATGGGTCTGTCGCGTTACGGTGTGTATCCCTACATCTATCACGATCGGAACAAAGCTTTCCGCACCAGCGTTCAATACGATTTGCCGAACAATCCGGTGTTCTCGGCGATCGAAGCCGGCGTCTACGCCAACAACCATACCTATGACGCGGATCGCGAAGTCTACGTATACGGTGCGGAGTGGGGTCAGGGCAGCGTGCCGCTCACCATTCCGTCGGCCGATGCACAGGTCACCTGCTGGAAGGGCAACTTTAGCGGCTTCCCCTGCTTCCTGGCGCTCAACGGCCCGGCCATCTTGGCCTCGCACGGCATCGTCGCCAACCCCGTGAAGAACATCACCGATCAGAGCTGGTCGGAAATCCAGAGCGGCTCGGTCGACGAGAAGACGCGCGACCTCTTCTTCATGGGCGATATCGATGCGCAGCTCGGCGGGCGTGAGCTGACCGGTAACGTTGGCGTGCGCGTGTCGCGTCAATCGCAGTACAGCTACGGTCTGCAGCAGGTCGGCAACGGTGCGGGTATTCCTATCACCGACGGTAACGGCAACACCAGCTACGACTACGCGCCGCTCAAGGTCGGCAAGACGTATACCGACTATCTGCCGTCGTTGAACCTGGTCTATCACTGGGACGACAACGATCAGACCCGCTTCTCGGCTGCGAAGGTCTTGTCGCGTCCGCCGATCAACACCATGCTGGCGGGTGCCGGTTCGTGGGTGTCCGATGGTCAGTACAACGTGTGGGGCGGCACTAGCCCGCTGCTGAATCCGCTGCGCGCCATGCAGTACGACCTGGACTACGAGCACTACTTCGACGACTCCACCGGCGCCGTGACGGCGGGTGTGTTCTACAAGTACATCGACTCCTTCATTCAGAACGTCACTTACAACAACTACGACTTCGCCGCGGCCGGCATCAAGGTGCCGACCAATCCCGCCACTGGCCAGCCTTACGCGAACGGTGAGTTCCAGACCGCTTACAACGCTCAGGGCGGTCATGTGGATGGCGTCGAGATGTCGTATACCAAGACGCATTTCCTGCCCGGCATCTGGTCGGGTCTGGGCTTCGATGCGAATGCGGCGTTCACCGCGAGCAACGTGCATAACCCGACCAACCTGGCTGGTCCGACCACCCAAATCGGCTTGCCGGGCTTGTCCAAGCGTGTAGCAAGCACGGCGTTGTTCTACGACAACGGCATCTTCTCGGCCCGTCTGTCCGCGAACTACCGTTCGTCGTTCCTATCCAACACGCAGATCGCAGTGACCAACCAGCTAGTGACGTTCGCGTCCGAGACCGTGTACGACTTCCAGGCCTCGTACAACGTCACCAAGCAGTTGAGCGTGGTCTTCCAGTTGCTCAACTTGAGCAATCAGCCGACCCGCACTTACTTCGGCGGCAACCCAACGCAGACCGGCACGGTCCAGTACTTCGGACGTACCAGCTACTTCGGCGTGAACTTCAAGCTGTAAAGACCAACCGCGCTGGATGTCGTTGTGGCGGCATCCAGCGCGTCTCCCCCGGCCCGGCTCTGTTGACGATTGTAGAGTCGGGTCTTTTTATTTAAAAAAGGCGAGGCCCGGTTCGCCGTAGTCGTTGCTACGATCTCGTTGCGCGGCCCGTGCCGCGACAACGACACTCCATCCCCGGGAGACCCTCATGTCCAAGTTCCGTGTCCTGTGTCACGCTGCATTGACGGCGGCGTTGGTGTTTTCCGTGCCCGCGTTAGCGAGTGCGGATGCGCTAGCCGCGAACTCCGCGGCGCAGCCGTCCGGCGTTTATTACGAAATCTTCGTGCGCGCGTTCTACGACACGAACGGCGACGGCATCGGCGATCTCAACGGCGTTACGGCCAAGCTCGATTACATCAAATCGCTGGGCGTCAGCGGCATCTGGTTGATGCCCATCAATCCCTCGCCTTCGTATCACGGTTACGACATCACCGACTACGAAGGCATCAATCCGCAGTACGGCACGCTGCGGGATTTCAAAAAGCTGATCGAGGAAGCGCACAAGCGCGGCATTAAAGTGGTGATCGATATGGTGATCAACCACACCAGCGATCAGCATCCGTGGTTCAAGGCGGCGCTGAATCCGAACGATCCGCATCACAACTGGTATCTGTGGGCTACGCCGAATACGGATCTGCGCGAAATCAGCGCGGTCGGCGGCCCGGCATGGCATCGCGCGCCGAACGGGCAGTACTACGAAGGTACGTTTACGGGTGCGATGCCCGACTTGAATTACGACAATCCCGCCGTGCGCAAGGAAATGATCGATACGGGTCGTTTCTGGCTGCGCCTGGGTGTGGACGGCTTCCGCCTGGATGCCGCGCAACACATTTACGACGACATGCGCACCGACATGAACAGCCCGGTTGCGCTGAAAAAGAACGTTCAATGGTGGGCCGAGTATCGCCACGCGCTTGAAGCGACCCATCCGCAGGTGTGGCTGGTCGGCGAAGTGGCACGCCAGAATCCGGACGATCTGACACCCTACCTGGGTCCGCTCAATGCGGTGTTCAATTTTCCGGTCGCGACGCGGCTGATCAACAGCGTGAATCAGGAACGCAATCTCGGCATCGGTCTTAGTCTCCAATACACCTATGCGGCGTATCGCGCGCACGCGGATGGTCATTTCGACGATGCGCCATTTCTGTCCAATCACGATCAGGAACGCGTCATGAGCCAGCTCGACGGCAATATGGCGCATATGCGTCTCGCCGCCGCGCTGCTGCTTACCTTGCCCGGCGAACCTTTCATCTATTACGGCGAAGAACTGGGCATGCAAGGCACCAAGCCCGATGAAGACATCCGCGAGCCGATGCGCTGGTATCGCCAAGGCAAAGGGCAAGGCACGGCGAGTTGGAAAGACTGGAGTACGCATGACGGCGCGGATATTTCCGTGGAGGCGGAAAATTCCGATCCGGCCTCGCTGCTCAACTTGTATCGCAAGCTGATTGGATGGCGCGAACACATCGGCGCGCTGCGCGACGGCGTTCTGCACAATGTGCCGGTAACCGATCCGCACGTGCTGGCGTACACGCTGCAAGATGCGCAATCGAAGGTGTTGGTCGTGCACAATCTGTCGCGCGAAACCCGCACTTTTACGCTCGATACGAAGATCCATGCGGCATCGGTGCTGGAGCAGAGCGGCACGGGGGTCGTCACGGCGCAGGGGCAGGTTACCTTGCCGCCTTACGCGAGCGCGATCCTGCAGTAATCGCGCTAGGCATCGTCAGCTGCTTTGAACGATTTTGCCCCCGCACCCTGGCGGTGCGGTTATAGTCGGGCGGTTTTCGCGCTTAAGGATGCTGGGATGACCACGCTGCGACATCTTGCAATCGGCGGTTTGCTGTTGGCGATCGCTTTCACGAACCACGCGGCCGCCGCCGATCAAGGTAGCGCCACCACGTTCCGGCTTCAGCGTGCGGATGCGCGCGGCATCGAATTGGCACAAGGGGAAAACCGTATCTCGGTGCGTTTCGTGGCGCCGAATGTGGTGCAGATTCATGGCATGCCCAAGGGACTGAACACGCGGCCGGGTATCGTGATGGACCCGCATGGCTCGCGCGACACGTTGTCGAATTTGCATGCGACCGAGTCGGCCGCCGCGGCGTCCGTCTCCAGTCCTGAGCTGGTCGTCACCTGGAACAAGCAGGCGGCGCGCCTCGTTGTGGCGGACGCGCAAGGGCATACCCTGCTCCAGACCGATCCTGCAACGCTGATGGACGGCCATATCGATTTGCAACACGATGCGACGGACCCGCTCTACGGCATCGGCGGTTACGATGCGTTCGAGCCTGCGAAAGACGGGTTGCTGCGCCATGGCGTGCAGATCGCCAAAGCGGGCGAGCAGGGTTATCCGGGTGCACCGTTCGTGTGGAGTACGCGCGGCTACGGGGTGCTGGTCGATACGGTCGGTGCGAAATTCGATTTGACGGAAGGCCGCATCGATGTCAGCGGCGTCGGTCGGGAGGACATCAGCTACGACATCATGGCCGGCACGCCGCCGCAAATATTTTCCGCACTCGCCACGCTCAGCGGCATGCCGCCCATGTTTCCCAAATGGGCGGTGGGATTTACCAATAGCCAGTGGGGCATCGATCAGCAGGAGTTCGTTGCCATCGTGCACGGCTATCGCAGCCGGCACATTCCCATCGACAACTTCACGTTCGATTTCGACTGGAAGGCGTGGGGCGACGATAACTACGGCGAGTTCCGCTGGAACGAGAAAAAATTTCCGGGCGGTCCCGACGGCTCTTTGAAAGCCATGATGGATCAACTTGGCATGCATATGACCGGCATCATGAAGCCGCGCATCCATGTCGATACGATGGAAGGGCGCTACGCCGAAGCGCACGGTTTTTGGGTGAACAACCGCCCGCAGAACACCGACTACTTCTCTTTGAAGCCCGTGCGCGAACTGGATTTCGACCTGTCGGCCGTGCGTGCGTGGTTCTTCAATCCTGCGCTGAAACATTCGTTCGACACCGGCATTGTCGGCTGGTGGAACGACGAAGCGGACGATACCGACAGCAATACGCAATTTCTCAACATGCAACGCGCGCTGTACGAGGGCCAGCGAGCCTACAGTCCCATCCGCGTATGGTCGATCAATCGCGATTTCTACCTTGGCGCACAGCGTTACGCTTACGGCCTGTGGTCTGGCGATATCGACACCGGCTTCGACAGTATGGCGGCGCAACGTCAGCGCATGTTGAGCGCCATCGACGCGGGCGAGATGAAGTGGGGTATGGATGGCGGCGGTTTTAAAGGTCATCCGGACGACGAGAACTACGCGCGATGGATCGAGTTCGGGGCCTTTGTGCCGATCTTCCGCGTGCATGGCACGTTGGGAGAAA
>DATJMR010000213.1:0-4802 GCA_035508595.1 Dyella sp.
GAGCAGCCATGGAAACCAGCGCAAGCTGCGCGCCGTGAATTTCGTCAACGCCGGCAGTCGCCAAGAGGGATGGTTGACCGACAGCAACGCGCGCCCGAGCCCGGCGATGAAGGCGGCGAAGAACACGGTGTGCACGATGGACAGCGCGAACGTTTCTACTTCTTCGCCCAGCGTGTCGTTCCAGTTGAATCCCAGATACACCAGGCGCGCGGCGACGCCGATCGACAGCGTCACCGTCAGCGTGAAAATGACGGCCAAGGCGCTGCGTCGCAGATGTCCGTCGGGCATATAGCGGCTGGCCAAGGCCAATACCCAGCGTTCCACCAGCCAGCGGCCCGGCACGATCAGCAGCAGGGCGCCGATCAGGCACAGCGCCAAGGGCAGGCGATTTCCGGGTTGCCACGCGGTGCTGGCGTCTTCGGCCAACAAATCGCTGACATAACGGACATGCCCGATGTCGTCATGAAAATTTTTCTTCAGCTCGCCCCAGAAGCCGGCGCCGAGCGGCGTATACGTGCGCGAGCCGAGTTGCGCCTGGAACTGCTCGTTGTGTGCTTCGACGATCTCCGAGGCCAGCTTGGCGGCATCCTGGCCCAGCAGCTGCGCTTGTTTGATCTGCCCATCCAGCTTGGCTTTGTCTCGCTCAAGCTGATGCCGCTGCTGGCTGACCGCGGCCGTTTCCGGCGGCGCGCCGGCGGCAGGTGCGGGGCCGAGCACCGAGAGCCGGGTTTGCACGCCATCGAGCTCGGGGCTCAGTGTCTGGATCAGCTGATCCGATTGCTGCTGCACATCGCCGGTCTGACTGCGCAGATTGTTGAGCGATGCGGTGGTCGATTTGCTGTTGAAAGAGGTTTTGATGTTGTCCAGCTGCTTGCCGAGGCTGATCAGCGCCTGGGCCGGATCTTGCGTTGAGCTTGCGCTGGCCGGCGTGGGTGCATTCTGCGCGAGGGCCGGTTGGGCACTCAGCAGAAGCGACCCAAGCAGCAGCGACGAGGCGAAAAGCTTACAGAGAAAGATACGCATGGCGGGCATGATCCGAATGACGTCGCCGATGGTCAATTGTTCTTGCACAGATCGGCCTTTCATGGGTGGTTAGCATTCAGGCAGCGGGCGACGAAGGGCGGTTGCGCAAGGCAGCCCTGTATAGTGCCTGTTTCATCCCCATATCGATGGCTCGCCCAATGGACACCGCGCCATGATTTTTCGCTGGTTCGAATCCCTCATCGACGCCTTCAAGGACCCGGTCGACACCATGCCGCCCAAGTCGGTGTGGCGCTTTTATGCCTTTTACTTGCGTCAGGTTTGGCCGGTGTTTGCGGCGGCGATCATCATCGGATTCGGCGTTGCCTTGGTGGAAGTCTCGCTATTCGGATTTATCGGCCGCATCGTCGATATGGCCAAGGGCGCGCCCGGCAAGGCGTTTTTCGCCGAACACGGTCGTGAGCTGCTGTGGATGGGCTTCGTTGCGCTCGTATTGCGCCCGCTCTTCATCGGCGTGCACGACCTCTTGGTCAACCAATCGGTGGTGCCCAATCTGACCAATCGCATCCGCTGGCAAAACCATCGCTATGTGATTCGCCAGAGTCTGGGCTTTTTTCAGAACGATTACGCCGGACGCATCGCCAATCGCATCATGCAGACGGGTGCGTCGTTGCGCGAGTCGGCCGTGCAGATCGTGGATGCCATCTGGTATGTGGCGATCTACACGGGCAGTGCCATTGTGATGTTCGCGCAGGCCGACGTATGGCTCGCCGCACCGCTGGTCGTATGGCTGTTTGCCTATGTCGGCACGCTCTGCTTCTTCATTCCGCGCACGCGGCAGCGCTCGTGGCTGGCGTCGGAGGCGCGTTCGAAGTTGATGGGCCGCATCGTGGACGGTTACAGCAACATTCTCACGCTCAAGCTTTTCGCGCATACGCAGCGCGAGGAAGCGTATGTGGCGGATGCGATGGGTGAGCAGACCGAGAAACTGCGCGCCATGACGCGGCTCACCACGGCGATGGACACCACCATCACCACGCTCAACGGATTTCTGATCGTCGGTACGTCGGCGCTGGCGGTATGGCTGTGGAGCGAAGGCCGGGTGACCGTGGGCGCGATTGCGCTATCCACCGGCCTGGTCATACGCATCAACAACATGTCCGGCTGGATCATGTGGGTGGTGAACGGCATTTTCGAAAACGTCGGCACCGTGCAAGACGGCATTACGACCATCTCGGAGCCTCGCACCGTGCAAGACCGCGAAGGCGCGATGCCGTTGGAAGTGATCGCCGGCGAAGTGCATTTCGACGACATCCACTTCCATTACGGCAAGCAGGGCGGCGTTATCTCGGGACTGGATCTGGCGGTTCGTCCCGGCGAAAAAATCGGCCTGGTGGGGCCGTCGGGCGCCGGCAAATCCACCTTGGTGAACGTGATGCTGCGCCTGTACGACCTGGAAGGCGGCCATATTCGAATCGACGGCACCGATATCGCCCAGGTCACGCAGGAAAGTCTGCGTTCCCAGATCGGCGTGGTCACGCAAGATACCTCGCTACTGCATCGCTCGGTGCGCGACAACCTGCTGTACGGCCGCCCCGATGCAAGTGAAGCGCAACTGCAGGACGCGATACGCAAGGCGCGCGCGGACGAATTCATTCCCAATTTGATCGACGGCGAAGAACGCCGCGGCCTTGACGCGCACGTCGGCGAGCGCGGCGTGAAGCTTTCCGGCGGTCAACGTCAGCGCATCGCGATTGCGCGCGTGCTGCTGAAGGATGCGCCGATCCTGGTGCTCGACGAGGCGACATCCGCGCTCGATTCCGAAGTGGAAGCGGCCATCCAGGAAAGCCTGGAAATATTGATGGAAGGAAAAACCGTCATCGCCATCGCGCACCGCCTTTCCACCATCGCCCGCATGGACCGGCTGGTGGTGATGGACAAGGGCAGGGTGGTGGAAACCGGAACGCACGCGCAGCTGATTGCGCATGGCGGCTTGTATGCGCGGCTGTGGCAACGGCAGACCGGCGGATTCGTTGCCGCAGACGACGCGCTTGTCTGACATGCGCCGCCCCGGTGTATGCCGGGACGACGCACGATGCATGACCGCGACTTAGGTCGCGGTCGGCTTTCCGGTCAAATCAAGATGTCGCGATGCAAGCCTGGCTTCGCGCAGCCTTCGGGCATGCGCCGCAAGCAGGTCGCCGCGCGTAATGATGCCGATCATTTCGTGCGGCGTTTTTTTGCTCATGACCACGAGACGCCCCACGTCGCGCTCCACCATGTGATCGGCGGCTTCGCGCAAGGTATGGTCTTCGCGCACGACAATCGGCGGACGCTGCACCAGCGAACGCACGAGCGCATCGCTCGCCAGCGACGTGTCGTAGAGCTGGCGGCGCGTGACCACGCCGATGACGTGACCCTCCGCGCTGAGCACCGGGAACCCTTGATGCTTGGTGGTCGCGCCGGCACTAGCCAGCCAGTTGCGCACCTCTTCGATGGTTTGATCGGCCTGCAGGCTCACGACTTTGCGGCTGCACGCATCGCGCACGAAAATCTGATCCAGGTAATCGGCCGCGTACTCGGAAGGCACGCGCACGCCGCGCCGCACGATTTTTTCCGTCATGATCGTATTGCGCATCATCAAGCCGGAAACCAGATAAGCGGCGGCGCAAGCACCGAGCAACGGCAGCAGGCCGTGCGGTTGTTGCGTGGTTTCGAACGCAAACACCACCGAGGTGAGAAACGCGCGCGATGCGCCGGCGAAGATCGCGGCCATGCAAACCAGCGCCGCCAGATGCGGATCAATCTGCAACCAAGGCGTAAACGTCACCAGCAGCATGCCGAACACGCCGCCCATCGCGCCGCCGATGGTGAACAACGGCGCGAGTGTACCGCCGGACGTGCCGCTGCCCAGCGCAACCGACCATGACAAAAGCTTCAACAGACACAGCGCGAGCATGGCGCCCAGGCCGATTTGCCCGCCGAGCACCATCGAAATATTGGTGTATCCCACGCCCAACGTCAGCGGCATGAAGTAACCCACCACACCCACCACGATGCCGCCCAGGGCCGGCCACCACATCCAGTGGATCGGCAGTTTTTCGAAATGGTCTTTAATGGCGTAGGTCAGACGCGTGATACCCACGCTCAACACACCCACGATCAATCCGAGCACGATGTACGTCGCGATAGCGGGCAACGTCGGCGTACCGACCTGTGGCATGGGGAACATCGGTTCGTTCCCTTCGAGCACATAGCGCACGCCGGTACCGACCGTCGCGGCGAGCGCCACGGGAATCAGCGAACGCGCGCGACGTTCGAACAACAGCAGTTCGATCGCCAGCAGCACGGCGGAAATGGGCGCGGAGAATACCGCCGCCATACCGGCCGCAGCGCCGGCGGCCAGCAGCGTTTTGCGTTCGTCGGCGGTAACGTGCATCAACTGCGCAATCAGCGAACCCAGCGCACCGCCGGTCGCGATGATCGGGCCTTCCGCGCCGAACGGACCGCCGGTGCCGATGGCAATGGCGGAGGAAATCGGCTTCAGCCAGGTGATGCGCGGCGGAATGCGGCTTTCGTTGAGCAGCACTTGCTCCATCGCCTCGGGGATGCCGTGACCGCGAATCGCGCGCGAACCCCAACGTGCCATGACGCCGACGATCAGCCCGCCGATGGCCGGGATAAGGACAACCCACCAACCCAGATGATTGCCGGCCGGACTGGAGAAGTCGTAACTCCAGCGGCCGTAAAACGCGATGTTGGTGATCAGGCCGATCAAGCCGGTCAGCAATTTCGCCACGACGGCGACCGCACCGCCGAGC
>DATJMR010000214.1:0-3997 GCA_035508595.1 Dyella sp.
GCGACATCGAAATGCTGCGCGAACACAATCTGGCCCTCGGCGGGTCGATGGATAACGCCGTGGTGCTCGATGACTATCGCGTGCTCAATGAGGATGGTCTTCGCTACGAAGACGAATTCGTCAAGCACAAGATCCTCGATGCGATCGGCGATCTTTACCTGCTTGGTCACAGCCTCATCGGTGCGTACTACGCGCACAAGTCCGGTCACGAGTTGAACAACAAGCTGCTGCGCGAGTTGATCGCCGACACCACCGCGTGGGAAGAAGTCAGCTACCAGGACGATCCGGCCACCGCCCCGATCTCCTACGCGCATCCTGCCCAGGCGATCTAACAGTCCCCTGCTTCGCCCTCTCAGACCGGGTCCAGTGGCCCGGTCTATTCATTTTTGCGAAGTCCATCACACTTTTCTCGTCCTGGGGTTCACGGTCTCACCACGCGACATAGAGACCCGGGCGGGGGAAGGCGTGGTATAAAACCGGCTCCGCGCCGGGATAGGCGGCTGTCTGCGCCTTTCCGGTCAACGTCTGCAGCTCAGGGCGTGGCGGTCGAATTGGGATTCGTTTCGGCGACGGACGCCAAAGCCAAGAACATCGCCCGTAATTCGGGGTCATGGACGGAACCCGCAGCGGCCTTCAAGTGAAGTGCTGCAGCGGTTGAAAGCGGTTTTGATTGCTCCGGCTGTGGGTCAGGCGGAGGAAGGGGGGCCACTTTCACGGTGACTGAGCTGGCACTAGCGCCGATGGCGCGTGCGGCGGCGAGTATCTGTGCCTGTTGCAGGCGCAGGCGCGAAGCCCAGGCCGGCGAGGAAGCCAAGAAAACAAGGCGGTCGTCGCGCAGATTGGCGAACCTGACCTGTTCGCGCAGCGGTAACGGCAACGTCTGGCGTAGCGCGCGGTCCAACGCTTCCAGCCTGCCGGCCTGTTTGGCCAGCGCTGCGACAGGGCCGACATCGGTAATGGGCCGTGGCCCATGCCCGGTGCGGTGGGAGGCGGGAACGTCGCGCTGCATCAGTAAAAACTTCGAACTGGTAACGACATGCAAATCATACTCGTCTCACGCGCAGGGAAGGTGCCCAAAACCTTGGATCTCGCCAACCCGCGGCTGCGCTGGCGCGTATGGGGAATCGGGGTGGCCGCCGTACTGGCGCTGGCGAGCATGGGCGCAGGCTTGGCGCTGGCGATAGCCAGTCCACGCGACCGCGCGCTGGCCGAAATCAGCGCCTTGCACCAACAGGTAAAACAGCAGGATAGCCAGCTGGGCGATCTGCGTCAGGATGCGCACCGCCAGCTCGATGCGCTGGCCATCAAGCTCGGGCAGTTGCAGGCCCAGGCGACCCGCATCAACGCGCTCGGTGAGCGCCTGGTCCAGGTAGGCAAGCTCGATAGCAACGAGTTCAATTTCGATCAGCCGCCGCCCGTCGGCGGCGTTGAAGTGACCGATGGCGGCAGCGCCTATGCGCTCCCGCAGACCCTGGATGCCGGCATCGATCAATTGGCTGGCCAGTTCGAGACCCAGCAGGCGCAATTGAGCGCCATGCAGAGCTTGCTGCTCAATGCGCGCATCGATTCAAACCTCAAGCCGACCGGTATGCCGGCGGATGGCTATATATCCTCCTATTTCGGGGTGCGCACCGACCCGTTCGACGGCCTGGCCGCGCGTCACACCGGGCTGGACATCGCCGTGCCCTACGGCAGCATCGTGCGCACTGTGGCCGAGGGCATGGTTACCTATGCCGGCGTGCGCAGCGGCTACGGCAACGTGGTCGAAATCGACCACGGCAACGGCTACATGACCCGTTACGCGCACAACAGCAAGCTGTTGGTGCATCCCGGCGAACACGTGCGTGTGGGCGACGAGATCGCCGAGGCCGGCTCGACCGGACGCTCCACCGGCTCGCACGTCCATTTCGAGGTTTGGTACAACGGCCGTGTGGTCAATCCGCTGGCGTACGTCAAGAACCATCGCTGAGCGAACCCGGGCGCCGCGCCCGTGGCGCCCTTGAAAGCGCCCCTCCGTACCGCCACCCCTTCCCCATAGATAGAGATAGGGTATGTCTGCGGTTTCTCGCGTTTGGGATAGCTGACCGACCCTAGTATCATCAAGCCTTTGTCCGTCCTGGCCGACCCGGCGGGCGCCCTTTCAGTTTCCAGATCCGGAAGATCGATGCTTAACCGTGCCCTGACGAGCCTCTTTGGCAGCCGTAACGATCGAGTACTGCGCCAGCTGTCCAAAACCGTCGCGCGCATCAACGCGCTAGAGCCTGAGTTGGAAAAGCTCAGCGACGAGGCCCTGCGTGGCAAGACCGACGAATTCAAGCAGCGCCTGGCTAACGGCGAGACGCTGGACAAGCTGCTGCCGGAAGCCTTTGCGGTCGTACGCGAAGGCGCCAAGCGCGTGCTGGGCATGCGCCATTACGACGTGCAGCTGATCGGCGGCATGGTGCTGCACATGGGCAAGATCGCCGAAATGCGCACCGGCGAAGGCAAGACCCTGGTGGGCACCGCGCCGGTGTACCTCAACGCCCTGGAAGGCAAGGGCTCGCATGTGATCACGGTCAACGACTACCTGGCTCGGCGCGACGCGGCCCAGATGGGCAAGCTGTACAACTTCCTCGGCATGAGCGTGGGCGTGGTGTACCCGGGCATGGATCACGCCGACAAGTTCGCGGCGTACGCGGCCGACATCACCTACGGTACCAATAACGAATTCGGCTTCGACTATCTGCGCGACAACATGGCGCTGTCCAAAGAGCAGCGCGTGCAGCGCGGCCTGCATTACGCCATCGTCGACGAAGTGGACTCGATCCTGATCGACGAAGCGCGTACGCCTTTGATCATCTCCGGGCCAGCCGAGGATTCGCCGCAGCTCTATATCGCCGTCAACAAGATCGTGCCGCGCATGACGCGCCAGGAGCTGGAAGACGGCCCGGGCGACTACTGGGTCGACGAAAAGCAGAAGCAGGTGCATCTGTCCGAAGAGGGCATGCAGCACGCTGAGGAGTTGCTGCAGCAGGCCAACGTGATCGATCCGGAAAGCAGCCTGTACGACGCCCGCAATCTGGCCGTGGTGCATCACCTCAACGCGGCCCTGCGCGCAAACGCGATCTACCAGCGCGATGTCGACTACATCGTGCGCGACGGCGAAGTCATCATCGTGGACGAGTTCACCGGCCGCACCCTGGCGGGGCGCCGCTGGTCCGATGGCTTGCATCAGGCAGTGGAAGCGAAGGAAGGCGTGCCGATCCAGCGCGAAAACCAGACGCTGGCGACGGTGACCTTCCAGAACCTGTTCCGCATGTACAAGAAGCTGGCCGGCATGACCGGTACGGCCGACACCGAAGCGTACGAATTCCAGCAGATCTATGGCCTGGAAGTGGTGGTGATACCCACCCACAAGCCGATGATCCGCGCAGACAATCCGGACATGGTGTTCCTCAGCCAGGACGTGAAGTACAAGGCAGTCATCGAGGATATCCGCGACTGCCACCGTCGCGGCCAGCCGGTGCTGGTGGGTACGGCGTCCATCGACGTATCCGAACTGCTGTCCAATCTGCTGCGCAAGGAAAAAATTCCCCACGAAGTGCTCAACGCCAAGCAGCACGAACGCGAAGCGCACATCGTTGCGCAGGCCGGCATGCCCGGCGCTGTCACCATCGCCACCAATATGGCCGGCCGCGGCACCGACATTGTGCTGGGCGGCAGCCTGGACGCGGCGCTCGCCGAATTGCCGCCGGAGGCGACCGACGCGGACCGCGCGCGCGTAAAGGAGGAGTGGCAGAAGCGCCATGAGCAGGTGATTGCGGCCGGCGGCCTGCATATCGTCGGCACCGAGCGTCACGAGTCCCGCCGTATCGACAACCAGCTGCGCGGCCGCTCCGGCCGCCAGGGCGATCCGGGCTCGTCCCGTTTTTATCTGTCGCTGCAAGACAACCTGCTGCGCATATTCGGCGGCGAGGGCCTGGTGCGCTGGATGAAGCGCTTCGGCATGAAGGAAGAC
>DATJMR010000215.1:0-4550 GCA_035508595.1 Dyella sp.
AACAGATCCAGGCCGACATAACCCTCGTTGCCGGTATACCATTCGCCACCGAAATCGAGGTTGGTGGACAGGTAAGGCGCCAGCTTCGGGTTGCCTTCGCTGGCGATTTCCGCCGCGGGATCGCTGAAGTTGAGGCCCGGCACCATCGCGCTGGGGTCGGGACGGGTCATCGAGCGCGATGCCGCCAAGCGCAAAACAACGTTGTCAGTGGCGTTGTAAGCGGCGTTGAACGACGGCAGGTAGTAGCCGTAAGCGTGCTTGAGCGTTACTTCTTCCGTCTGGCCGTTAAGCGTTACTGGGCCGGAGACGGTCTGATCGGTGTAAGCATGGCGAACGCCGCCGTTGACGCGCAGGCTGTTGCCCCACAGGTCGAACTTGCCGTTGCCTTCGATGTACCAGGCCCAGGTGCTTTCATCGATATTGCCAGAACTTGCGCCAGTGGCGGCGGCCGACGACGACGACGCAATGGATTCGAAGTACGGGTAGTTCGTCGCCGACATGATTGTGTTGTAGTTCACCCCGATGAAGCCGGCCGGGCCAGGCATCAGGTACGAGGGCAGCGACGAGGCCGGTACAGCCGCTTCGCCGTAGCTCTGCCACGCGGAGGTATCTACGTACGCTTTGATCTGGCGTGAAATATCGTCATAGGCGATACCGGCCTTGAGGTTGTTGTCGTCATCGCCCCAGGTCAGATCTTCGCGCGTGCCCTTGTTGTCGGTGACGCGCGTTTCGTTGTCGACGTTAAGGCGATACCACGTCCAGCCCGAATTGGGATTGTTGAGATTGACGCTGGGTGTAATGGTGGGGAAGTTGCCGCCGGTGTTGTTGTAGGTCACCGTCATCATTGGCGACTGCACTGCTACCGTCGGCTGCTGGTTCATGTACCAGCTGCGCTGCGAATAGCCCTGGAAGTCGAGCTTGATGTTCTCGTCGCTGCCGAACAACAGCTCGCCACCCGGGTTGATGTTGTAGAAATGCACGTGCTCGTTATACGGACGCGCTTCCAGGAACTCCTGGGCATTGGCGAACGTGGCGCTGGTCACCACGTCGTTCTGATCCACCTGCATATTGGTGGGGATCATCTGGCCGCTGCGGCCGACCAGATCCATGTCCAGGCGGTTGAAGTTGCGTTCCTGCTTGGAGAACAAGGTATCCAGGTAGAAATGCGCACGCTCATCCGGACGGAATTCGAACGACATCAGGGCCGACTGGTGATCGTTGGTGCCCTGAATGTATGCGTCACGCCCCAGACGCGGAATCAACGCATTCGCGATCTGCGAAGTAGTCAGGCCCGGGTTGTGCTGCAACAGCCATGCATTGTTGATGGCCTGACCGGGGATCAGGCCGTTGCCGGCATTGGCCGGCACCGTGCCGGGAATGGACCAGCCGCCACCCGCCGGGCTGCAACTGCCGGAGGCGATGCCGCATTGCGCCGCCGTGAGATGAGGCGTGGTCCAACCGATCGTTTCGAAGCCGCGCACGTCATAGTCGCTTTGCGAGCCGGTCAGGCCGACCAAGGCACCGAACGTATTGGAAGCATTGGTCCAGCTGCCGATGAGGGCGCCTCGCGGCTTCGTGTCGTGTCCGATCGAGCTGTAAGTGCCCTGCGCCGAATAAGTCAGGTGCGTGCCCGGATTGTCGAATGGACGCGTGGTGCGCATGTCCACCACACCGGCGATGCCGCCTTCGGTCATTTCGGCCTGCGGCGTCTTGTTCACCGTCAACTGCGTGAAGAACTCGCTGGGCAGCAGATCGAGGTCGACTTCGCGATTTTGATTTTGCGAATCCAAGGTGCCGGACGAGGCTACGGAGATCTGGTCGCCGTTGAGCAAGATCTTGGTGAAGTCGGTGCCCAGACCGCGAATCTGGACATTCATGCCTTCCCCATCCACGTCGCGCGAGATCTGCACGCCAGGGATGCGGTTCAGCGACTCGGCGATGTTGGTGTCCGGGAATTTGCCGATGTCTTCGGCGTAGACCGTATCGACGACGTTTGTCGCGTCGCGCTTGGCTTCGGTCGAAAACTCGATACTGCTGCGATAACCGCCGCTGACGTTGACGGCGCCCAGTTGCTTGGCCTGTGCCTTGGACGGCGCCTGTGCGTTCGGGTTACGCGAATTGGATGATGTCGACGTCGATGACTGATTCTGCGGCGACGTCTGATTTTGCTGCGACGCCTGAGGCTGCGCTTGATCCTGCGCTTGTGCCATTCCGGCGGTGCCAAGCAAGGCGAGCGTTAAAGCATGAGACAACAAGGTTCTTGCAAATTGGTTCTGCACCTTCTTCCCCTCCCACTTTCTTTTTGAATTTGGAATCCCCTTAGAACATCCAAGCCAACCGGTCTTGGAATGCGACGCCTGCTGGGGAATCCTCTGATTTAGGCCCGGGCAACGGTAGCGCTAACATTTTCGTGGCGCACGCTGCAGGGCAGCATGAAATTGGTCTTCCTTTCGATTTTTCGAAAACGACCGACAAATTCGCTACCGAATGGGATCAAACGGGGAGTGGTCTTGGCGGTGGGGCGAGGCGATATAGCTTTTGGAATCGAGCCTATGTTAATGATAGCGCTAACAATAGGCCGCTCAAAAACCTTCTGTGGCGGGGCGGGCCTGATCGAATGCTTCCCATGCCGGGTTTCTTGGGGCGCGCCAACCGTCATCGAGGTCGGGGAAAGGCCGAAACGTCAAAAGGCCTGGATGTGATATGGATCAGATCAGTCAAACAAAATGTGCTGCCATGCCGATGACCAAAGTGGGCAACTACCGCTGGCGCGTATGCGCAATGCTGCTGGCGGCCACGACGATCAACTATATCGATCGTCAGGTGCTGGGAGTTCTCGCGCCGTTTTTGCAAGAAAAAATCGGTTGGAGCGAACTCGATTACAGTTACATCGTCACCGCGTTTCAAGCGGCCTATGCGATAGGTTTGCTTTGTGCAGGCGCCGTCATCGACCGATTCGGCACGCGCATCGGCTATGCCTTGGCGATCGGCATTTGGAGCCTCGCGGCCATGGCGCACTCGCTGGCTTCCGGCGTTGTGAGCTTTGCCGTTGCGCGTTTCGTGCTTGGACTTGGCGAGTCGGGAAATTTTCCCGCTGCGATCAAAGCCGTCGCCGAATGGTTTCCACAGCGGGAGCGCGCGCTGGCGGCGGGCATCTTCAATTCGGGATCGAACGTCGGCGCGGTGGTTGCGCCGCTGGTGGTTCCGTTCGTCGCCTCGCGGTGGGGATGGCAATCGGCCTTTCTCTTCACCGGTGTGCTAAGTGCGCTGTGGGTGACGGGATGGCTGTTGACGTATCGAACACCGGATCGTCAACCGAAATTGTCAGCCGCCGAGCGTGCGTACATTGATCAGGGGCAATCGGTATCGGCGGTTCGCATACCTTGGTCGCAACTGCTTAGGTTTCGGCAGGCGTGGGCGATGGTGGCCGCCAAATTCATTACTGATCCCATCTGGTGGTTTTTCCTCTTTTGGCTGCCGAAATTTCTGCACGCCCAATATGGGCTTTCCCTTATTGAGCTGGGCGCGCCCTTGATCACGATCTATATGCTCGCCGATGTCGGCAGTATCGCGGGAGGTTGGTTCGCGGGTCGGCTGATCAAATTCGGCTGGAGCGTCAATCGCGCGCGCAAAGGCGCCATGCTGACGTGTGCATTGATGGTTATTCCCGTCGCCTTTGCAGCGAAAGCCGACCATGTGTGGCTTGCCGTCGCATTGGTCGGTTTGGCGACGGCGGGTCATCAAGGTTGGTCTGCCAACGTGTATACGCTGGCGTCCGATATGTTTCCGCGCCGTGCCGTCGCCTCGGTCGTGGGGATCGGCGGATTTGCCGGTGCTGTGGGCGGCATGTTGATCTCCACGATAGTCGGGCTTTTGCTGCAATTCACGGGGAGTTACGTGCCCGTATTTCTCATGGCCGGCTCGGCTTATCTGGTCGCGCTTGTCGTGGTTCACATGCTGGTTCCGCGATTGGAGCCGGCGCCATTGGATGACGGCGTAGCCGCCGACACCTCAGGGGAATGAATTCGTGAAAACCGCCATCATCGCGTTGGCTGCGTTCTTGCTCGCGTCGCCTTACGTGCACGCCGAAGGCGAGCCGCTGGCTTTTGGGCAATCGAAATTTCTCGGCTGCACCTATAGCGCCAAACAAGCGCCGGGTTTTGCGGATTACTGGAATAAAGTGACGCCGGAGAATGCCGGCAAATGGGGCAGCGTCGAAAAGATACGGGGCAAGATGGATTGGACGGCGCTCGATGAGGCATATCGTTTTGCCAAGACGCATGGCTTTGCGTTCCACATGCACGTGCTGGTGTGGGGCAATCAACAGCCGGATTGGATGCGGCATCTGCCGCCCGACGAGCAACGCCGTGAAATCGAAAAGTGGTTCGATGCCGTCGCGCAACGCTACCCCGACGCGGATTTTGTCGAGGTGGTGAACGAGCCACTCCAACACCCGCCGAGCCAGGATCGCCAGGGCGGCGGCCACTACATCCAGGCACTCGGCGGCAACGGTGCAACCGGCTGGGACTGGGTGATTACGGCCTTCCGTA
>DATJMR010000216.1:0-12802 GCA_035508595.1 Dyella sp.
TGACGCGTACGCCGGAAGCCGTGGGCATCAGCCCGGCGGTATGGATGAGCTTCCCTTCCTTGGTCAACTCCTCCATCAGTTGGCCCATATCCGTCATCAGTTGAGCGCTGGGCGCCATGCCTGAGTTTTCGTTGATTCGTACCATCGATAGAAAACGCATTGTCGTATCTCCGTATTCCGCGGGGGTGACGGAGCGGGGTTACCGCAAGAAACCGGCCTGACCGATCCCACTCCTTAAGTCTGCGACGAACCGGACCGTGAAGGATCGACATCGCCCCTCACTCGCCCCGCGCTACACCGCTTTCACGAAATCGATGAAGGCCCGCAACGGAGACGGCATCAGCCGACGACTGGGAAAGTAAAGGAAAGGCCCGCTGAAACGCGGCCACCATGACTCAAGTACGGGTTCGAGCTCGCCGCGATCAAGATACGGACGCAGCCAATCTTCAAACAGATAGACGACGCCCAGCCCTGCCACGGCGACATCGACGCCAAGATCCGTCGCTCCGCCCGTGCGCACGATCAGCGAACCGGAGGGTTCCAGTTTGATCAGCTCTCCGGCGTGTTCGAATTCCCACGCCGTAAGCATGCCGCTGCTGAAGCGGCCGCGGATACATGAATGCGACAGCAAATCCTGCGGATGCTGAGGACGACCGTGGCGATCAAGGTATGCAGGTGATGCGGCGCACGCGAAACGCTGCACGCGTGGCCCGATAGGCACCGCGATCATGTCCTGCTCCAGGCGCTCGTCATAGCGAATGCCCGCATCGCATCCCGAGGCGAAAACGTCGACGAAACTGTCTTCGGCGACAATTTCCACTTCGATCTCGGGATAGGCGGCCAGAAACCCAGGAAGAATTGCTGGCAGCACCAGGCGTGCCGCGCTGACCGGCACGTTGAGTCGGAGCGTGCCGATCGGTTTTTCGCGCGCGCTGTTGACGACATCGAGGGCCAATTCCACTTCGGCTAACGCCGGCGCCAGGCGATCGATCAAACGTCTTCCCGCTTCGGTCGGCGCCACGCTACGGGTGGTGCGATTGAGCAGCCTCACACCGAGCTGGGTTTCCAGGCGACGCACCGCCTCGCTCAAACCCGACGGACTCATGTCGCCAGCCCGTGCGGCATCCCGAAAGCCGCCGGCCTTGGTCACTGCCATAAACGCGTTCAAGTCACTCAGATTGACATTCATTGTTCGACATTCCGCACAGGCCGTGCAAATTGTGCGCTCTTATCGTGCGGTCCGACAACGTTTACGCTCTGCTGCAAACCCAAGGAGTCCAACCATGTCCACCCTTCGCACATCCGACGTATTCACGCTGGGCGGCCGCCCGGTAAAACGACTGGGCTACGGCGCCATGCAGCTCGCGGGGCCTGGCGTATTCGGGCCGCCCAAAGACCACGCGGCGGCACTGGCCGTGCTGCGCGCCGCGGTGGCTTCCGGCGTGAACCATATCGACACCAGCGATTTTTACGGCCCGCATGTCACCAATCGGCTGATCCGGGAAGCCCTTGCGCCGTACCCGGAAGATTTGACGATTGTCACTAAAGTCGGCGCGCGACGCGGCGATGACAAATCGTGGATTCCGGCGTTTTCGCGCGAAGCGTTGACGCAAGCCATCCACGACAATTTGCGCAACCTCGGACTGGGTGTGCTCGAGATCGTCAACTTGCGCATCATGATCAATCCCCACGAAGCGGCCGAAGGATCCATCGAGGCACCGCTTTCCATCCTTGCCGATCTTCAACAACAAGGCTTGATCCGTCACATCGGGCTAAGCAACGTGACGCCGACGCAAGTCGCCGAGGGGCGAAAGATCTGTCCGATCGTATGCGTGCAAAACCATTACAACCTCGCGTATCGCCTCGACGATGAATTGATCGACCATCTGGCTCGCGCTGGCATCGCATATGTTCCGTATTTTCCGCTCGGCGGATTCACGCCACTACAGTCGTCCACACTAGCGGAGGTTGCGCAGCGTCTCGGTGCAACGCCGATGCAGGTCGCCATTGCCTGGTTGCTGCGTCGCTCGCCGAATATCCTGCTTATTCCCGGCACATCGTCCATATCGCATCTCAACGAGAATCTGGCGGCTGCCGATCTGAATTTGCCCGATCATGCAGCAACCGCGCTGGACGGCATTGCAAAGCGCAAATCCGATAACGTCGTTGCGCATCACAATGCGTGATTCGGTTCGGCATAGGTTGCGGACGTGCATGATGAACGGATAATCCGAGCCCGGTCGCGGTCAAAGCCGTGATCGGGCAAAACTCGTGCGGCGTTACGGTTGCGCATTTTCTGCCGTTGACGCCGGTACGAATTGCCGCGTGACTTGAGGCGGAATTCCCGGAAGACCTACGCTGGCTTCCATTTGCACGCCACGCACCTGGCCCTGCTGTGCAAGCCGCACTTCGCAACTGCTATGTATGCCGCCGCCGACGAAGGCCTCTTCTCCAGGAGAAAGAACAACCTTGACGACGTCGGCCTCCAGCTCGGTGCCGTCGGCGTTCCAACGATGAATCTGCCCGTCTTTTTCCTGATACGACTTATCCGCGGGCGACACCCCTTTGCCCATCTTAGAGATGCGAACGAACACGTTGCTGCCACTCTGGAAGTGCAGCACCACGCTCTGCCCCATCGCTGTCACGCGATCGATATAACAAAAGGCAGGCTTTGCGCACACGCACTGGGTGGCGATAAGAAGCAAGGGGAAAAACCAAACGGCGCCAGGTTTGTTGCTCGTCATGTGCATTCCTTTCATATCCCCTCCTGGAAACAATCATCGACGACTATTTCGATAAAAGCCCTCTGCTCATTTTTCCCCAATCAGTCCCAACGATTGGCATTCTTGGGAAATCCCGGGCGTTGCACGCGCACCACGCAAAACCGCTGCCCTGTGGGAGCTTGCATCACTACCCAACGCTCGAGGCGATCAACCACCTGAGCGCCCAACTTTTCCAGGCGAGCCACTTCCGCTGGGATGTTATCGGTCTCGATATCGATATGCACCCGGCTTTCGTGCGTCACGCGTTGAATTTGAACGATGGGCTCGTCCTCAGGCGTTTCGAGCATGCGGTAATTGCCGCGTGTACCAGGATGATCCGGATCGAGCGGCCGCCCCAATGCTTGGGCCCAAAAACTGGCTGCCTCATCGATATCGGACGTATTGCAGTCGATAAGCAACGCGCAAAGACGGGAATGGTGCATAACGTCCTCATACGAATCCACGGAACAGAGCACTTTTCTACATCCTCGCCGGTTGCATGAAAAGGGCGCAGCGTCGGCCCATCGGTGCTTGAAGGAGCTTCATGAGGACGCGCCCTGACATACTTCTAACAGGCTTCGGTATTGAATGCGCATACCCATACGAGGAGGGATGCTCATGAAGACTGAAACGAACGGCAGGGCGACCGCAACAGTTGTCGTGGCAGCTTTGGCTTTGGGGCTGATTAGCGGTGCAGCCTCGGCCCAGGATTTGGGTCAGTTAGGCGGCATGCTCGGCGGAAAGGGCGGCTCCATGACATCCGGTAGCATGGGCAATGTGGCCGGCTTGCTGCAATACTGCGTAAAGAACAACTACCTTGGCGGCGGCTCGGGTGCCTCGGGTATCGCAAGCAAGTTGTTGGGCAAGACGCAAGGCGGGTCGGGCAACTCCGATTACACGAGCGGTATGAGCGGCATCCTCAAGGGCGGCAATGGGCAGAGCACCAACCTGGCCAACGTGGGTGGCGGCAACAGCGATCTGAAATCGAAGATCACCACCAAGGCCTGCAATGTCGTGCTTAAACAGGGTCAGAGCTTTTTGAGCCACTGACCCGACAGACATGCCGCGGACCAAGCGCACCGGCCTTTCGACCGGTGCGTTTTTTATTGCCGGATTTCGGCTTCGACCAGCTGTGTCAACAAAGCAAGGGACTCCTGCCAGCCCAGATAGCACGCCTCGACAGGAATGATCTCGGGAATGCCCTCCTGCACCACATGCAATTCCGTGCCGAAGAACACCGAACGCAGAGATACCGTCGTCTGCATCTGCCCTGGCAGATTCGGATCGTCGAAAACCCCGGTGTAGCGGATGCGCGAATGCGGTAGCAGCTCCACATATTCCCCGCCGAAAGCATGGCTGCCGCCAGTGGTGAAATTGGTAAACGACATTCTGTAACGACCGCCCACTCGGGCATCCAGCTCATAAACCTTGCCGGTGAAGCCGTGCGGCGGCAGCCATTTGGTCATCGCCTCTGCATCCAGAAACGCGCGGTAGACGCGTTCGGGCGGCGCGCGAAGCACGCGGTGGAGGCGAACGGTTTGCGTGGACATGATGAACTCCGAAGACAGAGGACAACCCTCTCACCCTGACGACGAACGTCATACCGCGAAATCGACAAACGGCCGTGGGCGCCAACGATACCGGTGGCTGAGCGCCGCGCTCAGCATACCTTGCTTTGTCACCGCCAACGCCCGGCAGCCTTGCCTCACTTCGCTTCGGTCGCTCGCTGCTTTCGAAATTCCGGTACAGGCAACCCGCCCCAACCGAAGTTCTCCAATTCCACTTCTTCGATCACCACGAACGTGGCATCGAGCGGCTTGTTCAAGACATCGCGTAAAACCTCGCTGACGCCTTTGATCACGGCCGCTTTCTCTTCTGCCGTGGCGGCATTTCGTCCGGGCTGCGTACCCTCGCGCGTGATCTGAATAGTGACGATGGGCATCTTGGTTCTCCTGATCGGTGGCATCAGGGGGCGAGCGGTATCTCGCCCCGCACTGTTAGTGGCCGGCGCTCTGGCCGCCGTCGACATGCAGAATTTCGCCGGTCACAAACCCGGCCGATTCCAGATAAAGAATCGCCTCGACGATGTCGCCGATCTCACCCATGCGACCCACCGGATGCAGTCTGGCTAAGGCAGCGTGAGTTTCCGGACCGTGCATCGGTGTTTTGATAACGCCGGGGGAGACGGCATTTACCCGAACACCGCGCTTGGCATATTCGATAGCCAACGATTTCGTGGCGGCATTGAGTCCACCTTTGGTAAGCGATGCCAGCACGGAGGGAACGCCTTCGATGGCGTGATCGACCAAGCTTGTGGTGATATTGACGATGTGGCCGCTACGCTGCTTTTCCATCTCCGCGATCGTCAGTTGCGTGATATGGAAGAAACCGTCCAAATTCACCGACAACGTCTTGGCGTATTCCTCATTCGTAAAGGCGGTAAACGGCTTGGCGAGGAAGATACCGGCATTGTTGATCAATGTATCGATGCGACCGAAGCGCGATAACGCCTCCTTTACCATTTGTTCGGCGACGGTGCGTTGCGAAATATCGCCGGCGACCGTGACCACGTCGGGATCGCTGGGTGGCTTGATGGAACGCGAGTTGGCTACGACGCGATAATCGCGATCGCGAAATGCTTTGACCAGACTTGCGCCGATGCCCTGTGATGCGCCTGTAATGACGACGACTTTGCGTGCAGCGTTCATGATGTTTTGCCTCGAAGATTAAGGAGAGCGAGGTCGAGCGTTTGATGTCGACAGCCCCTAATCTAGGCGCACAAAATGATTTAGCGAATCCCTGTTGTTCGGCAGATACTCTTGCAAAAAACGGCGGAATGGAACGCGCCTCAGACCGCGGCTTCTTTGCTCCAGCAGGCAAATTGGGCGCGAAGGCGCGATAGCGCAAAATCGGCAAAAGCGCGGACTTTCGGCACGGAAAGACGGCCGTAGGGCGAAACCAGGTGGACCGGAATGGGGGCATGTTCGGCGTCTGCCAGCACGATGCGCAATCGGTCCTGCTTGATCTCCGAAGCAATGTGATAAGAGAACAAACGCGTTACGCCGTGACCATCCACCGCCGACGCCGACGCCGCACGCACGCTGTTGACGATCAAGCGCGGCGCAAACGCGACGGTGCGCGGCACTGAGGTACCTTCCAGCGGCGGAAAACTCCAGGAATCGATTCCGAAGTGCGTCATGGCAATGATTTGATGCTTGGCCAGATCAGCCGGCTCTTCGATGCGCGGATGCATGGAGAGATAGCGCGGCGATGCCGCCACCACGCGTCGCACCTCGCCAATGGGCTGCGCCACCAACGTGGAGTCGGCCAGGTGCGAAATACGCAACGCCAAGTCGATACCCTCGTCGATAAGGTTCACCGGACGGTCCAGCAAATACAATCGAACACTGACGGTGGGATGTTCTTCCATAAACGCATCGACGATCGGTCGCAGCAATTCCACGCCAACCACCACCGGCGCGGTAATCGTCAGCGTACCGCGTGGAACGGAACGTTCGCCGGCAGCCTGCCTGTCCGCCTCTTCCAGATCCATCAACAGTTTTCGGCAAGCCATGGCATAACGCTCGCCGGCTTCGCTCAATTTGATCGAACGGGTCGTTCGATGCAGCAACGGAACGCCCACATGTGCTTCGAGAAAGGCCACCGCCCTGCTCACAGCTGCAGCGGAACGGCCGGTCCGGCGGCTGGCTCCGGCGAGGCTGCCTTCGTCCAGCGCGGCAATAAAAATCTTCATGGCATCGATACGATCCATAAGGCATGCCTCACGCAGGAAGAATCGTGGAAACGCGATATGGCATGCTACGCCATGATGGAACCGGCAGCAGCAAGCATCGGCGCAAGCGCGATGCGCGGCAGCTCAATCGTGCGCAAAAAATTGCTGAAGCAATCGGATATCACCCGCGCGCCAATGAGTACGCGGCGAGATCCAGCTCTTCTTTCAACACGTTCATCAAAGCTTGCGCGGACAATGCCCGCGCCAATGGCGCGCCCTGCCCGGCCCATTGCGCGCCGTAACCGCTTTGCCCGACAGCCTTTCCCGCCGCATGCAACGCTTTGCCGGCGTCGTAAGCGATGGGGTAATCGGGTATCGCATCGGTCGGCACCGAGCTGCCCCAGCGAGTGAAATCGTTGGCGAGACTGCGCGCGGGGCGGCCGGAAATAACACGCGTCATGATGGTGTGGTGGGCGGCGGGACTGAATAGACGCTCTCGATATCCCGCGTCAGCCAGCGATTCGTCGGTGGCAACGAAGGCCGTTCCCAGTTGCGCGGCCTGCGCGCCCAGCGACAGCACCGACGCGATGCCGGCGCCGTCCATGATGCCGCCTGCTGCGACAACTGGAAGTTTCACCGCACGCACCAGCATGCGTGTCAGCGCGATGGTGCCCAGGCGACTGTCTTCAACATCCGGATCGAACACACCGCGATGTCCGCCGGCCTCGTAACCTTGCGCAACCACGGCATCGATGCCTGCCTCCTCGATCGACTTCGCTTCCTGCACGTTAGTGGCCGACGCGAGCAATACGATGCCCGCATCATGCAATGCCCTGATCTGATGCGAATGCGGGATGCCGAAGTGGAAGCTCACCACATTCGGCTTTTCCGCCACCAACATGGCGAGCATGTCCTCATCGACCAAAAACGAGGTGTAGATCTCGTGCAGTTCTCGCGGGGCCCTGGCACCCCAACGATCGAACTCCGGCTGCAGACGCGCAAGCCATGCCGCTTGCTTCTGCTTATCCGCGTGTGCGGGACGATGGGCAAATACATTCACGTTGAGGGGGCCTGCGCTCAGGCGCCTGAACTCGTGAATGGCCTCTCGCGCCTTGCTTGCCTTCATCGCCCCGACGCCCAACGACCCCAGGCCGCCGCTGTTGGATGCCGCCGCCGCCATGGCAGGCGAGGAAACGCCCGCCATCGGCGCCTGAATGATAGGCAGCTCCATATCGAGCAGATCGAGCAACGGAGAAGAGAACTGAGTCGACATCGCAGGAATCTCTTGCTGATTCACCTTCCAACTCTAGCCCTCCCGCGTACTTCTGCGAAACGGCGCATGGCGGGAATCAGTCTTTCAGCCGATGAAAGAATGCTTGGCTCTGCCTGGGACCGTTGCGCTAATCGCTTTCCGGCCAAAGTAGCGCCTGCGCCACCACGATATGCTCCCCATTAAACGCCGCTGCCGGCGAACCGTAGAGCTGATACCCAAGCTCCAGCGCTTCGGACACGCGACGACAAAACGCGGCGTCGTCTCTGCCGGTCAACAATCGATATCGCGGCAAGCCTTCAGGCGGTTTGTTGGACATAAGAATATCCTTGCGGGATTTCGCGACGCGCTTGTTGGTGTCTCGTAACGGTCATTGTTCGCCCGGATGATAAGTCCGCTCGACATGACCTTTCAGCTCGTCCGGCCAGAAATAAACCTTGCGCAGATTGCCGGTGGTGTAGCGCTCCGCCTCGTCGTCGAAATGCGGCGAATCCGCGTGGCCGCTCTCGCCGCCCGCCGTGATGGCGCGTGCGCGCACCCTGCCGCCGAATTCCACCACGGCCACGAAGCTGTTGCCGCTCGTACCGTAATAACGCTTGGTGCCCGGCCAGCGGTGTGCGCCGAACGAGGCAAGCGAGCCCCAGCGCGAGGACGTAAATGGCACGGGAATACTGGGCTTGGCGTCGTTGAACGGTTGCACGATATCGCTAGTGATGCGCTGAAAGCGATTCACCTCGCCCCACGGTGTGCCCCAGCTGCCGAAATCCTTCTCCAGGCGGTCGGATGCTTCAACAAGTGCTTGCAGCCTCGCCTTGGCACCTGCTTTTTCGGCCATGAGGTCGTATACCGACAGACCTTCGGCGTTGTCGGCCTTATCCATCTTGTCCCACAGGGTGTCGCCCCAAAACACGGCGAGGGAAGTAGGCATCGATGCCACGCCCCAGCGATAGTCCCAGTTGCGCAGCATGGCGATTTGGCCGGCCAGCGTGCGCTTAAGCGGGTCGCTCGCGGGAAGCGCGTCATAGTCGCGTACAAGAATGGGAATCTGACGCGCGAATTCCGGCAGATAGGAATCGAAGGCCAAGGCGATCAACGACTCCAGCGTGAATCCCTGCTTGTCGGTAAGCAGCATTGTGGCGTGAATGCCGCGGGGATTTTCGCCGACGGTATCCATATAACGCGGAAAATCCGCGCGCTTGGGGCTGTCGGGACCGGCCGCGGAATACGGCCAATCGTTCGTGTTCATGATCCAGCCGTTCGGCGGATTGAGCAGATGCGGCAGATCGTCCAGTGCGGTCAAGCCTTTCCAATCGGTGGCGGGATTGCTGCCGTCGACAGGCTTGGTGTAATCGAATTGGTTGTCGCGTTTGGGAATGAATTGCGGATGCAGATAGGCGATCTCGCCCTTGTCGTCCGCAAAAATGGTGTTGTTCGACGAATTGGCTTTGAGTTCGGCCACCTTCATATAACTGGCGTAATCGGTTGCTTTGGTGCGAAGCCAGCTTTGTTCCAGCGCCGCCATCGGTTTGTTCATCAGCGCGATGGCGATCCACTTGCCGTCCTGCTCGCGCACGATGGGGCCATGATGCGTTGCATAGACGGTAAAAGCGCGCTCGGCCGTCGAACCGTCGTTTTTACGATACGGAACGGATATCTGTCGTACCGATACGGGCCGCAGTGCGTTGCCATAGCGATAGAAGAGTTTGCCGCCCTGGTGCACGATGGTCTCGGCGAATTCATCTACGGCATCGGCCGTCGTCGATGTGTGCATCCAACCGATATGCGGGTTGAATCCCTGGTAGATGAAAAATTGCCCCCACGTCACCGCACCGTAAGCGTCGAGACCCTGATCGCTCGCCATCTGTAGTTCGGAGCGGAAATAGAACGAGGTGTGCGGATTGATCAGCAGCAACGCGTGACCATCGACGGTCAGCTTGGGTGCGATGGCAATGCCGTTGGAGCCCGAAGGCTCTACCCAGCTCGAAGGTGTCTCTATGCTTGCCACCGGCCGGTCGCCGCCCCCATAAAAGGCTTGCAGCGACTTCAGCGATACACGCTCGGTATCGCCGCCGATACTGCCTTCGCTGAAACTCAGCGCCATCCATGGCTCGAAGTGTTTGATCACGCGGGGATGCGTTTGCGGATGCGTGGCAAGGTAATCGTTCAAACCGTCTGCCCAGGCATTCATCAGCGCCTGCAGCCAGGCGGGGCTTTGAACGTATTGTTTTTTCAGCTCGACCGGATCGATGAACAACCTCATGCGCAGGTCGCTCCAGATCGCCGATTCGCCCTCGGCCTGGGCCAGCCATCCCAATGAATGGAGATAATTGGTTTCGACGCGATTGAAATCGTCTTCCGCCTGCGCGTATGCCATGCCGAAGACGGCATCCGCATCCGTCTTGCCGTGGACGTGCGCGATTCCCCAATCGTCGCGGGTGATCGTTACCGCCTGCGCTTCGCCGCGCCAGCGCACCTGTTCGGATTGGGCTGCCTGCGCCGTCGCAGCCATGCCGAACGCAAGCCCGACCGCCGCCGCAAAACAACCGCGTTTCAGCCCGGCACGTACCGCAGCCTGGCATTTCCGATTGAAACCTTCACCGCAACGATTCCGCATCGCGTCATGACCTGTCCGATGAGCGTCAGGCGATGGTAACGAATGCCCGCGCTACCCGTCAGCTGACATTTGGCCCATAGGGCTGACGCATGCGGCTAGCCCAAGTAAACGAGCACGCGTCGCTACAAATGCGAACGATGAAATTGTCGGGCGGTATGGTTGGATACCTGCATCCCTATCGGCTCGTCGTCTTCGTTGCCGAAAATGCGTTCCACCCGGCGACGTTCTCGCCGTACGAGACCGGCACGTTCGATCAGGCCGCGAAAGGTTTCGCCGGACGCCGGATCGCTCGTCGCCTCGCCGACACTGAAGCGTATCCGATACGGGCGATTGGCCGCGTTCATGGCCTCGAGCGCTTCGCCGATGCGCATCAGCGCAATCACGCCGCCGGTGCTTTCGTCCTTGGTGATCACGGCGAATTCGTCGCCCTCGGTTCGCGCGACGATGTCGGCGGGCGCAAAACTGGCTCTGAGAATTCGGGCAATGTCGTGCATGAGGCGTGCACCGACATCGTGTCCGAAATCCTCGCCGATTTCCTTGATGTTCTCGATATTGAAAACGAGCAACGTCACGATGACGTGGCTTCTTTGCGCTTCGAGGAACGATTGTTCGCCAAGCAACGCGAAACCGCGGTAATTGAGCACCCCGGTTACCTCGTCCGTGAGGGACAGCTCGCGCAAGTTGCGCTCCATGGTGTTGATACGGCGCCCCATCAAAGACACCAGCCCGCACAACGCGGCAGCCAGCACCGCAATCGTCAGACCCACCGCTACCGGTGGAGACAGCCAACCCGCAGCGGCCATACCGGAGCTGATCAACATGGCGCCGAAGGGAAGCAACAGCACAAACGGAAACACTTTGCGCGCCAGCCGACTGCCAAGCCCCTTCCCGATCAAAGCCGAAAAATAGCCGTGCTGCGCACGCCAGCCCATCAATGCAACGGCCAGCAGCAACATGCACACCAGGGTTTGCGGCGACGTGCGCGTGGACATGCTCTGTCCGAAAAGTTGCACCGCGTTGAAGCAATAGCCGGAAAAAACGATCAGCGCGTGCAAGGCCAGAAAAATGACCAGTACAAACACGGTCACGCCAAACGATCGGCCCGGTACCGTGGCAAGCAGCAGGCACGCCGCCATCAGAAGCAGATACGTGGCGGTTTGCGCGGACATCAGCCCCGGCTTATCGCTGGTGCTGTCGGTGACGATAAGCGTGTCCAGTCCCGTCGGGCGACCGCTGAAATGTTCGTAAAGCGCCACCACGGCAACCAGCAATACCACCACCGCCGTCACGCGACCACTCCACCAGCGCACCGCGCTGAAGTCGGCCGACAACAACCCCAGGCTCAGCGCGCTCAGAAATAGGCCCGACGCCGTATCGAATTTCATCAGATACCAGCCTTGGGGATACCAAGGACGCACGCCTTTAATAAACCAGGCAAGCAGGATGACCAAGGCGATCGAGGCGGCTACGGCCACGCAAACGCTTTGCACGATCGAGAGGCGTTTGAGGAAAACGCCATCGGACTCACTCGCTGGCAGAACGATAGGGTCGTTTATGTTCATAGGAGCGGAACAGGCGGTGGGCGGTTATCCAGCCGAAACGCTCAAACTGGTGCGACCCATCGAGCCCGGCTCACCTTTACGGGTCGCGGCCTGAGCATACCGCCGCGTCGGAACGAGGAAGCGTTCGCTGGATCAAAGAATTGCAACCGCGCGAATTACTGCAGCCGCGGCGTGAAAACGGCGTGTAAATTTAGACGGCCAGACGGGGCAACCGGGCAACCCCGGGGCACGCGGGGAACCGGCTTGCAACCGCTTTAGTCGCGCAACGCAGCCGCATGGTAAGCCACGTGCTCGCCGATAAAACTGGCGACGAAGTAATAACTGTGATCGTAGCCGGGACGCCGATGCAAGATAACGGGATGACCCACCGAATCGGCGGCTTGCTGCAACAGTTCCGGGCGAAGTTGAGTATGCAGAAACTCGTCGGCCTCGCCTTGATCGATCAGCAAGGGGACCTTTTCATTGGCGGTCTTGACCAATTCGGTAGCGTCATAGGCACGCCACATGTCACGGTCGCCGCCCAGATATGCCGTAAAAGCCTTTTCGCCCCACGGAACTTGCGATGGTGCAACGATGGGCGCAAACGCCGACACGCTGCGATAGCGCCCAGGGTTCTTCAACGCGATGGTCAATGCACCATGACCGCCCATGGAGTGACCGCTGACGGCGCGCGCATCCGTGACGGGCAAGTGCGCCTCGATCAACGCCGGCAGCTCGTGCGCCACGTAGTCGTACATACGATAGTGCCGCGCCCACGGCGCCACCGTGGCATTGAGATAGAAGCCGGCACCTTGGCCCAAATCGTAGGCATCGTCGTCGGCAACGGCTTCGCCGCGCGGGCTGGTATCGCACACCACCAAG
>DATJMR010000217.1:0-3188 GCA_035508595.1 Dyella sp.
ATGAGATCAATGTTTGCGATCGTTTTTTCACGTTGCCGCAGTCTGCTTACGGAGCGGATAACCAGGTGCTTACGCTGATCCACGAGGCATCGCACTTTAGCGATTCGTGGGGACTCAAGACTTCCGATATCGTATATGGGCGGGCAAATGCACGCAGCCTGGCTGCCAGCAATCATGCGAGTGCCGTGATTAACGCGGACAACTTCGCATACTGGATCGAGGCGATGAACCTGTCCCAGTAAATCACCCGTTACGGTTTGATGGTGGCTGTTGTGATTCGACAGGCTCACCGTGAACGGTGGAGTTGACGCAAAACACTCTCTGTTCTTGGTGGGTCTGTCGAACGATTAACCCTTCAATAGCACCACCACGGCACCCGTGCCGCCCTGCATCGGCCGAGCCGACGCAAAGGCAATCACGTCATCGCGACGGCGAAGCAGGCGATCCGTCAACATTTTCAATACCGGGCCTGCGGCTTTCGAACGCAAGCCTTTGCCGTGCACGATGCGTACACAGTGCAGACCGCGCTCGGCGGCTTGCGCGAGGAAATCGGCAATCGTCGCTTGCGCGGCGGCGGCATTCATCTGGTGCAGATCGATATCGTCCTGCACGCTGAATTGACCGCGTTTGAGCTGGCGCAGCAGCTTGGGCGGATAGCCGTCGTGCAGATAGCTCAGTTCCTCGCCGACTTCCATCAAGCCTGGGTCGAAGGCCATATCCATCAATTCGCCCGGCACGGCCGCCTCGTCGGCTTCCAGCATGTGTGGGCGGGGCTCCGGCTTGGGGCCGGCGGGTGGGGGTGCCACGGGGTCGAGCCGACGGATATCACCGATCGCTTCGCGAAACAGGCGGCTGTCCTCGTCGTTCACGGTGGCGGGCCTACAGCGTTTCATGGGCGACATCGTAGCGAAAGGAGCAACGCTGCGGTGAAGGTTTGGTTATTGCGGGCGAGACAAATCGCCGATGAAACAAACACTCAGCTCGGTTAGACTCCTGTAATCAGGGTGCATGCGCAAGCCTTGGGTGCAGCATGCGAGCCATTAGTTTTGAACGGAAGATCATGCGAGTACTGGTAAGCAACGACGACGGCGTGGATGCGCCCGGCATCCGCATGCTCGCCGAGCGCCTCGGCGCGGTGGGCCAGGTGACGGTGGTGGCACCGGATCGGGATCGTTCCGGTGCAAGCAATTCGCTCACGCTCGATGCGCCCATTCGCGCTTCGCGCATGGACAACGGTTACTACCGGGTGGTGGGCACGCCCACCGATTGCGTGCATCTGGCACTGGCCGGCATGCTGGAGGACGAGCCCGACATCGTGGTGTCCGGCATCAACAATTCCGCCAATCTCGGCGACGATGTGATTTATTCGGGCACCGTGTCGGCAGCGATGGAAGGGCGCTTTCTAGGCTTGCCAGCCATCGCGGTGTCTTTGGTCAGCAACGACCACAAGGGCGAGCACTACGAGTCGGCCGCCAAAGCCGTATTGCTGCTGATGGAGCGACTGCTTGTCGATCCGCTGCCCGCCGACACCATTCTCAACGTCAATGTGCCGGATCGCCCCTGGCACGATATTCGCGGTTTCGAAACCACGCGCTTGGGCAGACGCCATCGTTCCGCGCCGTGCATCAAGCAGACCGATCCTCGCGGCAAAACAATATGGTGGATCGGCCCGGCCGGCGAAGTGGATGATGCCGGTCCCGGCACCGATTTCGACGCCGTGCAGCGTGGCTACGTTTCCGTGACACCCATTCACGTGGATCTCACTCGATTCCAGGCGCTGGAGAAAGTCGGCAGCTGGGTGAGCGCGTTGACGAAAGGAATGGGCAACGAAGCGAACGGTGAGGCAGCGTGACACATCCATTGCCTCCGTCCGTACTCAAAGGCGAGGGCATGACCTCGCAACGCGCACGCGATCGACTCATTTCGAAATTGAAAGAAGAAGGCATTCGCAATCAGCGTGTGCTCGACGTGATGCGCAACCTGCCGCGCCATCACTTCATCGACCAGGCGCTGCATTCGCGCGCTTACGAGAACACGGCGCTGCCGATCGGCCATGGACAAACCATTTCGCAGCCATGGGTCGTTGCCCGCATGACCGAAGCATTGCTCGAGTTGTTCGATGCCAAGTCCGGGCGCCCGCAAAAGGTACTGGAGATCGGCACCGGCTCCGGTTATCAGGCGGTCGTGCTCGCGCAGTTGGTGCCGCAGTTGTACACGGTCGAGCGCATCGAAGAATTGTTGCGCCAGGCGCGGCGGCGTTTCCGTCAGCTCGGCATCGAGAACATTCGTTCGCGGCATGACGATGGCAAACTCGGCTGGGCCGCCGAGGCGCCGTTCGACGCGATTATTCTCACGGCAGCGGGCGACGCGATTCCCAGCCAGATTCTTGATCAATTGAGTCCCGATGGCGTGCTGGTGGCGCCGGTGGGTTCTCCCAGCAGTCAGACATTGATCCGCATGCGCGGCGACGGCAAAGGCGATTTCATGCAGGAAGAATTGGCGGCGGTCAGTTTTGTCCCCTTGCTGGGCGGTATAGGCTGATGCGGCTCTTTGGGAAGCTTTACGCGCGCGTTTTAGTTTGGGCGCGCGATCGCAGAGCGGTCTATTACTTGTGCGGCCTGAGTTTCGTCGAGGCTTTCATCTTTCCGATCATGCCGGAAGTGATGCTGGCGCCGATGATGCTCGGCAAGCGGCACAAGGCGTTTTTCTTCGCAAATCTCAGCCTGCTTTTCTCGTTGCTCGGGTCCTTGGTGGGTTATTCGTTGGGACACTGGGCCTTCCATGCGCTCACGCCGGTGCTGCATTCCTTGCACCTGTACGATTCGATCGAGCGCGGTGTGGATAGTTTGCGTACGCAGATGCATCAGCATTGGATGGAAATGATGCTGGTGCTGATGCTGGCCGCGCTGCAACCGGTCGTGCCGATGAAGTTCGTCACCTGGGCGTCCGGTATCGTTGGGGTGCCGATCATTCCGTTTTTGGTGTGCATTCTGCTTGGGCGCGGCAAACGCGTTTGGTTGTTGGCGTTGCTCATCCGTTTGTTCGGCGAACGCGCAGAGCGCATCTTGCACAAACATATCGAGTGGATCGGTTGGGCGGCCCTGGTGGCGTTGGGGGTACTTGCCGGTTGGTGGTGGATCAAGCATTGACGATCGGCGAGTTTTCCCTTGAGGACCGCATGAAAACTC
>DATJMR010000218.1:0-6396 GCA_035508595.1 Dyella sp.
CATCGACAGCAGTTGCGTAGACTGCCGTAAAGGCGTGTCTTCTTTTGTTTGCGAGGCGCATGACGCATGAATCTGGCTTTGTTCGATTTCGACGGAACGATCACGCAGCGCGAAATGTTTGCCGATTTCATGAGCGCCGCGGTCAGCACGCGACGGATGGTGGCGGGCAGTGTGTTGTTCGGTCCGATGCTGGCGGGATACAAGCTGGGTCTGGTCTCGGGAAATGTCATTCGGGCGAGCGTCGTGCATTTCGGGTTTCGCGGCATGCGCGCCGACAAGGTGCGCGCGGCCGGGCGCCGGTTTGCGGTGGACGTGCTGCCGACGGCGTTGCGGCCCGATGCGGTCGAACGCATTCGCTGGCATCAGCGACAGGGCGACCGGGTGGTGGTGGTGTCCGGAGCACTGGATGTCTATCTTGCGCATTGGTGCGATCAGCATGGGCTGGACCTGATCTGTTCCGGTCTGGAAACGCGCGGCGGCGTGCTGACCGGGCGCTTTCGCGGGGCGCAGTGCGTGGGCGCGGAGAAATCGCGCCGCATCCGTCAAGCGCTGGATCTCAATGAATTTCCAGTGGTTTATGCGTACGGCGACACACACGAAGACCTTGAGATGCTGCAACTGGCGCACCGGCGGTACTACCGCTGGCAAGAAATGCCCTAGATCGGGGCGGGCGGATCCCATTCGACGTATCCAAATCGGAAGGCGCACACTTAGTCGCAATGGTCATCAGATCGTGACGCACCCCTTGATACTCTGCTGAATGGATTTAAATTTCAGGGTGGAGCTTCCCCATTCGGGCTGCCGCCCTCGGCCGCGTGCCATCGCATTGCGACGCCGCACCCCCATTTCAACGCTTAATTAAGGAGTATCGCAATGGAACAACCGACCCGCACGCTGCATGGGCTCGGACAGAGTCTGTGGCTGGATAACATCACCCGCGGCATGCTGGGCGATGGCACCTTGCTGAGCTATCGCGAGCAGAAATCCGTCACCGGCCTCACGTCCAACCCCACGATCTTTGCCCAGGCGATCAAGGGCGGCAAAGATTACGATGCGTCCATCCGTGCGGCCGGCAATGTCGATCCGGAAACGGTGTTCTTCGGTCTGGCCATCGACGATCTGCGCCGCGCGGCCGCGATCTTCGAGCCGGTCTATCAACACACGCACGGCGTGGACGGCTGGGTGTCGCTGGAAGTGTCGCCGTTGCTGGCGGATGACACGCAGCGCACGATCGAGCAGGCGGTGGCGCTGCATAAGCAAGCTGCCGTGCACAACCTTTTCATCAAAGTGCCCGGTACGCCCGCCGGTGTTCCGGCGATCGAAGAACTGATCTTTCGCGGCATACCGATCAATGTGACGTTGTTGTTCTCGCCCGAGCAGTACCAAGCGGTTGCCGAGGCGTGGCTGCGCGGTCTTGAGCGCCGTCATGCGGCCGGCCTGGATCTGGATGTGGCGTCCGTGGCATCCGTCTTCATCAGCCGTTGGGACGTCAAAGTGGCGGACAAGGTGCCGGCCGAGCTGCAAAACAAACTCGGCTTTGCCGTATGCGCGCAGATCTATGCCAAGTATCGCGCGCTGATCGACTCGCCGCGCGTGCAGCGTCTGCAGAATGCCGGTGCGCGCATTCAGCGCCTGCTGTGGGCCAGCACGGGCACGAAAGATCCGAAGGCCAGCGACGTCATGTACATCGAAAACCTGATCGCGCCGCTCACCATCAACACGATGCCGGAAAAAACGCTGCTTGCCTTCGCCGATCACGGCAAGGCGGAACGTTTGATGGCGCTGGACGATCCCGCCGCCGCCAGTACGCTGGCGCGTTTCGAAGCCGAAGGCATCCAGGTTGAGCCGCTCGCGCAGGTGCTGCAGAAAGAGGGTGCCGAATCGTTCGTCAAATCCTGGCGTGAATTGGTGGAGACGGTCAGCGAGCGCATCGGAGCCGCTGCATGAGCGCGCTGCGCGAAAAGGCAGCATGGCGAGCGCTGGAGACCCACCAGCAAGAACTGGCAAAACGACACTTACGCGATCTGTTCGAGGCCGATCCGGGCCGCGCCGAGCGTTATCGCGCCGAAGCGGCTGGCTGGCGCCTGGACTACGCCAGGCACCGTATCGATGACCAGACACTGCAGCATTTGTTCGCCTTGGCGCGCGAGTGCGGCGTGGAAGCGCGGCGCGATGCGATGTTCGCGGGCGAGAAAGTCAACACCACCGAGCAACGTGCGGCTTTGCACGTCGCTTTAAGAACGCCTGCGCGCAAAACCATCAAGGTCGATGGTGTCAACGTGGTGCCGGATGTGCACGCGGTGCTCAAGCGCATGGGCGAATTGGCCAACGCCATTCGCGAGGGAAACTGGCGCGGTTTCAGCGGCCGGCCGATTCGCAATATCGTCAACGTCGGTATCGGCGGTTCGGATCTCGGTCCGGTGATGGCGTACGAAGCGCTGCGTCATTTCAGCGATCGCAAGCTGCAGATTCGCTTCGTATCCAACGTCGATTACACCGATTTCGCCGAAGCGGTGCATGATCTGCGTCCGGATGAAACGCTGTTCATCGTGGCGTCCAAGACATTCACCACGCTGGAGACCATGACCAACGCGCACAGCGCGCGCGATTGGCTGATGGCCGCCGCGAACGGCGACAAGGGCGCGGTGGCGAAGCATTTCGTGGCGTTGTCCACCAACGAGAAAGCGGTCGAAGAATTCGGTATTTCCACCCAGCAGATGTATGGCTTTTGGGATTGGGTGGGTGGCCGCTATTCGATGGATTCGGCGATCGGTCTTTCCACCATGATCGCGATCGGTCCGGATGCGTTCGCCCAGATGCTCGCCGGCTTCCACGCGATGGACGAGCATTTTCGCACGGCGCCGCTGGAGCGTAATCTTCCGGCGATCATGGGTTTGCTCGGCGTGTGGTACACCGATTTCTTCGGCGCCGAAACGGTGGCGGTGCTGCCTTACGAGCAATATCTGAAACGCTTCCCGGCGTACCTGCAGCAGCTCACGATGGAATCGAACGGCAAACACGTCACCATCGACGGCGCGTCGGTCGACTACGACACGGGCCCCATTTATTGGGGTGAGCCGGGTACGAACGGGCAGCATTCGTTCTATCAGCTTATCCATCAAGGTACGCGGCTGATCCCCTGCGACTTCATCGGCTTCGGCCAATCGCTCAATCCGTACGGGCGTCATCACGATCTGCTGCTGGCGAACATGATCGCGCAGGCCGAAGCGTTGGCCATGGGAAAAACGCTGCAGCAGGTACAAGCGGAAGGCATCGACGAGCAGCTTGCGCCGCACCGCGTGTTCGAAGGCAATCGCCCCTCCAGCCTGTTGTTGGCGGAGCGTCTTACGCCACAGGCGCTAGGCAGTCTGGTGGCTTTGTACGAACACATCGTGTTTACCCAGGCGGCGATCTGGGACATCAATCCGTTCGATCAATGGGGCGTGGAACTCGGCAAGCAACTGGCGCTGCGCGTGGTGGAGGAAATCGAATCGCCGCGCAAAACGCTCAATCACGACAGTGCCACCAATGCGGCGATCGCGTGGTATCGCAAAGCGCGTCGGAAGACGGAGCCGGGCGACGCCGCTGCGGTTGGCAAAACACAACGCAAGGTGCTGGTCATCGATATCGGCGGCAGTCACGTCAAAGCGATGCTGACCGGCAATCCACGCGAAGTGGAAATCAAATCCAGCCGCAAACTCACGCCGGCGGAGATGGTGAAGCAGTTGCGTGCCGCCACGCGTAACTGGAAATACGACGCGGTTTCGATGGGTTATCCCGGCCCGGTGATACACGAACGCATTGCGCGCGAACCTTACAACCTCGGCAAGGGGTGGGTAGGTTTCGATTTCGCCAAGGCGTTTGGATGTCCGGTCAAAATCGTCAACGATGCGGCGATGCAGGCGCTCGGCAGCTACGAAGGCGGTCGCATGTTGTTCCTAGGCTTGGGTACGGGCTTGGGTACGGCCTTCATCGTCGATGGCATCGTCGAACCGATGGAGCTGGCGCATCTGCCGTACAAGAAAGGCACGTTCGAAGACTACGTCGGCGCGCGCGGCCTTAAGCAGCACGGCAAGAAAAAGTGGCACGCGCATGTGTTCGATGTCATCCATCAATTGAGTGCGGCACTCGAGCCCGATTACGTTGTGCTCGGTGGCGGCAACGTACGCCATCTCAGCGAATTGCCGGCGAACGTGCGTCGTGGCGACAACCACAATGCCTTTGCGGGCGGATTCCGGTTATGGGAGAGCAGCACATGAGCGCGGACAAAGCGCAGAAAGCTGCGTTGCAGCTCGGCTTCGTCGGGCTGGGGCGCATGGGCCTGAATATGGTGCGCCGCATGCAGGATGCCGGCGTCGATTGCGTGGTGTTCGATACGCATGTGGACGCGCGCAAGGAAGCGGCAAGTCACGGCGCGACGGCGGCGGAGTCGATCCAGGATCTCGTCGCCAAACTGCAAGCACCGCGTGCCGTGTGGCTGATGTTGCCCACCGCTGTGGTGGATGCCGTGCTCGATCAGCTCGCACCGTTGTTGAGCGCGGGCGATACGGTCGTCGACGGCGGCAATTCGCATTACGTGGAAGATCTGCGCCGTGCCCAAGCGCTGAGCAAACATCAAGTGATGTATGTCGATGTCGGCGTCAGCGGGGGCGTATGGGGGCGCGAGCGCGGTTATTGCCAGATGATCGGCGGCCCAGAGGCGGCTTACAAACACCTGGAGCCCGCATTCGCTGCGCTGGCACCGGGTGTCGAGGCGGCGCCGCGCAGCGAAAGTCGCAGCGGCGATCCGTCGCCTGCGGAGAAAGGCTATCTCTACTGCGGCCAAAACGGTGCCGGACACTTCGTAAAGATGGTGCACAACGGCATCGAATACGGCTTGATGGCCGCGTATGCCGAAGGCCTCAATGTGCTGAAGAACGCGAACGCCGGCAAACAGCAACGCAATGCCGATGCGGAAACCGCGCCGCTGGAAGGTCCGGAACGGTATCAATACGACTTTCCCATCGGCGACGTGGTGGAGCTGTGGCGTCGCGGCAGCGTCATCGGTTCGTGGCTGCTTGATCTGACGGCCGACGAAATGTCGCGCGATGCGAGTTTGAACAATTACACCGGGCGCGTGTCCGATTCCGGCGAAGGACGCTGGACCGTACAGGCCGCCATCGATGAAGGTGTCCCTGTGCCGGTGCTCACGGCAGCGCTGTTCGGTCGGTTCACGTCACAAGGCAACGACCTTTACGCCAATAAGGTGATGTCGGCGATGCGTCACGCCTTTGGCGGACACAACGAGATCAAGACCGACAAATAGGATTGCGTCATGACGGCGACCACGCTGGTGATTCTCGGTGCAAGCGGCGATCTCACTCAGCGGTTGTTGATGCCGGCGCTTTACCGCTTGCATGCCTTGGGGCTGACCCGCGATCTGCGGATCGTGGGTTACGCGAAGGAGGCATGGAGCCGCGCGCGTTTCGAGCAGCACATCCACAAAGCGCTGAAAGCGTTCGCGCAGGACTTCAAGCCGGCGCAATGGAATCGCTTTCGCCATCAGCTCGACTACGTGGGCGGCGAACTGAGTGCCGATGATCTGCGTGCGCTCAAAGATTCACTGAGTCCTGCCACGCTGTTCTATCTCGCGTTGCCGCCTCCGCTGTTCGGCACGGCGGCCCAAGCGTTGGGTGAGGCAGGATTTGCCAAGGCGCCGCGCAATGGGTGGCGTCGGTTGATCGTCGAAAAGCCCTTTGGTACGGATCTGGCGTCGGCCGAGGCGCTGCGTCAAACCATGCACACGCATTGGGAAGAGGAACAGATCCTGCGTATCGATCACTTCCTCGGCAAGGAAACCACGCAGAATTTGATGGTGTTTCGCTTTGCCAATCGCTTCATCGAACCGATCTGGAATGCGCAGCATATCGAGCAAGTGCAAATCACATACGCGGAAACGTTGGGTGTCGAGAAGCGCGCCGCGTATTACGACAAGGCAGGTGCGCTGCGCGACATGCTGCAGAATCACCTTATGCAGCTTTTCAGCCTCACCGCGATGGCGCCGCTCGGTGAGTGGGATGCGGAAGTGTTGCGCAATCACAAAGTCGAAGTGCTGCGTTCGACGGTGCCGATAACGGCGGCGACAGTGAACGCGCATGCGGTACGCGGGCAATACCGCGCGGGGCATCTGGGGCGCAAAAAGCTTGTCGGGTATCGCAGCGAACCGGACATTGCGCGTCGCTCGAACACCGAAACGTTCGCGGCGCTGCGCTTTGAAGTGGACAACTGGCGCTGGCGCGGCGTGCCGTTCTATTTGCGCAGCGGCAAGCGGCTGGCGAGCAATTATTCGGAAATCGCCGTGCAATTCCGCGAAGTGCCGGGCGCGTTGCCCAAGGCGGTGCATGCGGGCAACAACTG
>DATJMR010000219.1:0-20584 GCA_035508595.1 Dyella sp.
GGCGATGCACTCACCGAGGCCAATACGGGCGATATTTTCGTTCGCCTGAAAAACGGATCGCGGCCGTCGACGGAAGAGGTCATGAACGACATTCGCAAAGAGGCGGAAGAGAAAGTACCCGGCCTCGATGTGGAGGTGTCGCAGCTTATGGAGGACATGATCGGCGATCTGGTGGCCGTCCCTCAGCCGATCGAGATCCAGCTTTACAGCGACAATGCCGACGAACTGAACACGACGGCCCAACGCGTGGCAGACGCGTTGGGCAAGATCAACGGCGTTAACGGTGTACTCAACGGCATCAACCCTGCGGGCGACGCACTGACCATGACGGTGGATCCCGCAAAAGCCGCGTTGCAGGGGCTTGATCCCGCCGCGATAAGGGATCAGGTGGATGCAGCCATCGAAGGTACCGTCGCAGCGCAGTTGCCTGCGAACGGCAAGATGGTGGGAGTGCGGGTTCGTTTGCCGACGTCGTCCTATAAGCGCATCGAACAAGTCGAGGCGTTGCCGATCCGCGCGGCGGACGGGCACCTGTTTCCCTTGTCACAAGTGGCTAGCTTGCAGATTGTGCAAGGACAGCCGGAAATCACGCGTAGCAACCTCAAGCGCATGGTGGCGGTAACGGGTCGCATCAGTGGGCGAAGCATGGGGACAACCATCGCTGACGTCAAAACCATGCTTGCCAAACCCGGCATGCTGCCCAAAGGCATGTACTACGAACTGGGCGGTTTGTATCAACAACAACAAGAGGCCTTTCGTGGCCTGACCGTGGTGTTGCTGGCTGCTATCGCTCTTGTATTCACCTTGCTCTTGTTCTTGTACGAAAGCTTCCGCATCGCACTGGTGATCATGGTGATGCCGTTGCTGGCGATGGGCGCGGTGTTTATCGGTCTATGGATAACGGGTATCGAGCTCAACATTTCGGCGATGATGGGTATGACCATGATCGTAGGTATCGTGACCGAAGTGGCGATCTTCTATTTTTCGGAGCTGGAGGAAGTGGCCCCGGAAACGCCCTTACATGAAGCGCTACTGACGGCGGCGCGGCATCGCATGCGGCCCATTCTGATGTCGACCATGGCCGCCATTCTCACGCTGTTGCCACTGGCGCTTGCCTTGGGTTCGGGTTCTCAGATGCAGCAGCCGCTGGCGGTGGCGATTATCGCGGGCATGCTGGTGCAAGTGCCGCTCGTACTGTTGGTGATGCCGGTGCTGTACGCCACGTTGATGCGACCGCGCAAAGCCCGGATGTAGCGTTAGGTCGTCCGCCGCTGCATGCGGTGGACGAAAATACGCCACACTCATGGCATGAGCACCGCCATTGTCTGGTTTCGTCGCGATCTCCGTCTTGCCGATCACCCGGCGCTTCACCGCGCGTGCACCGACAGCGACGATGTCGTACCGCTTTATATTCATGCGCCTGAGGAAGACGGGGATTGGCAACCAGGCGCAGCCAGCCGCTGGTGGCTACACCATTCGTTGAGAGCTCTGGACAACGACCTACAGTTGCGTCAAAGCGCGCTCCACATTCGAAAAGGCCATAGCCTTCAGGTATTGCTGGATGTGATTGAGAAGACCGGCGCGAATACCGTCTACTGGAATCGTCTGTACGATCCGGCCGCTATCGCCCGCGACGCGCGCATCAAATCTGCCTTGCGCGAAAAAGGTGTCGCCGTGCATAGCTTTGAGAGCGCCCTATGGCAGGAGCCGTCACAGTTGCTTACGCAAGACGCCCAGCCGTATCGAGTGTTCACGCCCTATTGGCGTAAGTTGCGCACGCTGGTCGGTGTTTCCGAGCCGCTGAGGGCGCCATCGACGTTACCCACGGCTTTTCTGCAAGACACGTTGCCGGTTGACGCCTTGAATCTGTTGCCGCCCATCGCTTGGGATCAGGGCCTGTGTGAAACGTGGCAACCCGGCGAACGAGGCGCTGACGCGGCGCTCGAACTTTTTGCGGACGATGCTCTCGGTGCTTACATCACAGGACGCGATCTTCCTGCGCGACATGGTACCTCCCGCTTATCGCCGCATCTGCATTTCGGAGAGATTACGCCGCGTCACATTCACTACGGGTTGATGCGACACCTTCAAAACGTGGATGCAAAGCGACGGCCGGATATCGAGCCGTATTTGCGAGAGCTGGGCTGGCGCGAATTTGCGCATTACTTGCTTTATCACTTCCCGACGACGTGCAAAGAAAATTTCAATTCGCGATTCGACAGCTTTGTCTGGGAAAAGGCGGACGATGCGGTGCTGCATCGCTGGCAGATGGGGCGCACCGGTATTCCATTGGTCGATGCCGGCATGCGTGAGCTATGGCACACGGGCTGGATGCACAACCGTGTGCGGATGGTGGTAGCGAGCTTTCTTACCAAAAATCTCCGCCTGCACTGGCTACACGGAGCACGCTGGTTTTGGGACACGTTGGTGGATGCGGATTTGGCCAACAATACATTGGGCTGGCAGTGGGTAGCTGGCTGCGGCGCCGATGCCGCGCCCTATTTTCGGGTCTTCAATCCCATCACCCAGGCTCAGAAGTTCGATGCCAGTGGCGTTTACCTGCGTCGATGGCTGCCGGAATTGGCCAAGGCGCCCGATGCATCGTTGCACGAACCCTGGAAGGATGCGCAACTGCTTAAGCGCAGCGGTTACCCGTCGCCCATGACGGACTTGGGCAAATCCCGGCAAGCGGCGTTGGCTGCGTATCAGGCATCGCGGGGCTGAACCTTCACTTGCGTGTCGACCGTTCGTCGCAACAGCCAGGCAAGAATAGGGGGCGTAACCATCGCGGTCAGCAGCGACATGGCGACGATGATGGCGTACATCCGATCACTGAAGACGCCGGCGGTGAGTCCGAGGCTGGCGATGACTACACCCACTTCTCCGCGTGGCACCATGCCAAAACCCACGATGGCCGCACTCGTGCGGCCCAACGACAGCGATCCCAAAAAGCCGCCCAGCAACTTGGATACGACGGCAATGACGGTTACCACGGCCAACGCGATCAACGCATCCGCGCTTGCCAGTTGATGCAGATCGATTTTGCTGCCGGTCAACACGAAGAAGTAGGGGGTCAGCAGGGCCAGCAACGGTTGGATTTGTTGCTCCAACGTGTGTTGCTGGCGCGTTTCCGACGCAATCATGCCGGCGAGGAATGCGCCAATGATCGCCGCCAGCCCAAAAAGCGTGGACACATAGGCCAGCCCCAGGCATAGCGCAAGCACGATCAGCAGCGGCGAATAGGCGCTGCGTGGTTTTTCCAGCCAGGTGGAATTCCAGCGCATTACGCGCGTCCCACCCCAGCCGATGACCGCAATAAAGCCGATGGCGCCGATCAGCACCATCAGCAAATGCGCAGGGTCGAAGCCTTCACCGCCTTGCAGCGATACCACCACGCCGAGCAGCAGCATTGCGAGGATGTCGTCGATCACCGCAGCGCCAAGAATGACCTTGCTTTCCACACGCTGCAGCACGCCAAGCTCCTGCAGCACGCGGGCGGTAATGCCCGCCGATGTGGCCACGAATGCCGCGGCGACGAAAAGCGACTTGCCCCACTCGAACCCGCTGGCGTGCGCCCAGAAACCCCCCATGGCGAAGGGCAGCAGTACACCCAAAACGCCCACCAGAAGCGCCGATTTGCCTACTTTTTTAAGATCTTCCAGGCGTGTTTCCAAACCCACGGCAAACAACAGCAACACCACGCCGATTTCGGCAAGCACATCGAGCGGAGTGCCCGAAGCGATTTGATCGGGCGTAATCCAGCCCATGATGGAAGGGCCGATCACGCAGCCCGCCGTAATTTCGCCGACTACGCCGGGCAGCTTTAAACGTTGCGCGATCTCCGCGCCAACCTGTGCGGCGACGAACACGATAAAAAGCGAAAACAGAATTTCATTGGCGTGATGCATGGTCGGAATCCATCGATCATGTGCATGACCAACATGCTACTCGCTCAAGCAGCGGAAGACACGTTGCGGGCGGAGGAAGGAGAGCCCTTTTCCAGTCGGGCGAAGAGGCGACTGGCAACCGCAGTGATAACAGCCAAAACAATCACTGTCCATCGGAATGCGACTACGTAAGCGGCACTCTCTTGGCCATGCAGGAGTGTTTGCATCAGGATGGTGGCTAAAGCGATGCCGAAGCTCATCGACAGGTACTGCGTGGTGGAGGCCATCGACGACGCCATCGATGCGTGCTTGATGTCCAGGTCGGTGTAGATCAGCGTGTTCATGACCGTGTACTGCATGCCCATAAAGCCGCCGTAGACGAATACCAGCAAGACAATCAATGCCATGGGGGTATGCGGACTGAGCAGGGCGAACATCGCCAGCAGCACCGCAACGATCAGCGTGTTGCCGAGCAACAGGCGCCGATAGCCGAGTCGGATCAGCGTGCGGTTCACCAGCCATTTCGCGCAGATCGAACCCAATGCTTGCGGCACCATCATCAGGCCGGCCATCAACGGCGACCAGCCGCAACCTACTTGCAGGAACAGCACAATCAACAGAAACATGCCGCTGACGCCGAGCCGCGTCAGCAGGCTGCCCGACAGCGACACCCACACGCTGCGTACACGCAGCAGACGCAAATCCGCCACGGGGTGTTCCGTACGACGGCTGTGCCACACATAGGCCGCGGCGAAGACCATGGCCAGTACCACCAAAGTGCCCATTTTGCGCCAGGGAATGATTACGTCCGCTGCGAATTCCGAGGCGGCCAAGAGCAATGCGGAGGACGCGGCGAACAGTACGAACCCGAGCAAATCGAAGCGATGTGCCGTATCCAGCCGATATTCAAGCATCTCGCGCTGGTTGAGCCACAGGCCGACGATGCCTACGGGCACGTTCAACAGAAAGATCAGTCGCCAGTTGGTGTATTCCACCAGCGCGCCGCCCAACAACGGGCCGAGTACCGAACCGAGCAGGCCGAATGTCGCCACGGTGCTCATGACTTGCACAAAATCGCGTTTGTCGATGCTGCGCACCAACACATAGCGGCCAACCGGCATCAGCGCCGCCCCGCCGCACCCTTGTAATACGCGCGCCAATACAAGCTCCGTCAGTGTTTGCGAGATGCCGCAAAGCAGGGAGCCGAGTGCGAACACGCTAATGGCAACGCCGAACACGCGCCGTGTACCGAAGCGGTCGCATAACCAAGGGCTGGCAGGAATGAGAATCGCCAAGGTCAGCACGTAGCTGGTCAGGGCGCTGCGCATATTCAACGGCGTTTCGTTGAGCGCGGTGGCGATGGCCGGCACCGCCGTATTGACGATGGTGGAGTCCAGCGCCTGCATGAAGAACGCCGCCGAAACGAGCCAGATCAAACCGCTGTACTGCTTGCGCGGCGATAGGGCCGCCACTGCATCCGCCGTGACTGCGGTAGCGGCGATTGAAGCGGCGGCGGGGGAGGACGGCATGGACGTTATGATACCTGCTATGGCAGTTAATTAGGTTAAAGACAGCCCAATGGCGGGTTCCTGCCCAACGCGGCTTGAGGTTTCGCAGGAATCGGAACGGACGAGCCATGAGAACGCAGTGCAAACATCGTCCAGCAGCTTTGAGCGGCGTTGCCTCTGCCCGGTTGGATACTTTCCGCTCGGACAAGATCAAAATCGAACGCTGCTATGGTTCCTTGACTCATTCGGCGACACACGAATCGTTACACTTCACGCATGAGCAAACCGTCATCCCCCCTCTCGCCAGCCCGGCACGCCGAAGACCTGCGCAAGCGGATCGAACACGCCAATTACCGTTATCACGTTCTGGACGATCCAGAGATCACGGACGCCGAATACGATCGTCTGCTGCGTGAGCTGGAGGCATTGGAAGCGGACCACCCGCAGCTCGCCACACCCGATTCGCCTACCCGGCGTGTAGGCGCACGCGCTGTCGGCGGTTTTGCGGAGGTCCGCCATGCATTGCCGATGTTGTCGCTGAGCAACGCCTTCGAGCAAGAGGGGATCAACGACCGAGAGCGCTATCGCGAAGTGGCGGAGTTCGAGCGCCGCATCGAGCAGACGCTGGGGCACGGCAATCCCGTTTTTTCCGTAGAACCGAAATTAGATGGCCTTGCGATTAGCCTGCGCTACGAAAACGGCCACTTCGTGCAGGGCGCGACGCGAGGCGACGGCGAGACAGGCGAGGACGTCACCGCCAATTTACGTACCGTGCGCGCGATTCCGTTGCGTTTGCGGGGAGATGGCTGGCCGCGCGTGCTGGAAGTGCGCGGCGAAGTGATCATGCTGCGCAAGGATTTCGAAGCGTTCAACGCCTATGCGCGCGAGCATGGCGAAAAACCACTGGCCAATCCGCGCAACGGCGCGGCAGGATCGTTGAGACAGCTCAATCCGGCGATCACCGCCAAGCGCAAGCTGAGTTTTTTCGCCTATGGCGTCGGTGCGGTCGAAGGCGCGGAGCTGCCACCCACCCATTCCAAAACATTGCAACAACTTCGCGATTGGGGTTTTCCTGTTTCGCCGGAAGTGGATGTTGCCAAAGGTTTCGATGGCTTGATCGCTTATTTTCAGCGCATTGGTGCCAAACGCAATGCATTGCCTTACGACATAGACGGTGTGGTGTACAAGCTTGACGACTATGCCGGCCAACGCGAGATGGGCTTCGTGGCACGTGCCCCGCGCTGGGCGCTTGCGCACAAGTTCCCCGCGCAGGAGCAAAGTACCACGGTTGAAGCGATCGAAATTCAAATCGGACGTACCGGCGCGGCCACGCCGGTGGCACGCTTGGCGCCGGTGCAGGTGGCAGGCGTCACGGTGACCAACGCAACGCTGCACAACGCCGATCAAGTCGCGCGACTCGATGTGCGCGTCGGCGATACCGTCATCGTGCGCCGTGCTGGCGATGTGATTCCCGAGGTGGTGCGCGTGGTTCCCGATCGGCGCCCACCTAAAACCCATCCATGGAAAATGCCCACGCATTGCCCCGTATGCGGCTCGGCGCTGGTACGCGAGGAAGGTGAGGCCGCCTGGCGTTGTTCGGGAGGATTGGTATGCGCCGCGCAGCGCAAAGAGGCTTTGATCCACTTCGCATCGCGACGCGCCATGGATATCGAAGGGATTGGCGAACGTTTCGTCGATGCGCTGGTGGACTTTGGCTATGTGCATACGCCAGCTGATCTGTACAAACTCTCGCTCGATCATTTTTTGGAGATGAAGCAACGCGCGGATGAGCGCGACGGCACCACGCCGGAGACCGTCAAAGCCGGCAAGATTGCTACCAAGTGGGCGGAAAATCTGGTGGAAGCCATCGAGGCCAGCAAGAAAACGACCCTATCTCGTTTTCTCTACGCGCTGGGCATCGTGCATATCGGCGAGAGCACGGCCAAAACACTGGCCAGTTGGCTTGGACGCCTGGAGTGGGTGCGCAGCATGCCCGCCGCCATTTTGCGCGAGCTGCCGGATATCGGCGCCGAAGTGGCCGGTTCCATCGAAGCGTTCTTTAAGCAGAAAGGTAACCGCGAAGTCGTGGACGCATTGTTGAAAGCAGGCGTGGCGTTGAGCGACGAAGCCGATCCTTCGCCGCGACTGGGTCAAAAGCTGAGCTTGGCGATGCTGCTGCAAAATGCGGGTATCAATGGCATCGGTCATCGCCATGCAGAGTTGTTGACGTCGCATTTTCCCACCGTCGAAAAAATACACCACGGTGGCGCGACGCATTGGATCACGGCCGGGTTGTCCCAAAATGCGGCGGCCAATCTGGATGAATTTCTCGCCGACCATCGGCATCTGGCCGCCTTGCGGGACGCCGAAGCCGCCATGCGTCGCCTGCTTGAGGCGATACCCAAGCACGCCAAAGTGGAAACCTTGCCATTGACGGGTCAAACGGCGGTGCTTACCGGCACGCTGTCCGGCATGGGGCGCGAGGAGGCTAAGGAAAAGCTTGAGGCGTTGGGCGCCAAGGTGGCGGGCAGCGTGTCCAAGAAAACGCATTTTGTGGTGGCTGGCGAAGCGGCAGGCTCCAAGCTCGACAAAGCGCAAGAACTTGGCGTGGATGTGTGGGACGAAGCGCGATTGATGAACCTGTTCAAGCAGTACGGGGTCTGATCGCCATGGACGCCAATACCACCAATGTTGCCCCCTTTCGTTTGCGTTTGCAGGGCCGCGCAAAGCTCTACGCCATGATCCGCGCCTTTTTCGCGGAGCGCGGCGTACTGGAAGTGGAGACGCCCATCTTGTCCGCGGCGGGCAACACCGATCCCAATATCGAAAGCTTCAATGCACCGTTTCATGGCCACGTGGATGCGGGTTCGCGCGAACGCTGGCTGCGCACGTCGCCGGAATATTCTTTGAAGCGGTTGCTCGCCGATGGAGTCGGGGACTGCTACGAGCTTGGCCGCGTATTCCGCAACGGCGAAGCGGGGGAGCGGCACAACCCGGAGTTCACCATGCTGGAGTGGTACCGGGTCGGTTGGAATCATCGGCACCTGATGGAAGAAACCATCGCCTTGGTGGAGGCAGCGCTTGCGTTGGTGGGTTCTCGCGTGGAGGTGTTGATCGAAGGATATCGGCAACTCTTTCTCGATGAGTTGGGCTTGGATCCTCTCCATGCCCAGATCGATGAACTTCGCGCACCGCTTGCCAGGTACGACATCGATCCTTCCGGTTTGACGCGGGACGACTGGCTGGATCTTTTGATCACGCACGAGCTGCAGCCCGTCTTTCCGCGCGATCGCATTACCGTGATTCACGATTATCCCGCCAGCCAAAGCGCGCTGGCACGCATTCGCCCGGGGGAGCCGCCGCTGGCGGAACGTTTTGAGCTCTATCTGGGCCCACACGAATTGGCGAACGGTTATCACGAGCTCAACGATGCTTCCGAGCAGCGCGCACGTTTCGAGAAAGACAACGCACGCCGGCGTGAACGCGGTTTGCGCGAAATGCCTATTGATGAGCAATTGCTGGCGGTGCTTGGACGCATGCCCGATTGCGCGGGTGTTGCGTTAGGCATTGAGCGCTTGCTGATGTGCATGGCTGGCACGGACAAAATTGCCGACGTTCTGGCATTCCCTTTCTCCAAGGCATAACAGCCTTGCGCAAAAGCGCATGGCGCTGGAGAAAGAGCTATTCCTGTTTTTCCTTCTTATAGAGCCCCAGTTCGATCGCGTATTTGAACAAGTCTGCGTCGCTGTCGATACCAAGCTTGCGCATGGCATTGACCTTCTGAGTGCTGACGGTCTGCTTGCTGCGCTGCAATTTTTCCGCGATGCCGTTGATGCTGGCGCCGCCGATATAAAGCGCGATCACTTCGGCTTCACGAGGTGAAAGTCGTACCGTCCTCGTTCTGGGTGCTTGCGACTTCATCATCGCCGCGATGCTCGGGGAGAAATACCGCCGCCCCACTTGCACCGCCTGGATGGCCCCGCTCAGGTGTGACAGATCGTCCGTTTTGCTGAGAATGGCGTGGATGCCGAACGCCATCAGGCTACGGATCAGCACTACTTTGCCCATACCGGTGAGCACGACAATGTGCATCTGCGAATAACGGTTGCGAAGAAAGGAAATCAACTCCAAGCCATCGCCATATTGACCGCCTGGCATGGCGTAGTCGGTAATCAGGATGTCGCAGTGGCTCGTGTCCAGCAGCGCAATGAGCTGGGTGGAATTTTGTACCGATCCAATTAAACGTACGGTGCTGATCGAATAGAGCGTGGCTTCGATGCCCATGCGTATGACGGGATGATCGTCTGCCACCGCAATGCGGATGGGGTTGTCCATGTTGGAAGGCCTATTCGACGCACCGGCAGGGCGTGCCGTCGCTTGCGCGTACATCGTAATATACCGACCCAAACTGGGCAGCGAGGCCTATGCTAGGGTCGTTGCCGGATAATCCAGCTGAAGGGCGTAAGGAGTTTTTGCTTGACGATCAGGGTCGCCGTTGCCGATGACCATCCTGTCTTGCTGGGTGGCATGGAGCATTTGTTAACCAACCTCGAAGGTATAGCGATAGCTGGGTTAGTCATCGACTCCACCGCCCTGGTCGAACTGCTTGGGAAGGTCCCATGCGATGTGGTGGTAACCGATTTCTCCATGCCGCACGGCCGCTACGGTGACGGCCTTTCGCTTCTTCGTTTTCTGCGCCGTCGTTTTCCCCATATTCGGCTGGTGGTTTTGACCGGCATAGAAAACGGTGGCGTCCTGCGGAACATTCTTAACGTGGGCGTGAGCGGCATTCTCAGCAAATCGGACGACCTTCAACACGTGGAAAGTGCCGTACGGGTGGTTCACCAGGGTACTCGTTACCTTTCGCCAAGTGCGGCGCGCTTGTTGGAACAGACTTCTGTAGTGTCGCCTAGCGAGACAGGGCTCGTTCGCTTGACCAAGCGCGAAACCGAAGTACTGCGCCTTTATGCCGAAGGTTTCACTGTCACCGAAATCGGGATTCGCGTCGGTCGAAGCAGCAAGACCATCAGCGCCCAGAAGCAGGCCGCCATGAAAAAGCTTGGTTTGAACAACGATGCCGATGTGTTCAAGTACGCGCTTGCTCACGGTCTGGTGCAAGCATCGCAGCTCTCCCGACAGATCGCGGGCAAATCCAGCGACGATGTATGATTTATCTCACACCGCGTAATGCAATGTAATGGATCAAGAGCAGCGTTGTCCTATAGCGCCTTTATCGATGCGCAGCTAGCCTTGGCTCGGATTGGATATTTTTCTCAAGCCGGCTTTTCTGCACAAAGGCATTCATCGTGGGCGAGTCAAACGACTCAGACATCGCAGCCGTCCTGCTTGGTTTCATCGGGCTCGATAAAACTCAGCGAGATGAATTCATGGGGCAACTCAATGAATTCATCTACGTTTCGTCGCGGCAAAAGCGAAAGTTGGTGGAGAGTTGGCTGGAGGCTTGCCGAGAGTCGGCCGACCCCGCCGCAAACATGATCGCCGAATCCCTGGCGGAATACGCAGCGCGTGATCGAAAGTCGGTCAAGCGCCGTAGCGCAAAGCAGCGTACGACTGAGGATGACGATGCAACATCGTCTTCTTAACTAAGAATTTCAGATTAGTTCGAAAGTCATTTTTAAGAATAGTACGAATATTAATTAGTCCTCGTCTGATGGGACGAGGAAGGGGCGTTCTTTAGCATTTCCAGTGTGGCCGGACGCGCAATCGCACAGGCCGACGCACCTTACGGAATGTCCCGCATTACGAAGGAATCGTTGCTTGATCAACCGGACAGGCAACGAAGAGTGTGTCTGAATTTCATTCAAACTCACTAGGAAACCATCGCATGAACACCATCTATCGCATCGTTTGGAACGCCGCTTTCGGTAAGTGGGTGGTTGCATCGGAATTGGCCAAGGGCCGCAAGAAAAAATCTCATCGCTCGATGGCGTCCTTCATTGCGCTGACTGCCGCCGTCGCAGGTCTGGGTGTTACGGGTTATGCAAGTGCGCAGACCCTAGGGAGCAACGTGACCCAAGGTAATTCCGGCAACGTCGTGCTCGGCGACAATGCGATGGGTGCAGCCACTTGTATCAAAGATAACAGCGTGCCGACAGCTGCCTGCGACGTGGTCATCGGAAACAGCGCTTCGGCAGCCGCCGGAAATTCCGTCGTGATCGGCGACCATGCCTCCACGACCGCCAACGCCAGCACCGCGATCGGCTCGTACGCGACAGCCGATAAGTATTCTCAGGCCATCGGCGCCGGTGCGAACGCATCGGGCGGCTGGGCCACGGCGATTGGTCAGAGCGCTCAGGCAACCTCAACGAATACCACCGCGATCGGTACCAACGCCACCGCGACACTCGATGGTGCAACCGCGATCGGCAGCTCCGCTCATGCGAACGGACAAAACAGTTTTGCATTGGGTCGCAATTCCAACGCTGCCACGGAAGGCTCGATGGCCTTTGGTTATGGCGTAACGTCCACGGGTGCCGACGCCATCGCGCTCGGGTCGGGCGCTAGCGCGGACGCAGATTACTCCATTGCCATTGGTTCTTCGGCAAGCACGCAGGGCGCCGGAGCTATTGCTATTGGCCAGAACGCTTCGATTGTCGGCGGGTCTGCCAATGCCATCGCAATCGGTACTGGCGCGACGGCGAGCATGGCCAATTCCTTGGCCATCGGCAGCAACGCCGCATCGGCGACGGAGTCCGTTGCCCTGGGCGACGGAGCCAAGGCTAGAAATCAAAATGACACCGCCGTTGGAGCAGGCGCTACCGCATCCTTGAACTCCACGGCGGTTGGTCAAGGTGCCGCGGCCGTTTCAGGCTCAACGGCAGTGGGCGTTGGTGCCACTACAACGTTTGCATCGAATGCCGTGGCGTTGGGCGCTGGCAGTTCGACCATGCGCAACAATACTGTTGCCGTCGGCGCGGCGGGTAGCGAGCGCCAGATCGTGAATCTTGCTGCAGGCGTGCAGGGTACGGATGCTGTGAACGTAAGCCAGCTCAAGCCGGTCGTGGCCGGGTTGGGAGGCGGTGCCACGATCAACTCAACCACCGGTGCCGTGACGGGACCCACGTACAACGTGCAAGGCGCTACGCAAACGAATGTGGGAGATGCGCTCGATGCGCTGGATGGTGGCCTGAAGACGGCGCAAGGTGATATCGCCACGATCAACAATCAGATCGGCAACATGGGCGACACGCTGGCCAATGCGGTGATGTACGACGACAGTACGCACGGCAGCGTGACGCTGGGCGGCGCCTCGGCGGCGGCGCCGGTAACCCTGCACAACGTGGCGGCGGGCGCGCTTGACGCCGGCAGCACGGATGCGGTGAACGGCTCGCAGTTGTACGCGACCAACCAGCAGGTTGCGACCAATACCACCAACATCAACAACCTGGACGGTCGTGTCACGACCGTGGAAGGCGACGTCAGCCATCTGTACGACCAAGTCAACCAGGGCGGCATCGGTCTGGTACAGCAGGCAGCTTCGGGTGCAAATCTGACGGTTGGCAAAGACACCGACGGTGCGGCAGTGGACTTTGCCGACAAGAACGGCAATGCCCGTACACTTAGCAACGTCTCAGCAGGTATGGCTGACACCGATGCGGTGAACGTGTCGCAGTTGAAGTCCAGCGGTCTGATCGATGCCAACGGCAACGCGATGGCCGCGGTCACCTACGACCGGAACGTCGACGGTACGGCGAACTACAACAGCATCACGTTGGGCGGCGGCAAGTCGAGCGGCCCGGTGGCGATCCACAACGTTGCTGCGGGCACCGAAGACACCGACGCGGTAAACGTTGGCCAGTTGAAGACGGCAGGCCTGGTTGACAGCGATGGCAACACGCTGGATGCCGTGGTGTACGACCCGGGCTCCAATCGTGGTTCGGTGACGCTGGGCGGTGTGGGCGCAGCGGCGCCGGTGGTGCTCACCAACGTGGCCAATGGTCAAAGTCAATATGACGCGGTCAACTTTGGTCAGTTGACGGGTGTGCAGAGTGATCTGCAGAACCAGATCAACACCATGAACAGCCAGGTCACCAACATCGACGGCCGCGTGACGAACCTGGAAGGCACCAGTGCCGCACCGGTAAGCGGTGGTGGCGATCCGGGCCGCGGCTCAAGCTCGTCGGTCGACTACGCGGCTGCCAGCCCGGGTAGCGAATCGGCGGCTCCTGCCAATGTGGGCAGCAGTGCGGGCAGCGTGGCGGTTGGCTACAACGCCACGGCTACGGGCAACGGTTCTTCCGCGGCGGGTCAAGGTGCTGCCGCGACGGGTAGCAGCAGCACGGCGATCGGTGCGGGTGCGACGGCTTCGGCCGACAATTCGGTGGCGCTGGGTGCGGGTTCGGTGGCTACGCAAGCCAACAGTGTGTCCGTGGGCTCGGCGGGTAATGAGCGCACGATCACCAACGTGGCATCAGGCGTCAATGCGACGGATGCGGTGAACGTGTCGCAGCTGCAAGCATCGCAGAACTGGGCCAAGAGCTACGTCGATCAGACGGCCACGCAGCTCAACAACCGTATCAACACCGTCGGGCGTCATGCCGATGCCGGTACGGCCGCGGCAATGGCCATGAGCAACATCCCGCAAGCGTACCAGCCGAACCAAAGCTCGCTGGGTGCCGGTATCGGTACGTTCAACGGCCAGGCAGCCGTCGCGGTGGGTATGTCCACCATCACGCCCGGCGGTCGCTGGGTGCTGAAGGGCAGCCTGACTGGCAATTCGCAGGGTGACGTGGGTGTGGGCTTCGGTGCCTCGATGGTCTGGTAACCGAAGCGTGTGTTGGCAGCGAAGGTTTTCTTCCTGGTGAGCCTTCGCTGCATCAACCCGGGCGCTTCGGCGCCCGGTCTTTTTGTGGGGGCTGTGTCGTTGCAACGTTTCGAAACAGGACCCGATTACGGACTCGAATCGACAAGCACCAGTTCGGCATCTTCGAGCGCTTTGACGTCAAGCGACGTTTCATCGCGGATGGCCGCGCCGTCGCGTGCATCAAGACGAATCCCGTTGATTTCCACCGTACCTTTGGCCGGCACAAGATAGGCGTAACGATGTTTGCCCAGGTTGTAGCGAACGGTTTCGCCTGCTTTGAGCGTAGCGCCGAGCACGCGCGCGTCGGTGCGTAAAGGCAGGGCATCGGCATCACCCTTTACACCGCTGGCCAACACAACAAAGCGTCCCGAACGCTCGCCCACCGGGAAGGGCTTCGTGCCCCACGACGGCGGATGGCCGTGTTCGTCTGGAATAATCCAGATCTGGAAGATACGCGTCGCGTCGGGTTCCAGGTTGTACTCGCTATGTGTGATGCCGCTGCCCGCGCTCATCACCTGCACATCGCCGGCGACGGTGCGGCCTTCGTTGCCCAGGTTGTCGCGATGTGTGATCGCTCCTTCGCGCACATACGTGATGATCTCCATATCGGCATGCGGATGCGGCGGAAAACCGGTCTGCGACGCAATGGTGTCGTCATTCCACACGCGCAACGCCCCCCAGCCCATACGCTTGGGGTCGTTATAGCTTGAGAAAGAAAAGTGATGTTTGGCCTTGAGCCAGCCGTGATCGGCTCCGCCAAGACTGTCAAAAGGGCGACGTTGGATCATGGGGCACCTCGTTCAAATCGGATGCCGCCAAACATAAGGCCACGCCGGACAAGGCAGAACTGCTGTCAGGGAAACAGTGTGTTGCCGGCTTAGCGTTGACGGTGTCCGCTCATTTCGTGCCCGGCGTCATGGGCAAAGGCCCGGTGCCAGCGGGTGGAGCTGAGCGATATCAATGTGACGACGACAAATGCCGCCGAAAAATTCAATCGGCTGGGCTCGGCATTGTGACTGACCGCCATGGCGACCTTCAGAATCAACGCCCCGCAGCACACCCCTACCGACAACATCAGTTGTTGCAAGGTGGAATAGAAGCTGTTGGCGGCGCTCATGCGGTCTGTGGGGATCGACTCGTAGGCGATAGTGTTGTAAGCGGCAAACTGGAACGACATGACGACGCCACAACCCATCAGCAAGGCGAACATCAGCCAGAACGGCCAGTCGGGCCGGAAAAACGCGCAAACCGCGTAACTCATGCTGGCTAGCACGCCGTTATAGATCATGGCGCGACGGAAACCGATACGGCGCAGGACGCGTGTCGTTAAAACACGCGCCATCAGTGCTCCCAGCGAAATCGCCAAAATCAATTGACCGCTTCGCAGCGCCGAAAAGCCGAGCCCGATTTGCAACAGCAAGGGCAACAAGAAAGGTTGCGCTCCCTGGGTGATGCGCATCAGCGAGCCGGAAATCACTGAAAGGCGAAACGAATCGATCCGCAACAGCGTAAGGTCAATCGCAGGATTGGTGCGCCGCTTGGCGTGCCGTACATAAGCCAGACAGGATACCGCCCCAACGGCCACCAGAACGAGCGCATTGCTCGGGCCGGTGTTTTCTCCAAATAGTTCCAGCCCAAACAGCAGGCACCCGAGCCCCACGCTGCAAAGTACAAAACCCAGCCAGTCGAACCGCGCAGGCCGCGTCATGCAGTGCACGACGGGAATGTATCGCCGTACGAGCCAGAAGCCCAATATTCCGATCGGCACGTTGATGTAGAAGATCCAGCGCCAGTCGAGATATTGAACGATGAAGCCGCCAAGTGGCGGTCCGGCCATCGTGCCGAGGATGGCGGGTATCAGCGTCCACATCATCGAGGACACCAGATGCCGACGCTCCACCGTGCGCAAAATCACCAGCCGCCCGACGGGTGCCATCATGGCGCCGCCGGTGCCTTGCAGCAGGCGCGCGGCAACCATCATCGGAAGCGTCTTGGTGAGCGAGCACAAAATCGAGCCGACAATGAACACCACGATGGAGCTGTTGAACACCCGCTTCGCGCCAAAGCGGTCCGAAATGGCGCCGCTGACCGGAATTAGAATGGCGAGCGCAAGCAGATAGCTGGTAACGGCCACGCTCATCGCCGGAGCGGAAACGTGGAAGTCGCGCGCCATGGTGGGCAGGGCGGTTGCCAGCACCGTACCGTCGACCTGCTCAAGGAAGATCGCGCAACCCACGATCAGGGAAATGACCCGGTAATCGGGATAGGCCGGTGGCGCTATCGCCGATGCGTCAACCTTTTCCTCAGTCAACACGCTCACAAAGGGTTCCTGCAGCGGGCGCAACGTGCCTGAGCCATAGCGGCAGGAATGTCGGATGCACCCTGGATGTGGGCGCATCGGGGGTGTGCGCCGCAACGTGGTGCATTATTCGCCGGAGGCGAAGCGGCGACAAGGGCGTCTATGCGCCGCTGTTCTCTAAAACGTCGTTGCGCCGTGGCGTGAACGGGTTGAGCGTGGGTCTTGTTTGGGTTGAGGCAAGCTCACCCCTCACCCTAACCCTCTCCCTTCAGGGAGAGGGTTGGAAAGCGCGTTTTAAAGCGCTTCGAAAATGCCGGCGGCACCCATGCCGGTGCCGATGCACATCGTTACCATGCCGTATTTCTGTTTGCGGCGACGCATGCCATGCACCAGGGTCGCCACACGGACAGAACCCGTGGCGCCGAGCGGATGACCCAGCGCGATGGCGCCTCCGAGCGGATTCACTTTGGCGGTGTCCAAGCCAAGATCGCCGATGACGGCGAGCGCTTGAGCGGCAAAGGCTTCGTTCAGTTCGATCCAGTCCAGCTGATCTTGCGAGATACCGGTCTGCTTGAGCGCCTTCGGAATCGCTTCCTTGGGACCGATGCCCATGATGTCGGGGCGCACACCCGCCACGGAGTAGCCCACGAAGCGGGCAAGCGGTGTGAGGTTGTAGTCCTTGATCGCCTGTTCGCTGGCCAAAAGCACGGCGCCGGCGCCATCGGAGGTTTGCGACGAATTGCCCGCCGTCACCGTGCCGCCGAACTGGCCGTTGCGGAACACCGTCTTCAGCTTGCCCAGCACCTCGACGGTGCTGCCTGCGCGCGGGCCTTCATCGGTATCGATCACGCGGCTGTCGGTGACGATGCCGCGTGTGGCGAGATCGGGGTAGTGATCGTCGAGCTGATAGGGCGTGATTTCACTCTTGAACTCGCCCGCCTTGATTGCCGCAAGGGCGCGTTCGTGGCTTTGCGCGGCAAACGTATCTTGCGCTTCGCGCGAAATCTTCCACTGTTTGGCAACGTTTTCGGCGGTGATGCCCATGCCGTAGGCGATGCCGATGTGCTCGTTGTCGAAGATGCCCGGATTCATGGCAACCTTGTGACCCATCATCGGCACCATGCTCATGCTCTCGGTGCCGCCGGCAATCATCAGGTCGGCCTCGCCCAGGCGAATGCGGTCGGCCGCCATCGCCACGGATTGCAAGCCGGACGAGCAGAAACGGTTGACGGTTACGCCGGGTACGGTGTCGGGAAGGCCGGCGAGCAGCAGGCAAATACGCGCCACATTCATGCCTTGCTCGGCTTCTGGCATCGCACAACCGATGATGACGTCGCCGATACGATGCGGATCGATGCCCGGCGCCTGCGCCATTACCGCGCGAATCACGTGCGCGAGCATGTCGTCGGGACGAGTGTTGCGAAATACGCCGCGCGGCGCCTTGCCGACCGGGGTGCGGGTGGCGGCGACGATGTAGGCGTCTTGCACTTGCTTGGTCATGGTCTTTGCTCCGTGGCGTCGCGCACTGTGCAGCGACGCCGTTTGGTTTGTCGTCGTCCCAGCGAACGCCAGGACCCAGTGTCTTTGGTGGTGCTTGCGAAAGCCGCTGGGCCCCGGCTTTCACCGGGGCGACGAGCGTTCAGTTCCTCAACGGTTTGCCGGTGGTCATGGTGTGCGCAATCCGCGCTTGGGTCTTTTCGGTCTGCGCAAGTTCCACGAAGTGCTTGCGCTCCAGTTGCAGCAGCCATTCTTCGTCCACCAGCGAACCGCGCTCGATCGCACCACCGCACAGGGTGTCGGCAATACGCGTAGCGATCGCGACATCGTGCTCGGATGCAAAGTACCCCGCTTGCAGGTTGGCGAGCGACGCCTTGAACGTCGCGGTGCCCACGTCGCCGGCTACCGGAATGCTGCGTGCGTAAAGCGGCGCACGCCAGCCGCTTTCGGCCAGCGAGCTCGCCACTTGTTTGGCGACATAAAGCAATTCGTACGCGTTGAACACGACGACATCGCTTTCGCGCAGCAGACCCAATTGCTTGGCTTCCAGCGCGCTGCCGGAAACCTTCGCCATCGCCACCGTTTCGAACACTTTCTTCAGTGCTTCGAACGGATCGGCAGGATTGGTCTGCGCGGCGCGTACAGCAAGTTCATGCAAGCCGCCACCGGCGGGCAGCAAACCTACGCCGGCTTCGACCAGGCCGATATAGCTTTCCAACGCCGCCACCGTGCGCGCCGAGTGCATTTGGAATTCGCAACCGCCGCCGAGGGCCAGACCGCGTACTGCAGCGACGACCGGCACGAGCGCATGCTTGATACGCATGCTGGTGCGCTGGAAGTTGGCGACCATGGCTTGGAAATCCTTGATCTTGCCCGCTTGCAGCAAACCCAATGCTCCCTTGAGGTCGGCACCGGCGGAGAACGGCTCGCTGGTTTGCCAGATCACGACGGCTTTGAGTTTCTCTTCGGCAATGCCAATCGCGTGCTGGATACCGTCGAGCACCTGATCGTTGACGGTGTTCATCTTGGTCTTGAACGAGATGATGCCGACGTTGTCTTCTCCCAGCGTCCAAAGGCGGATGCCGTCGTTTTCCCACACCGTCGTGCCTTGGTCGAAGCGTTCGCCAAGGATGGGGTCGGGGAACAACTGGCGCCGATAGACCGGATGCTGCGACCGCGGTTTGTCGGTGTTGGCCGCGGCGCAATACGAGCCGTTTTTCCCATGGACGCCCGTGCGCCCGTCCGTCACCCATTTGGGCAGTGGCGCCTTGCTCATCGCCTTACCGGCATCGATGTCTTGCTGGATCCAGCCGGCAACCTGCTGCCAACCGGCCGCTTGCCAGGTTTCGAACGGGCCGAGTTTCCAGCCGTAACCCCAGCGAATGGCGAAGTCGACGTCACGTGCGGTGTCGGCGATATCGGCCAGGTGATAGGCGGTGTAATGGAACAGATCGCGGAACGTCGCCCACAAAAATTGCGCTTGCGGATCGCTCGATGCACGCAGCTTGCCGAACTTTTCCGCGGGATCCTTGATGGCGAGGATCGCGGCGACTTCGTCCGACGCTTTTTGTTCGGAAGGACGATAGTCGCGCTTGGCGACATCGAGCACCACGATGTCTTTGCCGGCCTTGCGATAGAAGCCCGCGCCGGTCTTCTGACCAAGCGCGCCTTGCTCGATGAGGCCGCTCAGCCAAACCGGCGCCTTGAAGTACTCGTGCCACGGATCGCTCGCGAGCGTGTCCGCCATGGTCTTGATGACGTGCGCCATGGTGTCCAGGCCCACGACGTCGGCCGTACGGTAGGTGGCGCTCTTTGGACGTCCGATCGCCGGGCCGGTCAGTGCATCAACCGTATCGAAGCCGAGCTTGAATTGCTCGGTGTGGTACATCGTGGCCAACATGGAGAACACGCCGATGCGATTGCCGATGAAGTTCGGCGTGTCTTTGGCATAAACCACACCCTTGCCGACCGTGGTGGTCAGGAACGCTTCCAGGCCGTCGAGCACGTTGGCATCGGTCAGCCTGGTCGGAATCAGCTCGACCAGATGCATGTAGCGCGGCGGATTGAAGAAATGCACACCGGTAAAGCGATGACGCATCTCCTCGGGCAGCGCTTCGGCCAGGCCGTTGATCGACAGGCCCGAGGTGTTGCTGGCCAGGACGGCGGTCGGCGAAACATGCGGAGCGATCTTCTTGTAGAGATCCAGCTTCCAGTCCATGCGTTCGGCAATCGCCTCGATCACCAGGTCCACGTCCTTGAGCTGGCCCAAGTCCTCGTCGTAGTTGGCCGGGATGATGGCAGCAGCGAGGTTCGCATCGGCCAGCGGGGCAGGCGAGAGCTTCTTCAGGTGTTCGATGGCCTTGAGCGCGATGCCGCTCTTGGGACCTTCCTTGGCGGGCAGGTCGAACAGCACGGTCTCGACATTGGCATTGGTCAGGTGCGCGGCGATCTGCGCGCCCATGACACCCGCGCCCAGCACGGCGGCCTTGCGGATGCGTAATGGTGTTGCGGTCATGGTGTTCTCCGGTGATGCGTTTCAAGGCAAAGGCGGTCCGGGGCGAGCATTCAG
>DATJMR010000220.1:0-26663 GCA_035508595.1 Dyella sp.
TTGGCCGGCGCTTTCCTCGACTAGGGAAGTCCGGTCCGCTCCTTACGGTGCCGTGAGCACCGTTTTAGAGGAGATGGGCCCATGAAGCTCCTTCGCGATTTCTTTCGTTTGCGTGTGGCAGGCCGTTTCAGCGTGGCCGGCCGTCGTGAAGCCGTGCGTGTTCCCCTGACCGTGACCGTTCCTCGGCCGCTGAACCAGCCGGCGGAGCGCGAGGCTGTCGATATGCCGTGGCAGATCGAGGCCGCCCAGGGCCGTCCGTTGTCTCGTTGGCACGAGCATTCGGCGGACCTTTCACGCACGTCCCGTCATCTTCGTCTGGTATCTAGCCACTGATGCGTCGCTACGAGCTGCGTAAAGGGTGGCCTCCGCCCTGGCCGGCGAGTCGGCCGGGGTGGTATCGCCCCGTGCGCGGATTGTCTTAGCGGAAGCCAGTCGTTCCACACGCTCGCCTCCGAACTGCACGCAGCACCCTTCCACGGAAGCGAGACATGATGAAGCAATCGTCCCAGGCTGTTATGGCCAAGGCTGTCGGCAAAACCACGGCCACGCCGCCGCGCGTGGCGGCGGCGCAAGAAGCGTTCAAGGAAAACGAAGCGCTGCTGGCCAGCCTGGAGACCACTACGGCCGGTCTTAACGAGGAAGAGATCACCGATCGCCTTTCACGCGACGGCGTGAACGAGGTGTCGCACGAGAAGCCGCCGCACTGGTCGTTTCAACTGCTGCGTGCCTTCAAGAACCCGTTCATCATCGTGCTGCTGATTCTGGCGGTGGTTCAAATCGTCGTTACGCCAGACGATTTGTCCGGTCCGATCATCATCGGCGTGATGGTGGGCATCAGCGTGTTGCTGAGCTTCACGCAGGAATACCGCTCCTCGCTGGCGGCCGAAAAGCTCAAGGCCATGGTGCGCAACACCGCCACCGTGACGCGCCGCGCTTCGGATGGTCATAGCGAGCGCATCGAAGTGCCGGTGGGCGAGCTGGTGATGGGGGACATCGTGCACCTCGCCGCGGGGGACATGGTGCCCGCCGACCTGCGTCTGCTCACCGCCAAAGACCTGTTCATCAGCCAGGCAATCCTTACCGGCGAATCGCTGCCGGTGGAAAAAGCCAGTCCCACGCAGGCGCACACCGTGGAAGCCGGCGCACATGGGGCGCAGCAGGGCAATCCGCTGGACCTGCCCACCATCTGCTACATGGGCACCAACGTGGTGAGTGGCACCGCTACCGCGGTGGTGGCCGCGACCGGCGCGCGCACCTACCTGGGATCGCTGGCACGCAGCATCGTAGGCGAACGCGTGCAGACCAGCTTCGATCGCGGCGTAAGCAGCGTGAGCTGGCTGCTGATCCGCTTCATGCTGGTGATGGTGCCGGTGGTGTTGGGCATTCAGTGGTACAAGCACGGCTTCCTCGATGCGCTGATGTTCGCGCTGTCGGTCGCCGTCGGCCTTACGCCGGAGATGTTGCCGCTGATCGTCACCGCCAATCTCGCCAAGGGCGCGATGGCGATGTCCAAGCGCAAGGTCGTGGTGAAGCGCCTCAACGCGATCCAAAACTTCGGCGCCATGGATGTGCTGTGCACCGACAAGACCGGCACGCTCACCCTCGACAAAATTGTGCTGGAGCGTCACCTGGATCTGGACGGCGAAGATTCGGAAGACGCACTGGAATACGGCTACCTCAACAGCCACTTCCAGACCGGTTTGAAAAACCTGATGGATAAAGCCGTGCTGGCGCACCGCGATCTGGAACCGATCGTGGCGCGCTATCGCGTGGTGGACGAAATTCCGTTCGACTTCCAGCGCCGCCGCATGTCGGTCGTGCTGGCCAACGGCGATGGCCATAACTTGCTGGTGTGCAAAGGCGCGGTGGAAGAGATGCTCTCCATCTCGTCCATGGAGCGTCGTGGCGATCAGGTCGTCCCGATGACGGATGAGCGCCGCCGCGAAATCAAGGCGATGACGCGCGAACTCAACGAGGATGGATTGCGTGTATTGGTGGTGGCGATCAAGCAGCAGGCGCCGAGCAATCGCGCCTACGGCGTGGCCGACGAAACCGAACTTACGGCCGTGGGTTGTCTGGCCTTCCTCGATCCGCCCAAGGACACCGCCGCGACGGCTATCGCAGCGCTGCATCACCACGGCGTGGAAGTCAAAGTCATCACCGGCGACAACGAAGCGGTGACGCGCAAGATCTGCCGCGAAGTAGGCTTGAACGTGAATCAGTCCGCGCAAGGGCGCGACATCGAGCCGCTGGATGACACCGCGCTCGACGATCTGGTCAAGCGCACCACCGTGTTCGCGAAAATGTCGCCGCTGCAGAAAGCGCGCGTGGTGAAGTCGCTGCAACGTCAGGGACACACTGTCGGTTTTCTCGGCGACGGCATCAACGACGCACCGGCCTTGCGCGAGGCGGATGTCGGCATCTCGGTGGACACCGCCACCGATATCGCGAAGGAATCGGCCGACATCATCCTGCTCGAAAAGAATTTGATGGTGCTCGAAGAAGGCGTGCTCGAAGGGCGCGTGACCTTCGGCAACATCATCAAGTACATCAAGATGACGGCCAGCTCCAACTTCGGCAACGTGTTGAGCATGGTCGTCGCCAGTTTCTTCCTGCCGTTCTTGCCGATGCTGCCGCTGCAAGTGTTGGTGCTGAACCTGCTGTACGACATCTCGCAGCTGTCGATTCCGTTCGACCGCATGGACGACGAATACCTGCGCAAGCCGCGCAAGTGGGATGCCAGCGATATCGGCCGCTTCATGTTCTGGATCGGTCCGACCAGTTCGATCTTCGATATCACCACGTTTGGGTTGTTGTGGTTCGTGTTCGGCGCCAACGGCGATGCGCATCAGTCGTTGTTCCAGTCGGGCTGGTTCATCGAAAGTCTGCTGACGCAGACGCTGGTGGTGCACATGATCCGCACCCGCAAGATCCCGTTCTTGCAGAGCGTGGCCGCGGCGCCGGTGCTTGGCCTCACCACCGCGATCATCGTGATCGGCATGCTGATTCCGTTCTCGGCGATCGGCGCGAAGCTCGGCATGGTGCATTTGCCCGATGCGTACTTCGGCTGGTTGGCCGCCACGGTCGTGACCTATTGCGCACTGACTCAGTTGGTGAAGGTCGTTTACATACGCCATTTCCGACATTGGCTCTAAAAAAACCGATCAAGGGCGAGTAGCGAATCCGCAAAAGCCCGTTCGCATATACGCGTTGCGATGATTCACCATCGTTCGCGATATCCACATCGCCGGAATGATGACGAGTGGCGTGCTTGCCACTCGCCCTTCGGTTATACATGGCTGGCCGAGGCTGGTTGTTGGAGACACGCCATGAAAGGCACCTTCGCTTTATTCGACATTGCTGGCTACGTCGCACTCTTGCTGTGGGGCACGCACATGGTTACCAGCGGCGTATTGCGCGGCTACGGCAGTGCGCTGCGCCGTTCGCTGGGCCGTTTTCTCGGTACGCGGCCGAGTGCGTTTGCCTTCGGTATTTGCATCACCGCGCTGCTACAGAGCAGCACGGCGACAGGCATGATGGCGACCTCGTTTGCGGCAAGCGGTTATCTGGGGCTCGCGCCGGGACTTGCCGTAATGCTTGGTGCGAATGTAGGGACCACGCTGATTGTGCAGGTGATGTCGTTCAACATCGCGTTGATCGCGCCGGTACTGATCTTGTTCGGCACGGCATTGCATCGTCGTAGCGATGACGCGCGTTATGAAAATCTGGGCCGCGTCGGCATCGGGCTCGGCTTGATGTTATTGGCGCTGCATCTGCTGGTACTGACTATGGCGCCGATGGAGAACGCGCAGCTGCTCAAGGCGGGCATGCACGCGCTGGCCGACGAACCCGTGATCGCCATGTTGCTTGCCGCAGCGCTCACCTGGATGTGTCATTCCAGCGTTGCCGTGGTGCTATTGATCGTGTCGCTTGCCACGGGCGGCGTGGTGGATGCGCCGGGTGCGATGGCGTTGGTGCTCGGTGCCAATCTCGGCAGCACCTTGCCCGCTTTGCTCGAAGCGCATACGCCGGTGGCGCGCCGCTTGCCTTTAGGTAATCTGCTGGTGCGCGCATTCGGTTGCGTGATGTGCTTGCCGCTGCTCAATCCGCTCTCGCATTGGCTGGCCGCATTCGGCGATTCGCCGGCACGCGTCGCCGTGAATTTTCATACGGCATTCAACCTCGCACTGGCGCTGATCTTTCTGCTTCCGGTCGGCCGCTTGGCGCAGTGGCTCGTGCGTCTGCTGCCGGAGCCGCCGCGCCCGGCCGATCAGGGCGTGCCGTTGTATCTGGAAGAAGCGGCGCTGGAAAGTGCGGGCGTTGCTTTGGTGAATGCGACGCGCGAATCCATGCGCATGGCCGATATGGTCGAAAGCATGCTCAAAGGCTTGGTCGAGATCTTCGGCAAAGACGACTCCGTGCGCGCCGCCGCCATCAGCAAGATGGACCCGTATCTGGATCGCCTTGGTGTGGCCATTCGCCAATACCTGGCGGATCTGGGCAGCGAAGCCTTGAACGAGGAAGACGGTGAGCGCAGCCAGGAAATCCATGCGTTCGTCATGAACATCGAGCATATCGGCGATATCACCGCCAACAACCTGATGGAGTTTGCGGCGAAGAAGGCCCAACGCGGACAGGACTTTTCGGCGGACGACATCCAGGATCTCGCGGCCATGCATGGGCAAGTCATGGAGAGCCTGCGCTTGGGCATCGCGGTATTCATGCGCGGCGACCTGCGTGCCGCGCAACAACTGGTGGAACGCAAGGAATTGTTGTGGCGCCAGGAAAACGATGCTTCCGACCGGCACATCCGCGACCTGCGCCAGCAGCGCGACGGTGGCGGTGGCGATGTGTATCTGCGCATCCTGCGCGATTTGCGCCGTATTCATTCGCATCTGGCGGCCATTGCCTACTTGCCCTTGGAGCGTGCCGGCCTGCTGCAGGGCAGGTTGATCCAACCCTCGAATAATCATGCGATTGCAGAAGGAAAAGCCTGAACTTGGACAGTCACACGCAAGCGGAACCACGCACTATTAGCCCGCTTCGCTGACTGCTGCCATGCACCCGGCAGCGGTTGGCGGCGATCCAATCGCGGTCGGGGTTTGTAAGGCCTGTGCAACACATTGCCTTACCCCCTTCACCGTATTGCAACAACGTTATGGCCTCGTGGTTACGGGGAAGCCATAGCGCGGCAACGATGGGGAACACCAATGCTTCACCAGCTCACTAAACAAGGATGGCGCTTGGCGGCTGCAATGGCCGTAGCGCTGGGCGCGACCGCCTGCTCGCGCGGCGAAAACGAAGCGGCTGAAGCGCCGCCGGCCTTTACCGTCGACCATGGCCAGATCAAAATCCCGGACGGATCGCCATTGCGCAAAGAGTTGGTCGTGCAGGCCGTCCAGATGCGACAGGCGCCTCACGCGATGGTATTTCCTGCGAACGTAGAAGCCGACCCTACGCACACTGCCAATGTACTGCCGCCGCTCACCGGCAAAGTGATGGAACTGAAAGTCGGGCTGGGCGACCGCGTTGTGCGCGGCCAACTGCTGGCGGTGATCGATTCGGGCGATTTCGCGCAAGCTTCCGCCGATTTCGATAAGGCACGCGATGCACTGGATTTGGCGAAGAAAACGCTCGATCGTGCGCGCGGCGTCAAAGCGGCCGGCGGTAACGCCACCAAAGATCTGGAATCGGCGCAGAGCGGTTACAACCAGGCACAGGCCGAATTCAATCGTGCGCAGGCGCGCCTCACGGCGGTCGGCGGCACGCCGGGTTCTGCGGCACAGCGACCGATGCAAGTTACGGCGCCGATGAGCGGCGCCATCACCGCGCTGTCGGTGTCGCCGGGTACATATGTCAACGACGCCACGGCCGCGATGATGACCATCTCGAATCTCGATTCGGTGTGGATCACCGCCAACGTGCCCGAGAGCGACGTCGGCCGGATCGCAAAGGGTGAAAAGGTTGATGCGGTGCTGGCGGCGTATCCGAACCAAACGTTTCGCGGCACGGTGAGTTTCGTCAACCCGTTGCTGCAGTCCGATACGCGCCGCGATCTGGTGCGTGCCGTATTCGCCAACGCGGACGGCAAGCTAAAGCCCAATATGTACGCCAACGTCAGCATCGACGTTCCGCAGCCCGCGCAGGTGTTCGTGCCTGAATCGGCCTTGCTGATGAACAATGACAGCATCACGGTGTTCGTCGAAGTATCGCCGTGGACATTCCAGCGCCGCACCGTCGATCTGAGCTACGACGAAACGGATGGCACGCGCGTGCTCAAAGGACTTGAGGCGGGCGATCGCGTGATCGTGAGGGGTGGAGTGCTGCTCAATGATTAATGCGCTCTTCCGCTTCTGCTTCGAGAAGCGCATGTTGTTTATCGTGGTGACGTTGCTCGTCGTCTGCTTCGGCTATTACTCGTGGACGCAACTGTCGATCGAGGCGTATCCGGAACTGAGCGATGTCACCGCGCAAGTCGCCACGCAGGTGCCGGGTCTGGCGGCGGAGGAAATCGAACAACAAATCACTATTCCGCTGGAACGCGAGCTGGCCACCACGCAGAACCTGGTCACCATGCGTTCGAGCAGCACCTTTGGTTTGTCGCTGATCACCCTGGTGTTCAAAGACGGTTCCGACGACTACTGGGTGCGCCAGCGCGTGCAGGAGCGCCTGAGTCAGGTCACGCTGCCCCCGGGCGTTGCGCCGGGCTTGGATCCGGTGAGCGGGCCGGCTGGCGAAATCTATCGTTACACGCTGGAGTCGAAGTCCAAGAATCTGATGGAGCTGTCGGAGATCCAGCGTTGGACGGTGATCCCGGCGTTGCAGCAGGTGCCCGGCGTGATCAACGTCGACAACTTCGGCGGTTTCACCAAGGAATTCCAGCTCGAGCTCGATCCCGCGCAACTGCTGCACTACGGCGTAAGCGTGAATCAGGTGACGGCGGCGATTTCCTCCAACACATCCAACGCCGGCGGCGGGCGCATCACCCGCGGCGAGCAGTCGTATATCGTGCGCGGCGTCGGCATGGTGCATTCGCTGAAGGATCTTGGCGACATCGTAGTCACGCAGAACAACGGTGTGCCCGTGCTGCTGCGCGAACTCGGCAAGCTGCGCTACGGCCATCAGGTGCGCGAAGGCATTCTGGGCAAGGACAGCAATCCCGATACCATCGAAGGCATCGTCGATCTGCTCAAGTATGAAAACCCTTCGCGCGTGCTCGATGGCGTTCACGCCAAAGTGGCGGAACTGAACAAGCGGCTTGCGGCACAGGATGTGCAGATCGTGCCGTACATCGATCGCGACAACCTGGTGAACGCCACCAAGGAGAAAGTCTTCCATACCGTAATGGAAGGCATCGGCCTGGTGTGCATCGTGCTGATCCTGTTTCTGGGAAGCCCGCGATCGGCGCTGGTGGCCGCAGTGGCCATTCCGATGTCGCTGGTGACGGTGTTCATCCTGATGCAGTTCACGCACATGTCGGCGAATCTGTTTTCGCTTGGCGCGATCGATTTCGGCGTGATCGTAGACGGCGCGATCGTGGTGACGGAGGCGATCCTGCGCCAACGCGAGATGAAGCCGGCCGAAGTCCTTGTCGAAGACGACGTCATGCTGGTGACCGGTCACGTGGGGCGCTCCATTTTCTTCGCAACCTTGATCATCATCACCGCGTATTTCCCGTTGTTTGCGTTCGAGCATGCGGAAGGGAAATTGTTTCGACCGATGGCCTTCACCGTCAGCTATGCATTGCTGGCGGCTTTGCTTTGCACGGTAACCTTGACGCCGGCGCTGGCGTTTTTGGCCTTGCGCAAGCCGCGCAAAGTATTCGAAAACAAACCGCTCAAGCGTCTGCAAGAAGGTTTCACGCATACGCTGGGCCGGCTGCTGCACAATCTGCCGGTCGCCTACGGTGTTGCCATCGCGGCGTTCTGCGGCGTGCTGCTGCTCGGTGCCACGATCGGCCGCGAATTCCTGCCCGATCTCGACGAGGGGTCGTTGTGGCTGCAGGTGCAGATGCCGACGGGATTGTCGCTGGACAAAGCGAGTCAGATGACCTCGCAGTTGCGCAAAGTAGTGCGCGAATTTCCCGAAGTGTCCTACATCGTGACCCAGCTTGGCCGCAACGATACGGGCAGCGATCCGTGGACACCTTCGCATGTGGAGGCTGGCGTGGGCCTGACGCCCTATAACACCTGGCACGGCGAGACCAAGGCCGAATTCGTGCGCAAGTTCAGGGCGCGCATGAACCAGATACCGGGCATCAGCGTGGGTATCAGTCAACCGATCGTGGACGGAGAGAACGACATGATCGGCGGTGCGCACAGCCCGTTGGTGCTGCGTATCTACGGCGACGATTTCCACGAACTTCGCCGCATCGGCGACGGGATCGTCGACGTATTGCGAGGCGTGCGCGGTACCGCCGACGCCTCCATTTTCCAGGAGCCGCCGATTCCGCAGCTCACCATTACCGCCGATCGCGATGCGGCGGCGCGCTATGGCATCAATGTCGGCGATATCACCAATCTGATTCAGACTGCCATTGGCGGTTCGCCTATCACGCAGGTGTATGTGGGTGATCGTACCTACAACGTCACGGCGCGTATCTCCAACGACGTTGCCAATAATCTCGAAGCGGTGGGTGAATTGCCGCTCACGTCGACGACCGGCGCGCAGGTGCCGCTGAAGGAAGTGGCGCATATCCAGCTTGCCATGGGCGAAAGCACCATCGCGCACGAGAACGGCGAGCGCCAGATCACCATTCGTATCGACAATCGCGACCGCCCGCTGTCGGACTATCTGGCTGACGCGCAGAAACAGATCGCCGACAAGGTGCATTTCGATCCGTCCAAATATCACCTCGAATGGGCGGGCAATTTCCAGAACGAACAACGCGCGCAGGCCCGTCTGATCGTGGTGATGGGATTGGTGATGGCGATCATGGCGGTGCTGCTGTTCGCGGAATTCGGCAAGTTCCATCAGGCCGTGCTGGTGCTCGGCGTGGTGCCGCTAGCGACGGTGGGCGGTTTGATCGCCCTGCATTTTCGCGGCGAAACGCTCAATATCGCCACGGCGGTGGGCTTTATCGCGTTGTTCGGCGTGGCGGTGCAGAACGGCATCATCATGGTGTCGAACATCAATCGCGTGCGGCGCGAAGGCTTGGCGCTGTTCGAAGCGGTGCTGGTTGGCGCCACGGAGCGCTTCCGTCCCGTGCTGATGACGGCAACGGTGGCGAGCATCGGCATGCTGCCGGCGGCGCTTGCCACGGGTGTCGGCACCGACGTACAGCGCGGCCTGGCGACGGTGGTGGTGGGCGGTTTGCCGATCGCCACGCTGTTGACGCTGTTCATTCTGCCAAGCCTGTACTACGGGATGGAGAACTTCATCAAGCAACGGTGGGGACATACGCCGGCCGAGGTGGAGATCTGAGCATGGCCATCAATCGCTTTTTCAAGTTGTATCGGCCCGCGCTTGTGCTGGGCGTTAGTCTGAGTCTCGGCGCTTGCGCGGTTGGGCCGGATTACCGCCGGCCTGCGCCGCCCGTCGCGCAGGGCTACGTAAAAGAGGGCGCGCCATCGAGCACGACGTCCACGCCAGGCGTAGGCGGGCAGGCGCAGCACTTCAAAACGGACATGGATATTCCCGGGCAGTGGTGGGCGCTGTTTCGGTCCGCGCCTTTGAACGGCCTGATCGACGACGCGCTCAAGCACAATCCGGACGCCGCCGCCGCGCAGTACGCGCTGCGCCAGGCGATGGAAGACGTGCGTGCGCAACGCGGGCAATACTTTCCGCAAGTGAGCGCAGGCATCGATGCGACCCGGCAGAAAACCGGGCAGGTGCTTTCCAGCAACATCGCTTCCAACGACACGCTGTACAACCTCACCACCGCGCAGCTCAGCATTTCCTACGCGCCGGATTTGTGGGGCGCCAACCGCCGTCAGGTGGAGTCGCTGGTAGCGCAGGCGGATGCGCAACGTTTCCAATTGGAAGCGACGTATCTCACGCTGACCTCCAACCTCGTCAACGCCGCCGTGCAGGAAGCGTCGCTGCGCGCGCAGATGGCTGCCACGCAGGACATGATCGACAGTCAGTCGAAGGTTCTGGACACCAGCAAGAAGCAATGGAGCTTAGGCGATGCGTCGGAAAACGACGTGGCCGCCCAAGAGGCTACGCTTGAGCAGACGCGCGCAGGATTGCCCCCCTTGCGCAAGCAGTTGGCGCAGCAGCGCGATGTGCTCGCCGTGCTCACGGGTCGCACACCCGATCAGGATGTCAGTGCCCAATTCACCCTGGACAGCCTGCAATTGCCGCAAGACCTGCCGCTGACCTTGCCTGCGAGATTGGTCGAACAGCGTCCGGACGTTCGCATGGCCGATGCCCAACTGCACGCCGCGTGTGCGCAAGTCGGCGTGGCATTCGCGGCACGCTTGCCGAACATCAACATCACCGCCAACTGGGGCAGCGCGACGGATCAGATGCACACGCTGTTCGGTTCGGGCACGGGCTTCTGGAATATCGGCGCCGCCATCAGCGCGCCGCTGTTCGACGGTGGCACGCTCAAACACAAGCAGCGCGCGGCGGAAGCGGCTTATAAACAGGCGGCCGAGCAGTATCGCAGTACCGTGTTGACCGCTTTGCAGAACGTAGCCGACACCTTGCATGCACTGCAATCGGACGCCGACGCCATGGCCGCTTCGGCACGCGCCGAACAGGCCGCCGCGCATAGCTACGCGATCGCGCAAAAGCAGTACGCATTAGGCGATATCAGCATGGTGGCGTTGCTCAATGCGCAGGTCGTCGACCGGCAGGCTCAACTCGCGTTGATCCAGGCACGCGCGGCACGCTACGCGGACACCGTGGCCTTGTTCCAGGCGCTGGGCGGCGGCTGGTGGAACCGGCACGACGTGGCGGCGGTTCCGTAGCCGTAGGCTGGGTGGGCGCATCGCAGGTTGATCGCGATGTCGAGGTTCGCATACGCTCGTCCCAGCTCACGCTTGTACGCGGCTTCCCGGTAAACCCATCAGCTGAAGGGGCGCGATGATGTCTCTGCTGGATCACCCGGTTGGATTGTTTGTCGTGGCCACCTTCGTGCTGTTGCTGGTGCACGAAACGGGCTATCGCCTGCGCGCGTTCGCCAAGCATCGCGATGAAGAGGATTGGGAAAAGGAAGTCCATCAGACGCGCAACCAGATCGCCGTGTTGCTGAGTCTTCTGATCGGTTTCACCATGAGCATGGCGTTGTCCCGTTTCGATCAACGCAAGGAACTGGTGATCGAGGAAGCCAACGCCATCGGTACGGCCTACCTGCGTGCCGGCATGCAGGTCGAGCCGATTCGCAGTGCGGCGCCGGCGTTGTTCCGCGACTATGTGGATGCGCGTCTGGCCATTTTCGGCACGGCGTCCGATATCGACGACCAAAGTCCTTCCGTGATGCGAGCCCGGCAGATTCAGGACGAACTCTGGCGCCAGGCGACGGTCGCCGCGCAGCAAACGCCAACGCCTATCACGGGACTTTACGTATCGGCGTTGAACGAGGTGATCGACATCGATGCCAAGCGCGTGGCCGCCAGGCGCAATCGAGTTCCGAAGGATATCTGGGCACTGATGGCGGTGCTGTCGGTGCTGACGTCGCTGATCATCGGTTACGGCCAACGGCATCGCGCGGCGTTGGCCACCTTCATTCCCATATTGACGGTGGCGATTTCGATGAGCCTGATCGCGGATCTTGACTCGCCGGTCAACGGATTGATTCAGGTCAGTCAGCAGAGCATGCAGATATTGAGCGACGACCTGCACAAGCCGTTTTCCGCGTCATCCGCTCGCCCCAACCCACGCTAACACCGTGTTTCGGCTCGGCGCTTGCGGCGTTGCAGCCACCAAAGCACCACGACCACCAGCAGCGCCAGGCCGCCCAGCAGCCAGAGACTGTTCTGCCCGCGACGTATCCACATGCCGAGCCATTCGCGCCGATTGGCGCCGAAATAACCCAGGTAAACCCAGAACGGCACGCTGATCAGCGCAGCGACGCCGTCGAGCAACAGAAACCGCCAGAAACTCACGCGATGCGTGGCGCCGGCCGTGATGTAGACCGCCGTCCGCATGCCCGGTAGAAAGCGCGCGAAGAACATCAGCCGATTGCCATAGCGTTCGAACTTTTCCTGCATCTGCGCATAGCGGCGTGGTGGCATCAACAGTGCGATCGGGCGCCACTGCAGCATGTGCACGCCGAAGTGATGTCCCAGCAGAAACATGCCCGCATCGCCCAGCAGCACGCCAACCATGGTGACGCCCGCCATGATGTGCACATTGGCGTAGCCCAAGCCGGCGATCACGCCGCCGGCGACCAAGGTGATGTCTTCCGGCAGCGGCAATCCGGCACCGCACAGCATCAAGGCGACAAACACCGCCGCGTAGCCGCTTTCGGCGAAGACGGTGATCAGGCGCTCAAGCAAATCCATTTATGTTCCTTGTCGTCCAGGCGCCGCTCACAAGATGCATCCGTCCGTTCGCCGGTCATGACGTGGTGGTGGGCGTTGGCGCGCGTGCCGCCAGCAACTCGCGCAACTCGGCCTTCTCGGCGCCGCTGAGAACGCCTTCGCGGTTTTTGGCGACGAGCGCATCGCGGCGCTGATCGATCGCTTGTTGCTGCATGCGCGTCAGCGCATCGAAGAATTCGATGCGTTGCGTCTCCGGCTCGCCGACGACGGTGGCGGCCATCAGCTTTTGCAACGCGGCGTACTCGGGCCGTTCCATGAAATGTTCCACCAGCATCGCCGCATTGATGCCGGGCCGCGCACGCGCGGTATCCAGCAGTTCCGCCAGCAAGTCTACGCCGGGTTTTTCCAGGCGGAGAAAGGCGTAAGGCCGCTCGACGTCGTCGGCAAGCCCGGGTTGCGCCAGCAGCAACGCAATGGCGCTGCGTACCAGCGAGCGCTGCACCGCAACGGGGCGCTGCACGGGGCGGCGCGCCACCGGATCGGGTTCCAGCACCGCGCGTGCGCCGCTGCGTTTTTCCAGCTCTTGCGCCATCAGGTCGCGAAACGCGCCATCCGGCAGCCGCGCAATCAACGGACGCGCGCGTTCGGCCAATCGTGCGCGTCCGTCCAGGCTGCTCATATCAACGTCGTGCGAAAGTTCGTGGAAGAAATATTCCGAGAGCGGCGTCGCTTCGCGCAGGCGTTTCTCGAAACCTTCCTTGCCTTCCTGGCGTACCAGTGTGTCCGGATCTTCGCCGTCGGGCAGAAACAGAAAATAGGCCTGACGTCCGTCGCGCAAACGCGGCAGCGCCGATTCCAGCGCCTTCCATGCGGCGGCGCGGCCCGCGCGGTCGCCGTCGAAACAGAACACCACATCCGGCGCGGCGCGGAACAAAACTTCGGTGTGCTCGGGCGTGGTAGCGGTGCCCAGTGTGGCGACGGCAATCGGCAGACCGGCCTGATGCAGCGCGATCACGTCCATGTAGCCTTCCACCACCACGATGCGCGCGAGGTTGCTGTTGGCCTGTTTCACCTGCCACAGCGCGAACAGCTCGCGGCCTTTATGGAACAACGGAGTTTCGGGCGAATTGAGGTATTTCGGTCCCTGTTCGGACTTCAACACGCGCCCGCCGAAGGCGATCACGCGCCCGCGCCGATCCAGAATCGGAAACATCAAGCGTTCGCGGAAGCGGTCGTATTTGTTTCCGCGTTCGTTGTTGGCGACCATGCCGGCTTCCGTCAGCAGCTGCATGCGTCGCTCGTTGGTGCCGAGGTTGCGGATCACGCCGTCGAAGCCGGCCGGTGCCCAGCCGATGCGGAAGCGCGCGACGGTGTCCGCATCCAGACCGCGCTTCGCGCAATAAGCCTTGGCTTCATCGCTTTTTTTCAGTTCGCCTTCGTACCAGCGCGTCGCGGCGTCGAGCACGGCGTAAAGATCGGTCTTGTCTTCGCGTGGGGCGTTATCGCGGGCGCCTTCGTACGGGACCTTCAAACCGACCGCTTGGGCGAGTTCTTCTACGGCGTCCGGAAATTCCAGTCGCTCGTAATCCATCAGAAACTTGATGGCGCTGCCGTGTGCGCCGCAGCCGAAGCAATGGAAGAACTGCTTGGCGGGGCTGACATAGAACGACGGTGTGCGTTCGTTGTGGAAAGGACAGCAGGCGGTCCATTCGCGTCCGGCTTTCTTCAGCGGCACGCGCCGCTCGATCACGTCGACGATGTCGACGCGGGCGAGCAGTTCGTCGATGAAGCTGTCTGGGATGCGGCCGCGCATAGTCCGGCTAGTCTAGGGCCTGTTCGCACCATTTGCGTGGCTCGCGCCGGGAGCTGTTTGCGCGCCAGCCTTGCCGGCGCCGCGCACTGCTACCTGACGGCCACTCAACGGCAACGCGGGCTACGCAAATGGTGCGAACAGGCCCTGGCAGGCACGGCATCCCTAAAGAATGTGGATCAATCCGATCACGGCCAGGACGGCGAAGATAAAGATGATCACGAAGATCGCAAACAGCACCTTGGCGATGGTGGCGGCGATGCCCGAAAGGGTACCGAAGCCCAGCCAGCCGGAGAGCAGCGAAATGATCGCGAAAATGATGGCCCACTTGAGCATGCGTCGTTCTCCTGCGTACGCACTGCGGTGACTGATCTAATCGTGGCGCGTGTGAAGACGGCGCCACAAGAGCGCTGCCTGCAACGGCTTCAACCGCCCAGGCGAGCTTTGATGCGCGCGGAAACCTCGCCCATGTCCGCACGGCCGGCGGCCTTGGTTTTGACGAGCGCCACCACCTTGCCCATGTCGCGTGCGCTGCTCGCGCCGGATTCGGCGATGGCGGCGTCGATCATGGCCTCAACCTCCGCCGCGCTGAGCTTGGCGGGCAGGTAGGTTTCGATGATGACCATTTCCGCGCGTTCCACCTCGACCAGATCTTCGCGACCGGCGGCAGCGTATTGGCTGATCGAGTCCTTGCGCTGCTTGACCATCTTTTCCAGCACGGCAATGACTTGGGTATCGTCCAACATGATCCGTTCGTCCACCTCGCGCTGCTTGATCGCCGAGAGGATGAGGCGAATCACCCCCAGGCGACGTGTCTCGTGGGCGCGCAAGGCAGCCTTCATGTCTTCGGTGATCTTTTCTTTCAAGGACATAGCGTCACCCTCTGACCATTTCTGAATTTCGGAAAGCACAAAGCCGACGTTGCGGGGCAACGTCGGCTAGTGCAAGTGCCTTGCTGGCTGGCAGCGGCTGCGGAAGGTCGCGCCGGCTGCTAACGCTGAAAGAGTGCGGCGCAAGCTGCGCTCGAACTCCGGATGCCCGCCACAGCGGGCCATGCGCTCAGTAGAGGCGAGTCTTGCGCGACACGTCACGCGACAGACGACGCAGATGACGCTTCACGGCAGCGGCGCGCTTGCGCTTGCGTTCCTGAGTCGGCTTTTCGTAGAACTCGCGCTTACGGGTCTCGGCGAGGACGCCGGCCTTTTCGCAGGTGCGCTTGAAGCGACGCAGGGCGAGTTCGAACGGCTCGTTCTCGCGGACTTTTACGCTGGGCATGGAAACTCCGGGTGGTAAATGCGCCCGCAAAACCGGGCGAGCCGCGAAGTATACCCGCAGCGTGGTGAAGAATTCAAAGCGCCGCGGCGAAAATAAGGGGATTGGGGCCCGCGCGGTGTCGCACAGACGCCCCAGTATCGGCAAAATAGCGCGTTGGCCGCGAAATCCCTGGGGTTTGGGCGGCCTGGATTTCCTTATCTATCGGCTTCCTTGGCTTATGACTACCTTGCGGCCCATCCTGGGTATCGAGACGTCCTGCGACGAAACCGGCGCCGCCTTGCTGCGCTGGGAGCCTCAATCGCCCGGGCACGGGCTGCTGTCGCACGCCCTGTATACCCAGGTGAAGCTGCACGCCAACTACGGCGGCGTGGTGCCGGAACTGGCTAGCCGCGATCACGTGCGCAAGCTCCTTCCGCTGGTACGCGAAGCGATGGCGCAGGCGGGGATGACCCCGGCCGATCTGGGCGGCGTCGCGTATACCGCGGGTCCCGGCCTGGTCGGTGCGTTGCTGGTGGGCGCCGCGACCGGCCGTGCCATGGCCTGGGCACTGGGCGTGCCGGCCATCGGTGTCCACCATATGGAAGGGCACTTGCTTGCGCCGTTGCTGGAAGACGATCCGCCCGAGCCGCCGTTCGTCGCCTTGCTGGTTTCAGGTGGCCACTCGATGCTGGTGGAAGTGCAGGGCATCGGGCACTACCGCATCTTGGGCGACACGCTGGACGACGCCGCCGGCGAAGCGTTCGACAAGACAGCCAAGCTGATGGGCCTGCCGTATCCGGGCGGGCCTGCCTTGGCGGCGTTGGCTGGGCAAGGCAGACCGGGTCTGTTTCGTTTTTCGCGCCCGATGACGGACCGTCCCGGCCTCGATTTCAGTTTCTCCGGGTTGAAGACGCAGGTGCTGCTGGCCTGGCAGAAATCCGACCAGAGCGAACAAACCCGTGCCGATATCGCGCGCGCGTTCGAAGAAGCGATCGTTGAAACGCTGCTGATCAAATGCCGTCGCGCTTTGGCCCAGACCGGCGCCAAGCGTTTGGTGATCGCCGGCGGCGTTGGCGCCAATCGCCGCTTACGCGAAGAGCTCGCCGCGGCGGGTGCCACAGACGGCTTCAAGACCTACTTCCCAAGGCTGCAGTTTTGCACCGACAACGGCGCGATGATCGCGTTGGCCGGTGCGATCCGTCTGGCGCACGGCCAGCATCAGGACCAATCCGTGCAAGTGTTTCCGCGTTGGGACCTGCAAACGCTTCCGCCGGCAGCCGCTTGATCGTACGGCCCGTATCCGCGACGCTTGCACGCATGGACATCGTTTTCATCGAAGACTTGCGCATCGACACCGTCATCGGCATCTACGACTGGGAGCGGCGCGTGCGCCAGACGCTGTCGTTCGATATCGAGATGGCGTTCGACAACACCGTGCCCGCGGCGAGCGACGACATCGCCCATACGCTCAACTACAAAGACATCTCCAAGCGATTGATCGCTTACGTAAGCGAATCGAGTTTCGGCTTGGTGGAGACATTGGCCGAACGCTGCACAGAGATCATTCGCGAAGAATTCGGCGTGGCGTGGGTGCGGTTGAAACTGTCCAAGCCTGGCGCCGTGCGTGGCGCGAAAGCCGTGGGCGTGCGCATCGAGCGCGGTAAACGGCCCTAGGGATGGCGCGGGTGTATCTCAGCTTGGGCTCGAACCAGGAGCCGCACCGTTATCTGCGCGCCGCGCTGGATGAATTGCGTGTGCGTTTCGGACATCTGGATGTATCGCCCGCTTATCGCAGCGCCGCGGTGGGTTTTGACGGCACCGACTTCATCAATCTTGCGGTGGGCCTTGACACGGATTTGTCTCCGGCCGCGCTCAACGACTGGCTGCATGCGCTCGAAGATCGCCACGGCCGCCGCCGCGATGTGCCGCGTTATGCCGATCGCACGCTCGACGTGGATATCGTGCTGTACGACGATCTGGTCACGCAGGGGCCGGGACATCTGGATATCCCGCGCAAGGAGTTGAAGCACGCATTCGTGCTCAAACCGATCGCGGACATTGCGCCCGACCTGCGGCATCCGGTGAGTGGGGAGACGATGGCCCAATTGTGGGCAGCATTTGCGGTTGATAGCGAACCGCTCGCGCGCGAGGCGTTGTAGCCTCAAATCGATACGCTGCGGCCACCATCCACGCGAATGATTTGACCGGTGACGAATGGCGCGTCTCGCAGCAACCACAATACCGCGCTCGCCACATCCTCGGGCGCTCCTGCGCGTTTGAGCGGTGTGCGTGCAAGCATGGCTTCCTGATCCGCGTACGGTTTGCCGTCGCTCGGCCACATCACAGCGCCGGGCGCGACACCGTTGACGCGCACGTCGGGAGCCAGATCGAGTGCCAGCGATCGTGTCATGGCGGCGAGCGCGGCTTTGGCCATGACATAGATGGGGTGCTGCGCCAGCGCTCGCTCCGCATAAATATCCACCAGATTCACGATCGCACCGCGCGCTGCGCGCAATGCGGGCAGTGCGGCTTGCGCGAGAAAGAACGGCGCTTGCGCGTTGGAGGCAAACAACTCGTTCCATTGCGCCGGCGTAGCGGTGCCCAGCGGCGTGGGATAAAACGCGGAGGCGTTGTTGATCAGCGCATCGAGGCGACCGCAATGCGAAACGATTGCATCGATCAGTTTCGGCAATGATTCGACGTTGGCAAGGTCGGCCTGCAACACCAAGGTGCTGTTTGGGCGTTTGACGGAAAGCTCCGCGGCAAGCGCGTCGGCTTCACCCACCGAGTGACGACAGTGCAGCACGAGATCGTAGCCGGCGGCATGCAGCGTGCGCGCGATCACCGCACCGACGCGCTTGGCGCCGCCGGTGATCAGTGCAACAGGATGCGGAGAATGGGACGACTGCATGCGATGGCTCCCTGTACCTTGCCGTCATTCCGGCAAAGGCCGGAATCCAGTATCAATACGCATGCGCAGCATTCAACATGCTTGGATGTTGAGTGCTGCGCACAACATGTTTTACTGGATTCTGCCTTTCGCCGGAACGACGGTGAGAAGTTGTCGAACTTTACCGCTTCATCGTGCGGAACGGTTCTAGTGCAGCCGAGTCGCTTGAATTTCCTGCGTCGGGATCTCGGCCTCATCGTCCGTATCGGCGGTGGCGATCTCGCTTTTCAGCATGGCGATCGCCGTTGCCGCAACTTGCCGCGTGTCGTAATACGCGTAACCGCCCACGCCGATGGCGCCGATCACCGGCATCCATCGAGACAGGCCTTCGCCCAGCGCACGTTGCGTCACCTTCACGCCGATCTGCTTGGCAACGCGTTCAATCACGCCGTAGGACACGCGCCGGAATATCAGGCGATCGCCCAAGCGCACCACCAGATCGCGAAACGCTTGCGCGGAGGTGTGCCGGAACAGGCACCACAGCATTTGTTCGCGGCCGAGCTCGGTGTGCTTGCCGTAGGCGGCGGCGATGTCGCTGACCAGTTGCGCCTGGATTTTCCAGATCGAAATCAGCTCCGGCAAAATGGTGAGCCAACCCAGCGGACCCGGCGGCAAGGCAAGTGTGCCGGCGGTTAGCGCGGCACGCTGTGCGGCGCGTTGCGTCAAGCGGCGCGCTTCGACGTCCGGGTCGCGTTGGCTTTGAACTTTGCTATCGGGAATCTGACTGATGAAATCCAGAATGGCGCGGGTGACCCGGTTGCTCGCTTCGTCCTGCGTGATCACCGCCGGAAGGTTGGGGCCGGGTTGGATGGGATTGGGCTCGGTCATGCCGCGCTCCGGATAGACGGACCGCTCGATCATAGTCCCGCGATGCAAGGCGCTGATGAGGGCGGCATGAACCGTCGGACGGAGGGCATGACTTCTGGGACGGTCGTACCTGCATAATGGATATGTTATAACATATCGGTATCGACGTTCCGATCAACCTCGCCCAAGTCCCCCGCATGAAACTGTCCCCGCTTGCTCTCGGCTTAAGCCTTGCGCTGTATGCCACTGCCGGTTACGCCGGTGCCGTCACGATCGCACCCAACCCACCTGTCGACGGGGTGGTCACTCCTCCAGGTACGACGCCGCCGCCTGCCAATCATGATGATGCGCCTGACGACGACGCGGATGGGAGCGGTTCGCGCAATCGCCGTTCCGGCAAAGTGAAACAGCTCAGCGCGATTAGCGTTTCGGCGGCGTTGGATGCCACGCGCAACAGTCTGTCTCCCGATACGGGCAGCAGTCAGTACGTGATCACGGCGCAGAATATCCAGGCGCTGCCACTGGGCGACTCCACGCCGGTGAACCAGGTGCTGCTGCAAGCGCCGGGCGTGGTGCAGGATTCCTACGGCGGCCTGCATGTGCGCGGCGATCACGCCAATCTGCAGTACCGCATCAACGGCATCATGCTGCCGGAGTCGATTTCAGGCTTTGGTCAAACCCTCGATGCGCGCACCATCCAAAGCGTAAAACTGCTCGACGGCGCATTGCCCGCGCAGTACGGCGAGCGCACGGCAGCGGTGGTGGATATCACGACCAAAAGCGGCGCGGATCTCGGCAACGGTGGCGTCGTGGGTGTCACGGGCGGATCGTTCGGCACCCTCAATCCGTACGCGTCGCTGTGGGGCAACAGCGGGAAATGGAGTTACTTCTTCACCGCCAATTACATGGAAAACAACGTCGGTATCGAGAATCCGACGTCGAGCCGCAACCCCATTCACGATCGTACGAATCAAGTGAAAGGGTTTGGCGATATCAGCTACCTCATCGACAACGACACGCGTCTGAGTTTTCTGTTCGGCGTAACCAACAACCGCTTCCAAATTCCGAACAACCCGGATCAAACGCCGCAGTTCGGCTATCTCGACACTACCGATTTCAAATCCGCCGATTTGAACGAACGTCAGGACGAGCAGACGCGTTTCGGCACCTTGGCATTGCAGGGCAGGTTCGGCGATACCGCCTATCAGGTGTCGGTTGGACAGCGCTACAGCGGACTGCAGTACGACCCCGACGACATCGGCGATCTGATGTTCAACGGTGTGGCCGCGCAGATCAATCAGGCCGATCGCGCGTCCACGTTGCAAGCGGACTTCTCGATGCCGTGGGGCGGTTCGCATACCTTGCGCTACGGTGGCTATTACGAATTCGATCGCGCCTCCACCAGCACCAATTCCCTGGTGTTTCCCGCCAATCCCGATGGCAGCCAGGCGAGCACCGTGCCGTTCAATATCTTCACCGGCGATCGCATTCTCGCGAAGACGGCGGCGGCGTATATCCAAGACGAGTGGGATATCAATGACAGCTGGACGCTCAATTACGGCTTGCGCGGCGATCGCTACACCGCGTTCCGCGAAGAAAGCCAGTTGAGCCCGCGTGTCGGCGTGGTATGGCAGGCGACCGACAGCACCACCTTGCACGCCGGCTATTCGCGTTACTTCACGCCGCCGCAAACGGAGTTGATTTCCAGCCAGAACATCGAAGCGTTCGCCGACACCACCAATGCGGTGAAGAACTACGGTAACAACACGCCGCTCACTGAACGCTCCAACTATTTCGATCTTGGCGTTTCGCAAAGCGTCGGTTCGGATTGGACGCTGGGCCTGGATACGTACTACCGCAAAGTCGATCGTTTGCAGGACGAAGGCCAGTTCGGCACGGCGCTGGTGTACTCCACGTTCAACTACAAATACGGCCGCGTGCGCGGCGCGGAATTCAGCGCTACGTACAACCACGGTCCGGTGACCGCGTACTTCAATGCGGCCTACAGCCGTGCGATGGGCAAGGACGTGATCACCAGCCAGTACAACTTCAGTTCGGACGAACTGGCGTACATCGCCGACAACTGGATTCACCTCGATCACGACCAAAAGCTGACGTCGTCCGGCGGCGTGAGCTACGCCTTCAACGACAACACCAAGGTCGGCGCCGATTATCTGTTCGGCAGCGGCTTGCGCGAAGAAGGTCTGACACCGAACGGACTATCGCTGCCGTATTACTTCCAGCTCAACCTCAACGTCTCGCACGACTTTAAGTTCGACGGCTTCGGCAAGCTGCATACGCAGCTGGCGGTGATCAATGCACTGGATCGCACCTACGAACTACGCAGCGGAACGGGTGTGGGTGTGGGCGCGCCGCAGTTCGGGCCGCGGCGCGGTTTGTATCTGACGCTGGAAAAGCCGTTCGATTTCTGATGTGGCGAAGCAGCCATGACAAAACCCGCTCCCCGTGGGAGAGGGTTTTGTTTTAGTGGGCCGACGCTGCGGACGGCGACGCATCGTGACGCAGCGCCAAGCCCTTCAGAATATTCAACGCTTGCGACAACGCATAGTCGCTGGTCGCGAGCTTGGCGTTTTCCGCACTGCCGTCGTTGTTGATGCCGTCGCCGTTCGACGCGACTTCGTTCGCCAGATGATGCGGCAAATCGGCTTCCGAACTGATCGGATTTTGCGTGTCGTCTACCTTGGCAACGGTGAGATCGGCCAGGGGGATATCGGGCTTGATGCCTTCGGCCTGGATCGACGTACCGTTCGGCGTGTAATAGCGCGCGGTGGTGAGTTTGACGGCGTGATCGGCATCCAGCGGCAGCACGGTCTGCACCACGCCTTTGCCGAACGTGCGGCGACCGACGATCAACGCGCGGCGGTTGTCCTTGAGTGCGCCGGACACGATTTCCGCGGCGGATGCCGTGCCGTTGTCGGTCAACACCACCATCGACGCACCGTTGAGCAGATCGCCAGAGTGCGCGCTGAACGTCAGGTTGGAATCGGGCAAGCGGCCGCGCGTGGTGACGATGGTGCCCGCATCGAGAAAGTCGTCGCTCACCGATACCGCCGCCGTCAGCAGGCCGCCGGGATTGGAGCGCAGATCCAGGATCGCGCCCTTTTGCGGACCGTTTTTCTGCAACAGCGCACCGAGCTTTTTCTCCAGGTCGCCGGCGGTATCGTCCTGGAATTGGCTGATGCGGATATAGGCGTAACCGGGCTCCAGCTCGCGCACCTTCACGCTGGTCATCGAGATGCGCTCGCGTGTCATCGTCATGTTGACGGGTTGATCGGCTTTTTCATGCAGGATGCCCAGCGTAATTTTGGAACCGGGATCGCCGCGCAACGCATCGAACATGCTGTCGATATTGTCGGGGGTAACCACTTTGCCGTTCACAGCCGTGATGATGTCGCCGGGCTTGATACCGGCGCGCGAGGCGGGCGTGTCGTCGATCGGGGAGACGATCTTCAGCATGCCGTTGTCTTCCATCACTTCGATGCCGAGGCCGCCGTACTGGCCGGTGGTGTCTTCGTTGAGTTCTTGCAGGCCTTCTTTGTCGAGGTAAGCGCTGTGCGGATCGAGGCCGGCGAGCATGCCTTTGATCGCATCGTTCATCAGGGTTTTGCTGTCGACTTTTTCGACGTAAGCCTGGCGAATGATTTGATATACGTGGGCGAAGTTGCGCACGTCGTCCATGTTGACCTGGTCCGCCGGCGCCGCACTGCTGGATGCTTTGGCCGGGGCGGAGTCGTCATCGGCCGCTGCCGCGTCGGGCGCTGCCTGCGCATGCAACAAAGGCGTCGCCAACAGCAGGGCGAGCAGGCAAAGGCGGGGGAAACGCATGGGGCAAACTCCAAAAGGAAATGAGGTGATGACCCTGTGAGAGACCGCGCGGAGCCATCGGAATTCAACTATCAGAATACGCCGATATCCACGTTCCGGAGGTTTCAGGTTGGCGTGGCTTTCGTCCAAACCGTGTCGATATCAGCGTTTCTGGCTGAGCCAAGAACGCGGATCGACGGGTTTGCCGTCGTGTCGCAGCTCGAAATAGACGCCGGTGCTGTCGCTGGTGCTAAGCGTGGCCGTACCCAGCGCTTCGCCGGCTGTCACATCGTCGCCCACCCCGTGCAACAGGGTTTCGTTGTTGCCGTACATGCTTAGCCAGCCATTGCCGTGACTGAGGATGATGAGCTGGCCGTAACCGCGCATGAAATGGGCATACACCACCCTTCCGGGCGCCACGGCGCGCACGTCGGCGCCCTGTGGCGCGGTAATCAGCACGCCATTGCCGAAGGTATGCACGGCGCCGGGCGCGGGCCAGGGAAGGTTGCCGCGAATGTTGGCCAGCGCTTTGCTGGGGCCGCCCACGGGCACCGTGGGGTTGGCGCGGGCTTTACGGGCGGCCTCGCGTGCGGCTTCGTCGATGGCTCGCTGCAGCTTGACCAGCAGGTCGTCCAGCGATTGTTCGTTCTGCTTCATGGCGCTCAGCTTCTGCCCTTCGCTTTTGTATTGCGCATCGATCTGGCTGGCGAGCTGCTGCTGCGTTTTGCGTTGCTGTTGCAGGTCGGCTACCTGCTGCTGGCGTTGTGCGCGCGTCGCTTGCAACGCCTGTTGCTCGGCAGTGATCTGGTTTTCCAGATCCTGCAGCTTGGTCAGCTCGGTCATCAGCTGCTGCACTTTCTGCACGCGGTCTTGCTGGAAGTAGTTGGAATAGGCCAGCGAGCGGGCGATGCGGGCGATGTCCTCGTCGCCCAGCAGCAGCCGCAAATCCGAACCTTTGCCGAGCGCATAGGTGGCGCGCAGCAGATCCGCGATCGCGGCACGCTGACTGTTCAGGCTTTGATTGAGCGCAGATCGTTGCGTTTGCAACTGATCGAGCTGTTGCTGCTTGGCGGCGATCTGCGCATCGGTGTCGCGCACCGTTTTGGCGGCCGCGGATACCGCGTCTGATTGCTTGGCCAGCGTGGCGTTGGCGCTGTCCCGGCGCGCGGCCGTGTCTGCTTGCTCTTTGGCCAGCGCCTGCATCTTGGCGCGCAGGTCCGCGAGCTGCTGCTTGGTCTGAGCCTGCTGGCTTTCCGCCTTGGCGTCTTGGGCGGCCCGAACAGGCACAAAACCGGTAAGGGAAAGGGTCATCGCACAGGCGACAAAGGTGAAAACGAGTGGGCGGAAGGCGCGGTTGTGTGTCGGCATATGGCGAATTATGTCCGAGCTGGACTCATCCGGGGAGATGGCGCAAATGGCTCCCTTGTGCGCTCTTGCGGACATCGGAGCGCGAGTGGTCTGTTAGCGCGTGCTGTTACGCCTAACAACGGTTTTTCATTTGGACGTCTAGCCGGCTTTGACGCGACGCACAAGTTGTGCGTAAAGTCGGGTTGTAGCCTCATTCGTAGCTGCTTGCCGTTCCTTCGACGGCAGGCTGTCTGCGCCTTAGCGAATCCCGGGTGGAGCAAGGGGGAAGATGGTCATGTCGGTGGCACCGCGTATGTACGACGCCAGTTTTGAGCACGATAGCTGCGGCTTTGGTCTGGTTGCCCAGATCGACGGCCGTGCCAGCAAATGGGTCGTCGATACCGCGTTCACGGCACTGGCCAAACTTTCCCATCGTGGCGGCGTGAACGCCGATGGCGTGACGGGCGACGGTTGCGGCGTACTCATCCATCATCCGCAGTCGTGGTTGCGCGCGATGGCGGTGGAAGCGGGCATTGCGCTCAGCGAGCGCTTCGCTGCCGGCTTGGTATTTCTCGACAAGGCGGACAGCGACTCGGCCAAGGTGCTGCACCGTTGCGTGGCCGAGGAGCGGTTGCGCGTCGCGGGCTGGCGCGAGGTGGCCGTGAACGAGGAGGCCTGCGGTCCGCTCGCCGCATCGGCCAAGCCGGTGGTGCGGCAGATCTTCATCAACGCCGCGGACGATATGGACGATGCAAGCTTCGAGCGCGCGTTGTTCCGCGCGCGTCGCCGCGCCGAAGTGGCGTCGACCGACGATCCGCAGTTCTATGTGGTGTCGCTGTCGGCGCAAGTGATCGGTTACAAGGCGATGGCCGCTCCCGGCCGGTTGCGCGACGTGTTCCCCGATCTGCGTCATGCGGCGCTGGTTTCCGATGCCGTGGTGTTTCATCAGCGCTTCTCCACCAACACCACGCCGCAATGGCGCTTGGCGCAGCCGTTCCGCCTGCTGGCGCACAACGGCGAGATCAATACGATTCGCGCCAACCGACGCTGGATGCAGACCCGCGCGCAGATCTGGCGTTCGCCGCTGGTGGAACTGGGCGACATCGGGCCGCTGGTGCGCCAGAACGGTTCCGACTCGGAAAGCCTCGACAACGCGCTCGAATTGCTGCTTGCCGGCGGCCTGGACATGCTCGCGGCGATGCGCGTGCTGGTGCCGCCGGCGTTTGCCGCGCGCGAAGGCATCGACGAAGACCTCGCCGCGTTCTACGAATACTACGCATTGCACAGCGAGCCTTGGGATGGCCCGGCCGGGCTGGTGATGTGCGACGGCCGCTATGCGGTGTGCACGCTCGACCGCAACGGTTTGCGTCCCGCGCGTTGGGCCTTGTCCGACGACAATCATCTGATCGTCGCCTCCGAAGCTGGGTTGTGGGATGTGCCGAGCGCGCGCGTGATAGCGAAAGGTCGCCTGGCGCCCGGCGAAATGATCGCGGTGGATTTCAAGACGCATCGGTTGTTACGCGACACCGATATCGATGAGATCAATCGCAAGCGCGCGCCGTATCGCGACTGGTTGCGTGCAGGTGTGAGTTATCTGGAATCGGATCTGATCGACCCTTCCCTGGCCGCCGAGCCGTTGCCGGCGGAACGGTTGCGGTGTTATCAGAAGCTGTATGGCTTGTCGCGCGAAGAGCGCGAAACGGTTTTGAAGGTGATCGCGGAGCTGGAGGCGGAAGCCACCGGCTCCATGGGCGACGACACGCCGATCGCCGCGATGTCGCGCCAGGTGCGCCCGGTATTCGACCGCTTCCGCCAGGCGTTCGCGCAAGTGACCAATCCGCCGATCGATCCGTTGCGCGAAAAGCTGGTGATGTCGTTGGTGACGCAGATCGGTCCGGAAGGCAACGTGTTCGATCTCAAACCGGAGAACGCGAAGCAGATCCTGATCAATTCGCCGATTCTTTCGCAGCGCAAACTACGCCAGCTGCTGGCGATGCCGCAGTACGCGAACGCGCCGCGCTTCGACTTGATGTACAAGTCCGACGAAGGGTTGGAAGCCGCGCTGCGTCGCTTGTGTCAGGAGGTAGCGCAGGCGGTGCGTGACGGCTGCGCGCTGGTGTTCTTAAGCGATCGCTATCCGCAGAAAGACCTGCTGCCGATCCACTCCCTGTTGGCGACCGGCGCCGTGCACGCGCACCTTATCGACGAAGGCTTGCGCTGCCAGTGCAACATTCTCGTG
>DATJMR010000221.1:0-5992 GCA_035508595.1 Dyella sp.
AGCAGGATGTGTTGCTGTTGCATCCTTACGAATCGTTTGCGCCGGTCGTGGATCTGGTGCGGCAAGCCGCGAAGGATCCGGCCGTACTCACCATCGAGCAGACGCTTTATCGCACCGGCGCCAACTCCGAAATCGTGGACGCGCTGGTCGAGGCTGCACGCGCCGGCAAGGAAGTCATTGCGGTGGTGGAATTGCGCGCACGCTTCGACGAAGAATCGAATCTCAGCCTGGCAACGCGGCTGCAACAAGCCGGTGCCGTGGTGATTTACGGCGTGGTCGACGTCAAGACCCACTCCAAGATGATGCTGATCCAGCGCCGCGAAGGACAGAAGCTGCAGCGCTACGCGCATCTTGGTACGGGCAACTACCACAGCGGCAATGCCCGCCTGTATACCGACTACAGCTTGCTCACGTCCGACGCGGCGCTATGCGAAGACGTGCACAAACTCTTCAGCCAGCTCACCGGCATGGGCAAGTTGCTGAAGATGAAGAAGCTGCTGCATGCGCCGTTCACGCTGAAAAAATCCCTGCTCGACATGATTTCGCGCGAAACCGAACACGCCCAGGCGGGCAAGCCGGCGCACATGATCTTCAAGATCAATGCGCTGACCGACGCAAAAATGATCCGCGCACTCTACAAGGCGAGCATCGCCGGTGTGAAAGTGGATTTGCTCGTACGCGGCATGTGCTGTTTGCGCCCTGGCATTCCCGGCGTGTCGCAGAACATCTGCGTGCGCTCGATCGTAGGCCGTTTTTTGGAACATAGCCGCGTGTACTGGTTCGCCAACGACGGCGACGAACACATGTACCTGGCAAGCGCCGACTTGATGGAACGCAATCTGGACCGTCGCGTCGAGACCGGCTTCCCGATCGAAGATCGTAAGCTGCGCCTGCGTATCCGCAAGGATCTGGATCTCTACATGACCGATAACACTACCGCATGGGAGTTGCATACGGACGGGAGCTATTCGCGCCTTCATCCCGAAGAGGGTCAGGTGCCGCACGACGTGCAACAACAATTGCTGGAGAAATACTGCGGCGTCGGCGCGGCGCCCGCTGCCTGAGCTATCCGTTCCGGTGCCGGTGGATCCACGCAACATAACGATCGACGAATCCCTGCAAGAATTTTTTCGTGCTTTCGACACCGATGTTGCCGTCGTTATCGATAAGTCCATCCGAAAATTTGACAAAGACTTCAGGCTGGCCCATCAAGGACACATCCAGATACGCCAGCACGTTGCGTAGATGCTGTTGCGCCATCGCCGTGCCCGTGGCGGCCACCGACACGCCGATCACCGCACCGGGCTTACCTTCGAACACATTCGTGCCGTAGGGGCGCGAGGCGATGTCAATCGCATTCTTCAGCACGCCGGGAATGGAGCGGTTGTATTCGGCCGTTACGAACAACACGGCATCGGCCGCCTTGATGTGCTCCTTCAGTTGCTTGCAGGGCGGCGGATAATCGCTGTCGAAGTCTTGGTTATAGAGCGGCAGGTTATCGATGCGAACGTGCTCGAACGACAACTCCGGCGGCGCAAGCCGCTCCACCGCTTTTGCCAATTTCCGATTGAACGACTCCCTGCGCAGGCTGCCCACCAACACCGCCACTTTCGTTGCAGTCATGCTTGGTTCCCCAGCGTTGCCATGTTCGACGCAAGACGATGCGCCCTTGGCAGGTAAGTCGGTGTGAAAGCCGTTGGGTTGGCCGGGTGGATAGCTGGCACGTCTCCTGCTTGATTTTGCTCAATCAAAGGGGAACTAACGCTTATCGCACGACAAGGCGCCCACAATGACGGTACTGTGACTTAAGAAACGGTGTATCGCCCGTGTCGGACACAGAGACGACCGGAATTAGCGACATATTTTGCAGGCAGACTGGCAAAACCACTTCAGAAGCTGGGGGCTGAGGTGAAAGGGGAGATACGAGTCCAAGCAAGCCGCATGTTTCGGTGGCCGCTGGCCGCCTTGCTGACCATTTGGCTGCTGTGGCTTACCCTGGCCCGTGCCGGCACCGATACGCCTCTTCGCGGGGCCTGGCGGGAAGTGACACGGGGTGACACGCCCGCGTCAGTCATCGCCGCGTTCCGGCGAGGCGCCCTCAAACCCTTCGTTCCCTCGATCTTGCAACGGTTTCCTCGCGACGGCCGCGGGAGCTGGGTCGTGCTGCAACCTCTGTCGGACACCCCGTCGGACGAGCAGGTGTTATCTGTCTACCCTGCCCCGATAGGCTCGATCACGCTCTACGGGGAGGACGGCTCCGCTCACACTTACGCCCTCGACGATCCAAGTGCCACGCTACATGGCCATGGCCGAATGGCACTTCGTATTCCTCAACAAAGCTCTCTCGCAGAACCCATTCTGCTCAAGTTCGAACCCAGCGGCAGCCTTGCCGCACCCGAGCGCTTCACGTTGCAGAGCATGGATGCGTTTTTGCAAGCCGACTCCGACTGGCTGACTTTTGCGACCGCGTGTTTCGCCATCATGATGGCCATGGCGCTGATGGCCTTCTGTTTCGCCATCATGCTGTCCGACATGACTTTTGCCTGGTACACCGGATACATGCTTTGCTACGTCGTCGTGCAAGGCGTGCAGACGGGCTATCTGTTCCAACCGCTCGGCATGACGTGGTTGGCCGGGTCCGAAGTATTGGTCGGAGGCTCGGCGGTGGCACTGTCCGTATCGTTCGCCGCGCTCTTCGTCAATCGATTTTGCGACGTGCAACGGTACGTGCCGACCTTGCGCGTTCCTGTGGTTGCGCTTGGCTTTGCCATGCCGCTGATCGTGCTGTTGCGCTGTACGGGTGTGCACGAGCTGGTTGTGATGGCGCAAACGCTGATCAATCCCGTATTGATTCTCGGCGCTTTGCTGCTGCTTTTGGTCGCGCTCGTCGCGGGTGCGAGAGGCTCGCGCCAGGCATGGTTTTTCCTGGCGGGATGGACACCTTTGCTGGTACTGACCGCGATGACCAGCGCGCAAACCACCGGTGCACTGCCGAACCTGGACTGGCTCAACGACGCAAGCATTGCCACGGGTGCATTTGAAGCCGTTGTGCTGTCGCTGGGCCTGGCCGACCGCGCATTAACGATGCGCCACGATCGCGACAGCGTTCGCGTGTTGGCCGATCGCGACGCACTTACCAACACGCTCAACCGGCGTGCGTGGACGGAAGCCGCCAATACCCTGCTCAACGATGCTGTTCACTCTGGACGCCCCGTGGCCTTGCTGTTTCTGGATCTGGATCACTTCAAAACGCTCAACGATCTGCAAGGGCATGCGGCAGGGGATCGTGCTTTGGTGGCGGTAGCGAATGTGCTGATCGGCGAACTGCGCCCCGGCGACTTGCTGGGCCGATACGGCGGCGAAGAATTCGTCGCCATGCTGCACGATGCCAACCAAGAACAGGCGATGCAAGTCGCAACAAGGCTATGCCGACGCGTGCACCGCCTGGAAATTCCCGTCGATCATGCCGAACTGCTGCTGAGTGTGAGTATTGGTCTTTCCATGCGCAGCATGGGCGATACGCTGGAAAGCTTGATCGAGCGTGCCGATCAGGCGATGTATTACGTGAAGCTGCATGGCCGCAATCACGTGCACGCCTACGAACGTCGCGCGGAGATGCTCTGCACGCAACGACGCCACACAAGCATCAAGCAGGACCCCCATAGCTGACGCGCGCGCCAATGCGGGCAAGCCCGCATCGACACACCGCTGTGCGTTACTTGCGCTGCGCCAGTTTTTTCGCCGCCGCCACCACCGCCGCATCGTCGGGCAGCACCAGAAACGCGGCGCCAGCCAGCGGCGTATAGGTGTCGGCGCCCACCACACGCTCCAGCGGCGTGCCGCCGAAACCGGCTTCCGCGATGGCCGTGATGACGCCCTCGCCCACACCCGCGCTCTTGCGACCTTCGTCGAGCACGAGAATATGCTTGGCGCCCTTGGCCTGTGCGGCAATGAACGCGTCGTTGAGCGGAGCCAGCCAGCGCAGGTCGACCACGCGGACTTTCCAGCTCAGTTCTTTCTCGATGGTACGCGCCGAGCGCAGCGCCATCGGCACGCCGTTGCCGAAAGTGAAGATCACCAGGTCGTTGGCTTCATCGTTATAGACGCGCCCCTCGCCCAAAGGCATCGCCTCACCGGGTGCCGGATAGGAGAACTGCCATTGGCCGTCGCCGGCTTCGTAAAGGTCTTTCGCCATATAGAGCGCAATCGGCTCCAAATAGGCGCACACGCGACCGTCCACGTTGGCCAGCGCCATCATCGTGCGCAACATCGTGGCCGCATCGTCGCCGCGGCTTGGACAGCCGACCACGAGACCGGGGATATCGCGCAATGCCGCAATCGAGTTGTCGTTGTGGAAATGGCCGCCGAACCCGCGCTGATAACCCAACGACGCCACGCGCATGACCAGCGGATTGCGGTATTGCCCGTTGGAGAAAAATTGTAGCGATGCCGCTTCGCCGCGAATCTGGTCGCAAGCATTGTGGAAGTACGCCAGATATTGAATTTCCGGAATCGGCAGCATGCCCAGATTGGCGTAGCCCTGCGCGAGACCGAGGATCACCGTTTCGTCCAGCAACGTATTGAAGACGCGATTGCCCTTGAAGGCCTTATGCAAGCCCTTGGTGACGGTGTAGACACCGCCTTTCTGCGCCACGTCTTCGCCGAACAGCAGCGATTGAGGATACTTTGCCATCACGTCGTGCAACGCTTGATTGATCTGGATGGCCAGATGACGCGGGGGCTGTTTTTCGGGCAGCTTTTGCTCACTGCCGAAAACGGCAACGCGCCTGTCGTGATAATCGCTGCGTTCCGCTTCGGCTTTCACGTTGTTCGGCGTATACGGTGCAAGCGGCGCCATCACCTCATCCAGGCTTTGCAGCCTGGGGCGGCGATCGGCTTCTTCCGCCGCGGCGAAGCAACGCTTGCGCGTCGTTTCGTTCAAGGCGATGAGCTCGTCCTTCGTATACAAGCCCGATGCGAGCGCAATAGCGGCAGAACGCAACAACGGATCGGACGCTTCGACCGCAACCAGTTCCTCGATGCTGCGCCATTCGATTTCAAAATCGGTGCCGGCATGCCCCATGATGCGGGTGGTCTTCAGATGCAGAAAGGTGGGGCGACGCGTTTGGCGGCAATGCTCGACCGCACGCTGTACTTGCTCGTAGCCGGCCGCCAAATCCAGGCCATCGGCGAAGAAATAATCCAGATCGGGGCGGTGCCGAAAATTGTTCGCGACCCAGCCACTGGGCGTTTTCACCGAAATACCGATGCCGTTGTCTTCGCAGACGAACAACACCGGCGCCGGCAATTTTTGATACGCCGTCCACGAGGCGGCATTGAACGCCGTCTGTGCCGTTGCATGGTTGCTCGATGCATCGCCGAACGAACAAATGGCAATCGAATCGCCGGGAATCGGCAACTCATGCCCGATGCGACGCGCCTGCTCAATGGCAACCGCCGTGCCGAACGCCTTGGGCAAATGCGAAGCGATCGTCGAGGTTTGCGGCAACACCCACAACGGTTTGCTGCCCCACACTTTGTGGCGACCACCGGAAGCGGGATCGTCCTTGCTTGCCGCAAACGACAGCGCCGAATCCATCACCGGGTCCATGCCGGGCAGCTTGCGGAAACGCTCGGCCATAAAGCCGCCGGAACGGTAGTGCAGAAACGCCGGATCGGTATGGCGCGTGAGCCGCGCGATCATCGCGTTGCCTTCGTGACCAGAGCTGCCGATGGTGTAGAACACTTTGTTCTGTACGCGCAGCACGCGCGCCATCAAGTCGAGATGCCGCGAGATGAGTTGCGATTCGAACAGTTCGCGAAAGCCCTGAGCATCAAGCGAACTGCCCGGCAGCACCGGCTCGTGCTCGCCCGGCTTGGCATGCACTTCGCCTTGCCAATGCTGCACGAATTCCATGAAGTTTTGATCGACGATCTCGGCGCGATTGAAGCCTTTGTGGCGAGCAGCGATAGGTGTGGAAGACATGACGTA
>DATJMR010000222.1:0-4772 GCA_035508595.1 Dyella sp.
TTTGTCCAAACGCAAGGAGGCGTTGGACACCGAACAGAAAGCCACCGACGTCGCCGCGCTGGATGCCGCAGCCGACCAATTGCATACCGAGCACGATACACAGCGCGAGCGCGTGGAATCGCTCGGCGGCATGCTCGATCAGCACAAGATCGCTTACGAAAAAGTGCTCGACGAGGAGCGCCAGGTTCAAAGCACGCTCAACGATGCGCGCCAGCAGCTGCAGACGGCCCGTGGACGCCTCGCATCGCTCGAAGCGTTGCAACACGCCGCGCTCGGCCAGGAAGAAAGCGCCGCGAGCCACTGGCTATCGCAATTTGGCCTGGACAAAAACCGCCGCCTCGGTGAAGTGCTGCAAGTTGAAGCGGGCTGGGAAACGGCCGTCGAAACCGTGCTGTCCGGCTTTATCGATAGCGTGCTGGTCGACGGCGCACACGATCTGGCCAAGGAGTTTCATTCGCTGAGCAACGCCGATGTCGCATTGCTCGACGGTGCCGAAGGCGGCGCGGCCACGGCCGGCACGCTGGCCGCCCATGTGCGCGGCCCGGCGTCTGCCATCGCCATGCTTGGCCATGTGCTTACAGCGGAAAACATTGACGACGCCCATCGTCGCGTTTCGGGTTTGTCGGCGTTGGCGCCTTATCAGTCGGTCATCACTCGCACGGGCGAATGGCTCGGCCCGGGTTGGGCCAGCGTACGCCGCGGGCAGGGCAATCAATTGGGTGTGTTGGCGCGCGAACGCGAAATTCGTACGCTGAACGAGCAAGTCGAAGCGCTCGAAGCGCGGATCGAAGAAGCCGGCGCACGGCTCGATGATTTGCGCACCAGCAAGTTCGAAGCCGAGCGCGCGCGCGACGATGCGCAGCGCGAGCTCTATAACGCGCATCGGCGTCAATCCGAGCTGGCGGGCCAGCTGCAAAGTCATCGCGGCAAGGTCGAAACCGCGCGTGCGCGCGCCGAGAAAGTAGCCAGCGAGCTGTCGGCTTTGATTGAGCAGATGGACGAGCTGCAAACGCAAACGCGCGATGCGCGCGCTCGTCTGGACGAATCGGTCAACAACATGGGCGATCTGGAAGATCAGCGCCGTGAGCTTGAGAACGAACGACGCGCACTGCTTGAAGCGCGCGAAGAAGCGCGCATGAATGCGCGTGAGGCGGCCGATCAGGCGCATGCGCTGGCGTTGAGTATGGAATCCAAGCGTTCTTCGTTGACGTCGCTGGAGCAGGCGCTGGCGCGCATGGACAGCCAGATCCGCCTGATCGAGGCACGCCGCACCGAAATCGCGGAGCAGCTGGCGGCCGGTTCCGATCCCATCGCCGAACTGGAAACGGAACGCCAGACGTATCTGGATCAACGCTTGTTGGTCGACCGCCAGTTGGTCGAAGCGCGTCGCGCGCTGGAAGACTGCGACATCGAGTTCCGCAAGCTGGAGCAGCAACGTCACAACCTGGAGCAGGAGCTGGCCGGCCTGCGCGAAAAGATGTCCGAGCAGAAGCTCGCGGCGCAGGCGCTGCAGATGCGTGCGGATCAACTGGCCGAAGCTATCGCCGCCTCGGGTCTGGATCTGGAAACCCTGCTTTCCGAATTGGCCGAAGATGTCGACGCTACGCAGTGGCGTCAGCAGCTCGCCGATCTCGCGCAGAAGATTGCGCGCCTGGAGCCGGTGAATCTCGCGGCGATTCAGGAGCACGCGGAACAAAGCGAACGCAAGACCTATCTCGACAACCAGCTGGCCGACCTCACCAGCGCGATGGAAACACTGGAAAACGCGATCAAGAAGATCGACCGCGAAACACGCCAGCGTTTCAAGGAGACTTTCGATCGCGTGAACGCCGGCGTGCAGGAATTGTTCCCGCGCTTGTTTGGCGGCGGTCACGCTTATCTCGAACTTACCGGCGACGATTTGCTCAGCACCGGCGTATCGATCATGGCGCGCCCGCCCGGCAAGCGCGTGTCGAACATTACATTGCTGTCGGGTGGCGAAAAGGCGCTCACCGCCGTATCGCTGGTGTTTGCCATCTTCGCCTTGAATCCTGCGCCGTTCTGCTTGCTGGACGAAGTGGACGCGCCGCTCGACGAGGCGAACGTGGGGCGTTTCTCCAACATGGTGCGCGAGATGAGCGAAAAGGTGCAGTTCATCTTTGTCAGCCACAACAAGGCCACCATGGAAGCGGCCAGCCAGCTGTGCGGCGTTACCATGCGCGAGCCGGGCGTTTCCCGTCTGGTGCAGGTCGATCTGGCTGAAGCGGCGAAGTTGGCCGGAGCTGCGTGAGGACTTAGATCATGATGCTTGGATCCGAATTGGCTTTTGCATGGAATCCCTGGGTCGGCATTCCGCTGGCGGTCGTGGGCGTGATCGTGTTGGCGCTGGTCTGGTTGTTTGGCGAACCGAAAAAAGAGCAGGGCAAACGCCGCCTTGCTCCCGAACCCGGTGCGGAACGGCGCGAGCCCACGCTGGGCGAATCCATCGACGAAAGCGGTGCATTTGGCGACGGCGTGCGGGATCGCGTAGACCCGTTGTTCAACGAGCCGGCGCCGCAGCAAGGCGAGTTGGATGTCGGTTTGCGTGCGGAGCTGGAGAAGCTCGGCGCGACGCTGGCGCATCAACGGCACGAGCCGGTGGACATGCCCAAACCCACCGGGCACGCGGCATCCATTGTTGAAGCGCTGCGCGCGCCCTCGCAGCCAGTGCCCGCGAAGGCGGCGCCGTTTGAGCCGGCAGCCGTCGTTTCGCCGGTGCCTACGGTGGCCGCAGAACCCGCACACGCGCCGGCACACGCACCGGCGCCGCGCATTCCGCCCCGTTCCGATTTGGGCAAGCGTCCCGCACAAATGCCGGTCGAGCGGATCGTGAGCCTGTTTGTCATCGCTCGCGACGGCCACCATTTCAACGGCGCGGATTTGATTGTCGCGGCCGAGAAAGCGGGCTTGGAATACGGCGACATGGGCATCTATCACCGTTTGGTGGATGGTCGGCGCGAAGCGGGGCCGATCTTCAGCGTCGCCAATATGCTCAAGCCGGGAAGTTTCGATCTGACCCGGCTTGATACGCTGCGTACGCCAGGATTGAGTTTCTTTATGGCGCTTCCCGGCGTCGTATCGGCCTTGGACGCGTGGGACACCATGTTGCCCACCGCGCAGCGCATGGCCGAATTGCTCGATGGCCAAGTGCTGGACGAGGAACGCAACGCGCTCGGTCGTCAACGTATCGCGCATATCCGCGACGAGTTGCGCGGCTGGGATCGCGAACACGACGGCGGCGAAATTCGCTTCGGTCGTTGATCGGTCTTCGAAAGAGAAAAAGAGAGCGTCCGCAAGGGACGCTCTTTAAGAGGGGAAGAGGGAGGTCGTTCTATATCAGGCGGCTTTGGCAGCCAGTGTTGTGATGGTGTCGCGGGCGGAGGCGATCGCCTTCACTTTGTGGTCCGCGCTCATGTTGACGCCCTCGGCGCGAACGAACTCGATATTCGTGATGCCGAGAAAGCCCAGTACCGTGCGCAGATAGGTTTCCTGGAAATCCAGGCCTGCAGCCGGTCCGGCGCTATAGATGCCGCCGCGGCTGGAGGCGATGATCACGCGCTTGCCTTCGACGAGGCCTTTCGGGCCGTTCTCGGTGTAGCTGAAGGTTTTGCCGGCTACTGCGATGCGATCGATCCACGCCTTGAGCTGGCTGGGGATCGAAAAGTTGTACATCGGAGCGCCGATCACCACGATGTCGGCGGCCTGAAATTCGTCCATCACCACTTCGCCCGCTTTCGCGGCGTCGCTTTGCGCATCCACGACGGGAGACCAATGGGGAAGTGGGTTCGCGGTCAGGTCGCGGTAGGTCACGTCCAGAGCGGTGTGTTCCTGGCTGAGCTGGGTGACGATCGCGGCGGTCAGTTCGCGCGAAACGGAATGTTGGCCCAGCGAGCTTGCGTCAAGATGTAGAAGTTTCATGGTCATATCTCGGTCCAAGTCGGTCGAGCCGACGTTGGAATTAAAGATATATTCCGAACAAACCGGCGATAAGATAGGCTATTCGGAACTTATCGTTCCAAAAAGGAAACGACGATGAGCGTTTTACCTGGTGCCATGCAGGACTTGAACGACCTCTACTTCTTCGCGTCCGTGGTGGAGCACGGCGGCTTTTCGTCGGCCGGCCGGGCATTGGGGGTGCCTAAGTCCCGGCTGAGCAAGCGGATTGCCCAGTTGGAAGATCGCTTGGGGGTTCGCCTCCTGCAACGCACGACGCGGCGTTTTGTGGTGACCGAGGTGGGGGAGCGCTTCTACGGGCACTGCCGGGCTGTGCTGGAAGAGGCGAGGGCCGCTCAGGAAGCCGTGGATGAGCTGCGTGCCGAACCGCGCGGGATCGTGCGTTTTAGCTGTCCGGTTTCGATTGCACAAACCGTGGTTGCGTACATCCTGCCGGAGTTCATGATGATGTATCCGAAGCTTCAGGTGCGGGTGCTTTCGAACGACCGTCGCGTGGACCTGATCGGCGAGGGTTTCGATCTTGCGATTCGCGTGCGGACCAAGCTCGATACCGATGCCAACATGATTGTTCGTAGCTTTGGTCAGTCGCGCGTGCTGCCCGTGGCGAGCCCATCGCTGCTCAAAACCTACGGTTACCCCAAACATCCCGAGGATCTTGCGAGGCTTCCGGCGTTATCCATGCAAGAGCACGAAGGGGCGCAAATCTGGGAGTTGATCGACGCCAAAGGCGAGCGGGTCAGCGTGGAGGTACAGGCAAATCTGATCAGCGGCGATTTTGCCGTGTTGTTGGAAGCGGCTCG
>DATJMR010000223.1:0-5826 GCA_035508595.1 Dyella sp.
TAGCAAGGGCTTGACCGGCGCTCAGCTCAACGAGATGACCGGCAAAATGGGGGCGGACAACAACGCCTTTACCACCAACGACGCCACGCAGTATTACTTTGTCGCGCCGTCGAATTACCTGGATATCCTGTTGCATATCGAATCGGCGCGCATGGAAGGTGCTTTGCTCACCCAGGCGGACTGGGACCGTGAGCGCGGCGCGATCGAGCAGGAAGTCTCGCGCGATATCTCCGAACCGGAGTTTCTCGCCTTCCAAAAAGCCGAAGGCATTCTTTACGCTGGCACGGGCTACGCGGAAGATCCGCTCGGCACGCGCTCCTCGTTCGGCAAAACCACGTCCGCCGATTTGCAGGCGTTCTACAAAGATTGGTACGCGCCCAACAATGCGCTGCTGGTGATCGTGGGGGATGTGAACCCACAGCAGACCTTGGCAAAAGTGCAGCAGCTGTTCGGTGTCATTCCAAAGCGCGCCTCGCCGGCACACGCACCGCTCAAGCTGCAGCCGATAAAGCCGCAGACGATCGCATCGACCACGCCCCGAGGCACGGGTTCGGTGCAATTTCTTTTCCGCATGCCGGGTTTGATGGACAAAGACAATGCCGCCGCGCAGATTTTGCTCGACGTATTGAGCAATGCGCGCAGTTCGCTTTCCGCGCTGGCGGTGGAAGGCAAGGTGCTCGATACCAGCGCGCAGTTGCAGCCGTTCAGTTACGGCGGCGTAGGCATGATCCAAGTGGGCTTCCCCAAGGATGGCGATGCGAAAAAAGCGCAGGCCGATCTTCAGGGCGTCATCGACGATGTGCTGAAGCATGGCGTGCCCACGGACCTGGTCGAAGCCTCCAAACGCTCGGAAATCTCGCAAGCCGAATTCAACAAGAACAGCGCAGTCACGCTCGCCAGCGCATGGTCGCAAGCCATTGCCTGGATGGGCCTGACCTCGCCGGAAGAAGCCGAGGAGCAATTTCGCACCGTAACCGTGGATGATGTGAACCGCATCGCACGTCAGTATTTGAAGCCGAGCGAGCGCGTTACGGTCATCCTCACGCCCGACAACAACGGCAAACGTCCGCCGGACAGCGCCGGCTTCGGCGGTTCCGAATCGTTTGCCGGCAACGACAAACTCGATGCGCCGCTGCCGCCATGGGCATCGGAAAAACTCAGCAAGCTCGAGATGCCAAAGTGGACGTTGTCGCCCGTGGAGATGAAGCTCGACAACGGCATCCGCCTGATCGTGCAGCCGGAAAGCATCAGCAAAACCGTCACCGTCATGGGCCATATCGACAACAATCCGAAATTGCAGGAGCCGTCCGGGCAAGAAGGGGCGGCGCGCCTGCTCGGCACGCTTTTCGATTACGGCTCCACCACGCTCGATCGCGACGCGTTCCATAAGGCGCTGGACGATATCTCCGCCAACGAAACCGGCGGCACCGATTTCGGCGTGGCCGCGCTCAGCGATCAATTCGACCGCGCCATGCAGTTGCTGGCCGACAACGAGCTTCACCCTGCGCTGCCGCAGCAAGGTTTCACCGTACAGCAGGAAACGCTGGCGCGTTCGCTCGCCGGCGAAATGCAATCGCCGCAATACAAGATGATGAAGGCGCTGCGAACGGGCCTGTTGCCTGCCGGCGATCCCGACTTGCGGTTTGCGACGCCCAAAACCGTCTCGTCGCTGACGTTGCAAAACCTCAAGGATTACTACGCCGCGACGTATCGCCCCGACCTCACCACCATCGTCGTCGTAGGCGACGTCACACCCGATCAAGCCAAGGCCACGGTGCAGCGCTACTTCGGTCTGTGGAAAGCGCAAGGTCCGAAGCCCGACGTGATTTCCAAGCCGGTCAGCACCAATCCGGCGGGCTATGCGGTCGTCGAGAACCCGTATGCATCGCAAGATCAGGTGTTGATGGGTCAGATGCTCGAACTCAACATGCACAATCCCGATCGCTACGCCCTGCAGTTGGGCAATAACGTGCTAGGCGGAAACGGTTTTGCTTCGCGGCTGATGACGGATATCCGCGTGAAACACGGTTTTGCTTACGGCGCGGGCTCCGGCATCCACTTCGACCGCTCGCGTTCGATCTTCTTCGTGCAGTACGGCAGCGACCCGGACAAAGTGGCGCCGGTCGATGCGCTGGTGCGCCAGAATCTGATCGACATGCAAACCAAGCCCATGAAGCAAGACGAACTGGACAACGCGCGCCAGTATGAGATCCGCTCCATTCCGGTGGGCGTTTCCAGCATCAACGGCATCACGCGTTCGCTGCTCGAATGGGCGTGGCACGACGAACCGCTGGATCAACCGATGGTCGCCGCCAAGCATTACCTGACGCTGACGCCGCAACAGGTGCAAACGGTATTCAAGAAATACCTCAAGCCCGGCAATCTGATGCAGGTGGTGCAAGGGCCGACGCCGGAGAAGCATTGATCCTTGCGTGTGCAGCCCTCTCCCGGCCGGGAGAGGGCTGAAAGCCTCACGCGCGATGCGCTTTATCTTTGTCCAGATTCGGCAAGAACACCGCCAGCACGCCGATCAACGGCAAATACGCGCAGAGCGAATACACGTAATCGATGCCATGCACGTCGGCCACACGCCCAAGCACGGCCGCGCCGATACCGCCCATGCCGAAGGCGAATCCGAAGAACAGGCCGGAAATCATGCCCACGCGACCAGGTATCAATTCTTGCGCGTAGACCAGAATGGCCGAAAACGCCGACGACAAAATCAGGCCGATCACGACGGACAGCACGCCCGTCCAGAACAAATTTGCATGCGGCAACGCCAACGTAAACGGTGCAACGCCAAGGATCGATACCCAGATCACCCATTTGCGCCCCACCCTGTCGCCTACAGGGCCGCCAATCAGCGAACCTGCGGCCACGGCAAACAGAAACACGAACAAATAAACCTGTGCCGCCTGCACCGACACGCTGAACGTGTGCATCAGGTAGAACGTGAAATAGCTGCTGATGCTGGCCAGATAAAAATATTTCGAAAAAATCAGCAACCCAAGGATGAGCAGGCACATAAACACTTTAGAGCGGCTCAACGCTTCGCCCGCGACATGCCGCACCGCTTTGCCGCGGCTGACGTGATGCAGTCCATACCAGCGTCCCACCTGCAACAACACCACGATTGCCAGCAGTGCCGCTAGCGAAAACCAGGCGACGCTACCGCGTCCGTGCGGCACGATGATCCATGCGGCGAGCAAGGGGCCAAGCGACGATCCCGTGTTGCCGCCCACCTGGAACAGCGATTGCGCCAATCCATGCTGCCCGCCCGAGGCCAGGCGCGCCACGCGCGAGGATTCGGGATGAAACACCGAGGAGCCGGTGCCCACCAACGCAGCCGCTACCAGCAACACCTGAAAATTCGGCGCTGTCGCCAGCAGCAGCAAACCGCAAAGCGTGAAGCTCATGCCTACCGGCAGGGAATAAGGCATCGGTTTGCGATCGGTCACGATGCCCACCAACGGCTGCAACAGCGAGGCGGTGACCTGATAGGTAAGCGTGATCAAGCCCACCTGCCCGAAGCTCAAGTGAAACCCGCTCTTCAAGATGGGATAGATCGCAAGAATCAACGACTGAATCATGTCGTTGAGCAAATGCGAAAAACTGATGGCGCCAAGGATGGTGTAGTCCGTGCGAGGCGACGTCGAAGGCAGCGAAACCGATTCGGCGGAGTTCTGCATAGTCTCTTCTGGGAATTTGGAGGGAAATTGCCTAACTGCGGGCGTCACCTTAAAGTAGCCATGGGCGGCCTGCATGCACTATCGGGTCAACTTATGTCGAATTCGGGCCAAACTAGAGACCATGCGAAATACCCGAGTCATCGCCTACGAAGACACCCCGCGCGATGTCGTCGCCACCGGCAGCGACTATCCATCCGGCACGATTCTGCCCAGCCATACGCACAAACGCGGGCAATGCCTCTACGCCATTACGGGCGTGCTGACGGTCACCACAGCCGAAGGAAGCTGGGTGGTTCCCCCGCGCCGCGCTTTATGGATTCCCGCCGGTTGCGCGCATCTGGTGCATATGGGCGGCCCCACCAGCACACGCAGCGCTTATGTGCTTCCCGACGCGGCCGCGAAGGCCCGTCTGCCTGTGCATTGCACGGTTATCAGTGTGTCGCCGTTGTTGCATGCCTTGTTGTCCGAAGCGGTGGATCTTCCCGCCGAATACACACTGGGCGGTCGCGACGATTACCTGATGCGCTTGCTCGTAGAAGAAATTGCGCGCATGCCGGCCCTGCCTCTGAGCACGCCCTTACCGCAGGATCCGCGCCTGGCGCGCCTGTGCCATGCGCTGATGAAATCGCCCTCCGTGGAGGTAGACATCGATACGATGGCCCGCAAGGCCGATATGAGCCGCCGTAGCTTTACCCGGCTGTTCCGCGAACAAACCGGTATGAGCTTCAGCCACTGGCGACAACAAGCCTGCCTGCTGGCCGCGCTGGCGCGGCTGGGACACGGGCAATCCGTGACGCGGGTCGCCATGGAACTGGGATACGGCAGTACCAGCGCCTTTACCGCCGCGTTTCGGCGTACGCTGGGTGCTCCGCCCAGCCATTACCTGGCAGCCGAAGACATGTCCTGACGCACAGCCCTACGCTGCCCATGTCACACCCATGTCAACGCGTTACCGCACCATGTCAACGCCGTGGCACTCCCGTATCCCTGCGGGTTCGCATAACGACAGTCACCGGATCGATGTATCGATGAGCAGACTCAAAGACCAAGACGCCATGTCCGCCGCCAGCACCGTCGCACAGAACGAAGAGGCAGCTTCCGCTCCCGCCGTCGATCTCAACGACAAGGCTCATTACATTCACCGCGAGCTGTCGCAGTTGCAGTTCAACAATCGCGTGCTGGAACAAGCGCTCGACGAGCGCACGCCGCTGATGGAACGGCTGAAATTCCTGCTGATCTTTTCCAGCAACATGGACGAGTTCTTCGAAATCCGCGCGGCCGGCTTGAAGAGCCAGCTCGCTTTCGGACATGAAATCGTCGGGCCGGACGGCATTCCGCCCAAACAGGCGTTGGCGGAAATCAGCGAGATAGCGCACCGCCAGATCGCACGTCAGTACGCGATTCTCAACGAACGCCTGCTGCCGGAGCTGGACCAGCACGGCATTCGCATCGTGCGCCGCGAAACCTGGACGGCGGCGCAAAAGCGTTGGGTACAACGCTACTTCCGCCAGGAAGTGGCGCCGATGATGACACCCATTGGCTTGGACCCTACACATCCGTTTCCGTTGCTGGTCAACAAAAGCCTCAACTTCATCGTCGAACTGGAAGGCGTAGACGCCTTCGGCCGCGATTCGGGCCTCGCCATTTTGCCCGCGCCGCGCGTGCTTCCCCGCATCATCCGCCTGCCTGACGATATCTGCGAAGGCGGCGAAAATTACGTCTTGCTCTCTTCGATCATGCATGCCCATGCGGACGAGCTGTTCCCGGGTATGGAAGTGCACGGCTGCTATCAATTCCGACTGACCCGCAATGCCGACCTCACCATCGATCCGGAAGAAATGGACGACCTCGCCCGTGCGTTGCGCGGCGAATTGTCGTCCCGGCGTTTCGGCGACGCAGTACGATTGGAAGTCGCGGACAATTGCCCGAAAAAGCTAACCGACTATCTGCTGAAACAGTTCGGTTTGACGGAAACCGAACTGTACGAAGTCAACGGACCGGTCAATCTTACGCGGCTGTTTGGCATCGTCAGCCGCACCAACAGCCCGCAATTGCAGTATCGGCCGTTCGTGCCCGCTATCCCCAAGTCGCTAAAGAAGGCAGAGGACTTATTTCAAGTCATCAATAAGCAGGATGT
>DATJMR010000224.1:0-3330 GCA_035508595.1 Dyella sp.
GGTCAGCATGCTCGCCTCACCGCGCCGCGCGTTCGGCCAGTTGCGCAATCGCGGCGGGGATGCCGGCCGGTACGTCGACGGTGAGCATGCGCGGCGCGTCCGCATCGCCCAATCCGTTTTCCATCTCGTGCTCCCAGGTGACGTGATAGGGCATATGCACGCCCCATCCGCCCAAGCGAATCACCGGCTCGATGTCCGAACGCAACGAATTGCCCACCATCGCGAACTGCGCCGGTGCCAGCGAAAACTCGCCGAGCACGCGCCGATACGTGGCGATATCTTTTTCCGACACGATTTCGATGCGATGAAACAAGTCCGCCAGTCCCGACTGCGCGACTTTCTTTTCCTGATGGAACAGATCGCCCTTGGTGATCAGCACCACCTCGTGATGCTCGGCCACGTTGGCCACGGCGTCGCGCACGCCCGGCAGCAACTCCACCGGATGTTGCAGCACGGTCTTGCCCACCTCTACCAACCGATGAATGTCGGCCGCGGAAATGCGTCCTTCGGTAATCGCGATCGCGGTCTCCACCATCGACAGCGTCATGCCTTTGGCGCCGTAGCCGAACAGCTTCAGGTTGCGCCGTTCGGTCGCCAGCATGCCGGCCTGCACGTGGGTATCGCTGACGTCCACGTAGCGGGCGACCACCTCGATAAATTGCGCGCTGGCGTCGCGGTAATAGCCCTCGCTGTGCCAAAGCGTGTCGTCGCCGTCGAAACCGATGAGCCTGAGCATGAAACGCCGCCTTCGGGTGAGACCGGCAAGCTTACCGCGCCGGCTGCCCGCGCGCATGACGGATGCCGGGCGGCATCGGGTGAGCGCTACAATCCCTTCACGCAGCGACGGCAGGGAGTTTTCCAGATGGGCGGCAAGCGCAAGTTGGCATTCTGGCTGCGACCGCGCGTGGTGCAAATCGGCGGGCGCCCGTTCGTTTCCGAAGGCCTGAACGAGCGCGTCTGGGACGACTTCTACCATCGTGCGCTCACCATGAGTTGGCCTGCCTTCTTTGGCATGGCCGTCAGCGTGTTCCTGATGTTCAACGCCGTGTTCGCGATGATCTATCAGATCGATCCCAACGGTATCGCCAACCAGTATCCGAAAGGCCTTGCCGGCGCGTTTTTCTTCAGCGTGGAAACGCTCGCCACCGTCGGGTATGGGGACATGCATCCGGCATCGGTGTACACGCATGTCGTGGCGACGGTGGAAATCATTGTCGGCATGGGCAACATCGCCGTGTTTACCGGCTTGATCTTCGCGCGCTTCTCGCGCCCGCAGGCCAAGATCGTGTTCGGCAAACACCCCGTCGTGCGCGTGATCGACGGCAAGCAGACGTTGATGATGCGCGCCGCGAACATGCGCCTGAACCTGATCGCACAGGCTTCCGCGCAATTGCACTTGCTGCGACTGCATATCTCGCCGGAAGGTTTTCAGATTCGCCGCATCGAAGACTTGCAACTGGTGCGCGACGAGCATCCCGTGTTCATGCTGAGCTGGAGCCTCATGCATGTCATCGACGAAAACAGCCCGCTGTACAACGAAACGCCCGAAAGCCTGGAAGCCACCGAAACCTCGCTGCTGCTCACCATCGAAGGCGTGGACGAAACCACCTCCCAATCGATGATGGCGCGCGCGCAGTGGAATATTAAGGACGTGCGCTGGAATCACCGCTACGTCGATCTGGTGCGCAGGAACGAACACGGCGTGAATGTGATCGACTACACCATCTTCGACGATGTGCTGCCGCTGGATGACGAGGAAGAGCAAAAGCAGCTCACCTGATTGAACGCCGCCGAAAAATATCCACTCGCCTCACTGTCATCCCGGCGCAGGCCGGGATCTAGTGAAATAAACCGTACGAAGCACTCAATGATGGTTTCGTGTCCTACGGACGCGTATTTGATTGGATCCCGGCCTGCGCCGGGATGACGAGCGGTCGATCCTGAGTAATCGCGAAAACCTTACGCACCGACGCGGCGACGCTCCGCATCGATATCCCGTACCGGGCGCACCTCGATGCATCCGGTGGCCGCCCACGGAAACGACTGCGCGATGCGCACGGCCTCATCGATATCCGCCGCTTCAATCAGGTTGAACCCGCCCAGATACTCCCGCGCCTCCGCAAACGGCCCGTCGACCACCGTGGTCCGGTTGTTGCGCACACGCACCGTCTTGGTCCGGGCGGGCGGCTCCAACTGCATGGAATCCAGCAGATGCCCTTCCGCGCGCAGTTCGTCGGCATGCTTGAAGCAGCCGTTCATCATGGTGTCGTACTGGCCGGCCGGCAGGGCGTCCAGCAGGGTGTCGTCGTTGTAGATCATCACCAGAAATTTCATGACATTCTCACAAAAGGGGCGGAAAGGTCGTCGACAACCGGCGCAGCGTAGGCTATGGCCCAAGCCAAGGTCCATAGACCGGCCGTCACGGTATTTCAGCGGCCTCCCGGCTCACCGTTCGAGACGCGCATGACGCGCCTGCCTTATAGTTCACATGTTTAACCCTGGAAAAAAGGCGGAATACCCCGCCTCCAGCGCCTCCGAGAAACCTGAATGGGAATGCTTAACAACGCCTGGCTGGTGCTGGGATTGATCGGTCAGACCGTGTTTTCCGGCCGGTTCCTGCTGCAGTGGATCTACAGCGAATACAAGCGGCGCAGCGTGATGCCCATGGCGTTCTGGTATGCCAGCGTCATCGGTGCTGTGCTGCTGCTCTGCTATGCCTGCTACAAAAAGGACCCGGTGTTTATCGTGGGCCAGGTCGGCGGCCTGTTGATCTACCTGCGCAATCTGCAGCTGCATCGCCGGAAAAAAACGGCGCCCGTGAGCGACGCGTCGGAGCTTGCCTCGTGAATGCCCGCCACAGCGTGACCGCCCTGCTGCCAACGTCCTGGAGAACGATGTGTCGCTAAGTACCCAAACTCTGTGGATCGGCGCGGGCCTGGTCGGTCAGATCATCTTCGGTGCGCGCTTTTTGGTGCAATGGCTGTATAGCGAATCGCGCGGCCAAAGCCTGATTCCCCCCATGTTCTGGTATTTGAGCGTGGCCGGCGGCGTGATCCTGTTGAGCTATGCCATTCATCAGCGCGAGGCGGTCTTCATCATCGGCGAGGCGGTGACGTTGGCCATTTTTCTGCGCAATCTCGTTATGCTGCGGAAAGAACCCGATTCGGACTGAGCATCAGCAAGCGCGTGCCCCGCGGCCGCGCACAAGTTTTGCCGAAGCTCCAGCAGGAAGCACGCCCGAACACCCCGCCCTGCCCATCGTGTCTTCCGCCATGCGTAAACGTTCTTTCTGGTTTTGGTGCGCCGTCGTTGTCCTGACGCTCGCAAATT